>JAIVYN010000248.1:0-5517 GCA_048635425.1 Candidatus Aegiribacteria sp.
ATGCACTTAGTTCGGCAATAACCTTTTGCTTCACAAGAAACAAAGAACATGTGAGAACTTCGTTAGCCGATCTCATTCTTACGATTTGGAAATACCTGAGCAAGAAGCCCTCGACGCCTTCGTTCCCGATGCTTAGTTTTACGAAGCAATTGGAGCGTTTGCGCAATACGCAATATTTAGCCTGTTAGAAGTAAGGCGCATAGCCTTTTTCACTTTCTAACCGGGCCGCTATACGAATTTAGAAGTTGTTATTGAAGTATTCCGGCTTGCCATCGTCGCTATCGTAGCCTGTCGATTCTTTGGTCTCGGCGTCAACTCTGATTCGCTTGATGCCCTCAGCCTTTTTTGTGTTGCTGTCAACAGTAACTAAAATTGCGTTCATTTTCACATCGCCCGTCGCTATTTCAAACGGAAACGGCATCTGTGTCCTAAACGACTTTAAGACGTTCTCGACGCCTCGGCCGAGCACCGAATCGTGTGCTCCGGTCATCCCGATATCTGTAATGTACGCGGTGCCTTTGGGCAGGATTCTTTCATCGGCTGTCACCACGTGGGTGTGAGTGCCGAAGCACAAGCTGGCCCTGCCGTCAAGATGATAGCCCATCGCGATTTTTTCGCTTGTGGCCTCGGCGTGAAAGTCAACGATTATAACCTCGGCCTTGGGCTCAAGCTGCGGCAGGATTCTGTCAATAGCATTATAAGGGCAGTCGGCACCTTTCATAAAAAGACGCCCTATCAGAGCAACCACCGCCACGGTCGGCCCTTTAGTGGTTGTATAAATTGCAACCCCCCTGCCGGCTGCGTGTTCGGAAAGATTTGCCGGCCGAACAATATTCTCAGTTGTTTCTAATGTTTTGATTATATCTCTTTTGCGGTAAGTATGGTCGCCCAAAGTTATCAGATTTACGCCGTACCGCAGCAGCTTGTTATAGATTTGTGGTGTCAGGCCGGAGCCGCCGGCGGCGTTTTCAGCGTTGGCTATTACGCAGTCAATCTCCAGCTCTCTAACCAGCCGCTTTAGCTTATCGGCAATAATACGTCTGCCAGGCCGACCTACTATGTCACCAATACATAGAACATTCAGTTTCATAATTCGTGTTTCGTATGTTGTATATACGACCGTTATTTCGCATATTCGACGCAGCGGACCTCACGCAGCAGCGTTACCTGGATTTCGCCGGGATAGGTCATCTCATCTTCAACCTTTTTGGCAATGTCACGTGCAATTTTCATAGCAGCCTCGTCGTCCACCTGCTCGGCGCTGACAATGACGCGGATTTCCCGGCCGGCCTGAATTGCGTATGCGTTTTCAACGCCCTTAAAGCCGCCCGCAATCTCCTCAAGTTTTTCCAGTCGTTTAATATATCGCTCGAGCGTTTCTCTTCGGGCACCAGGACGGGACGCACTCACCGCATCGGCCGCGGCAATCAGCGGTGTATAAGGATTGTCCGCCACGACGTCACCGTGATGTCCCGCCACGGCATTCAGCACCACGGGCGATTCGCTGAAACGCTTGAGATAATTTGCACCTATAGTGGGATGATTGCCTTCAACGTCATGATCTATGGCCTTGCCGATGTCGTGCAGAAATCCCGCTCTTCTTGCTATCGAGCCATCCAGACCGAGCTCTTCAGCCATAACCTGTGATAGAAACGCAACCTCGATACTATGGCGAAGAACGTTTTGGCCGTAACTTGTTCTATAGCTCAAAGCACCTATCAAACTCAGCACCTTGTTGCTCAATCCTCTGATGTTGGTCTCGACGGCGGCGTCCTTGCCGATCTGCAGGAGTTTATGGTTGACATCTTTTTTGGTCTGTGCAACAAGCTCCTCGATTCGGGACGGATGGATCCTGCCGTCCTGAATCAACCTTTCCATAGAAAGACGGGCGACCTCTCGCCTGACGGGGCTGAAACCGCTGACGACAATCATCCCGGGGGTGTCATCGACGATGACATCTACGCCGGTGGCTTTTTCAAAGGCACGAATATTACGTCCCTCCCTGCCGATAATTCTGCCTTTCATATCGTCATTCGGAATCTCGACGGTCGAGACAGTTACTTCGCAGGTATGCTCAGCGGCATAGCGTTGAATGGCGGAGCTGATTACCTCCCTGCTTTTTTCGTCGGCGGTTTCGGTGGATTCCTCAACCTTGCGCTGAATCACAGCCGACATCTCGTACTCGCACTCGTCTTCGAGGCGCTTCAAGAGCAGCTCCTTGGCCTCGTTAATGTTCATCGCGGTGATTTTGAGCAGCTGATTTTTCTGCTGTGCCATCAGCACAGAAAGCTGTTTTTCTTTGAGACTAATATTGTGTAGTCTTCTATCAATCTCTTTTTGCTGATGTTTCAACGATTTTTCGCGCTGCTGGAGCAGTTCTGCCTGGCGGTCAAGTGCATCCTCGCGCTTGGTCAACCTCATTTCGGTCTCGTGCTGCTCAGCACGGATTTTACTGGCCTCAGATGTAAATTGCTCTTTTTTCTTGATGGTCTCGGCGGCAGCGTCAATCTGGGCCGACTTAATTATGTTCTCCGCTTCTCTCTTAGCACCTTCAATCTGCCGCTGAAGGTCGCTCTCGAAGGTTTTGGCCTTCGCTCTGGAAATCATCTGATACATTATGACAGTCAGGCAAATTCCCAGAACAAATGCAATAACGGTAATCGCCGCGGTCGGCAGCGTCCCGAGTCCCATGATTATGGTGTTCATATTTCCTACCTTTCACTCGCATTTTTCAAAGAATTACAAAACGACTCTCAAAAGGTAGATTGCGGGATTTACGGCAGGAAAGCCTCAAAGAAAGGGCTGTGAGTTACGAAATCCTTTGCGCAAGAGCGTAGAATCAGCTACTTAGTGCCAAAATCTCCTCTGATTGGGGCATCTTCGGCATTAGAAGATATATTTTTTTCTTGTAATAGGCTGATTTTATACTCAATACCAATACTCCTTCATCGGTAAGCGAACGCTTTTTCAAGCAGATTTCGTTTCACGCTAAATTCACTTCTCAACGCCTTATCAACAACTCAAAATCAAACTTTAGCCCTCGGTGTTACAACAGGCGCTAAAAGTGTCTTTGCAACTTAACTACCGTTAGAGAAAAGAGTTACAAACTTTTCCCTTTTATATGTCCCTTTGCAAAGTAAGAATAAACCATCAAGGAAGATACGGGACAACCCACAATCTAATTCGTCAACAGTTGCTTACTGTATATTATAATACGGCATTTTCGCAGATGGGTCAAGAAAAAAAACTCGCAAATTAGCTAATTTTCTAACCACGGATATCCGCCTCCGCGGGCACAATTTTCACAGATTAGTGCGGAATTCTTTTGATTGACGGCGATAGCGAGGTTGGATATTGTATTACTGAAGTTAGGAATGTATCAAAATTAACGTAGGAAAGCTAACATTAACGATAATTAGAGTGTGTGGCCGAGTTTTTCGGCATATAAAAGTCGGGCGTTAAAGGAGATGAGTACTTATCAGTGAGAAACTTATTACAACTCGAGAACTGCGTCCATACCTGGAAAAGTGCGGCTATCGCGTCCCTCTTTTGCAAGAGAACTATGCCTATGTAGACGCTTCCGGCTCCCATCAGGTCCATTTGGCTGGGTTTGCACACCAAACCTACGACGCTCGAAGCGCATGTGTTGCAGGAATAGATGCGGATTTGTTGACTGAGCAATCCCTTGAAAAGTTGGTTACGGACTACCGTGGATTTGGGGCTCCGATTCTTTTTACATGTTGCCGAGAAGAACTTCAGTGGTGGAGTTTCACAACTCAAAGACCCACGCTCGAAGACAAGGTATCGGCTGATAAAGTTGCTAATTTTTTCAAGGAGCACTGTGAAGAATTTGCTCCAGGAAATATCTACCGTGCTAAGACTCTCGGTCGCCTGGATCCTCAGTATCAACTAACTTTTGTAGATGTTGGGCTGATGCCGCTTTTTGAACATGAAATGGGTGACCATCTGTCGAAGCTAATAAGAAGGATGTGCGATGCCCTTCATAGCGAACTTGGAAAGCCAGATATAGATGAGGATTTAGGGCGATGGTTGTTTCAGTCAGTTTTTCGGTTATTGGCTGCAAAAATCCTAACAGACAAAAAAGTTCCAGAGTTCTCTGATCTAAACATGGACGATGTATCTGAAACATTAAGAAAAGTCCATAACCATTACAATGCAGGACAGCCAATAGATAAAGTAACTCTAAAGCAGGAAATTGGACTGAAAGCAGCTGCAAAGCTGCTTAAAAAAATTGGCAGCTTAAGACATTTAACCATTGAATCGCTTGCGTATGTTTACGAAAACACCCTTATTACGAAAGACATAAGAAAAGCATTAGGGATTCATGCCACTCCCTCATATTTGGTGGATTATATAGTGTGGCAACTTGCTTCATGGATTGAGGAGATTCCCCCGCAGAATCGTGTAGTGTTGGAACCAACTTGTGGACATGCTCCATTTTTGATCTCGGCTGCTCGTCTGCTTCGAGAGATGATTGACGAAAGTGACCTCAAGAAACGCCACAATTACCTCAAAGATCATCTGGTGGGCGTAGAAGTGGATTCTTTTGCAAGGGAGATTGCGAGGTTATCGTTGACTTTGGCTGATGTTCCAAATCCAAACGGTTGGCAGTTATTGCCTGCAGATGTTTATAAAAGGCAGGTTCTCTCAAAAGCAGCGAGCAACGCCACTGTTTTGTTGTGTAATCCGCCCTTCCAGAATTTTACGGTAGAAGAAAAATCCAGTTACGCTGAAAAAAGTATTACTTTAGAGTACGGCAACAAAGCTGCTGAAGTGCTCAGTCGGACATTACCCTTTATGCCAAGTCGCTCGGTATTTGGCGTGATTCTTCCTCGGGGTTTTCTAAAAAGTGTCAATGCTATCCCATTACGAAAAATGTTGGTTGAAGATTTTGAAATATATGAAATATGTGTCTTGCCTGATAATGTTTTTGCTTCAGCCGATCATGAATCCGCCGTTGTCTTGGGACGAAAGCGAACTTCCAAAAAAGTTAGTGATAAAACAAGATTCATCAGGGTAAGAGAAAAAACTTTAGCCGACTTCAGAGATCGTTACAGGGCATCCACAGAAGTAATCTCGCAACTTCGTTTTGAACATGTGGATAATTATGATCTGCGTATTCCCGAACTTGCCCGTGTCTGGGAGTATTGCGTATCATTCCCCCGACTTTGTCTTTTTGCGGATGTGGGACAGGGATTTTCATATATTGCGAGAAGGTCACTAGAAGGATTTACCACACAAAGAAAAAGCAAGTTTCCAGGCGGAATCGAGGGATTTGCAAAGTTCAATGAGAATATCAAGATAACTGAAGAACCAGAAAAATGGTTCTTGAATCTTGACCCGAGACTCATCAGCCGTAAAAGATGGGGGACTAAAACAGGTGTCCCTCAGCTTTTAGTTAATTACGCCCCAGTAAGCCGAGGTCCATGGCGGGTAAAGGCATTGATAGATAAAAAAGGACATCCAGTTACTAGTAGCTTCCTTGTAGTTAGACCC
>JAIVYN010000249.1:0-5456 GCA_048635425.1 Candidatus Aegiribacteria sp.
GCATCGGATTCCTTTTATAAGCCATCGCTGAAGAACCAATCTGCGTCTTTTCAAATGGTTCCTCAATCTCTTTTAGGTTTGCGAGCAGTCGAATGTCGTTGCACATCTTGTGTGCTGATTGTGCGATTGAAGCTAAAGTGTTGACGATAAGGGCATCGATTTTTCGCTGATATGTCTGGCCGGTTACGGCGCAGGTTTTTTTGAAGCCGAACGCATCGGTAACGAGTTTGTCGAGCTGTTTGACTTTGCTGTGCTTACCTTCGAAAAGTGCTAAGAAAGAGGCCTGTGTGCCGGTGGTGCCTTTGACTCCTCTAAACGGCAGCGTTTCAAGCCGATGCTCGATTTCCTGCAAATCCATCGTGAGCTCGTAGCACCACATCGTTGCCCTTTTGCCGACGGTGGTCAACTGGGCCGGCTGATAATGCGTAAAGCCTAATGTGGGAAGCGCACGATGTTTCTTTGCGAATTTACTCAGCAGATTTATTACCGCCGCTAATTTGCCTGCGATTAGCTGCATCGCTTCCCGCATTATAATCAAATCTGCGTTGTCACCGACATAGCAGCTTGTCGCCCCGAGATGGATAATCGGCTCAGCCCTTGGTGCGACATCGGCGAAGGCATAGATATGCGCCATAACATCATGACGGAATTCCTTTTCGTAGCGGGCTACCCTTTTGAAATCAATATTATCAAGGCGTTTGGCCATCTGGTTTATCTGGTTCTGTTTTATGTCCAGGCCAAGTTTTTTTTGCGCCTTTGCCAGTTCCAGCCAGAGCCTGCGCCAGGTGCTGAACTTTTTTTGTGCTCCGAAAAGCTCAGCCATTTCCCTTGAGGCATTTCTCTCTACGAGAGGGCTTACATAATGTTGAGTTTCGGGTTTCGAGTTTCGAGTTTTTTTTGCCATTTTATTCTCTGTGTTTAGGCTTATTAAGTACTGAGTTTTGCCTGACGTTCTCCTAGGGAGTCCTTACGGACGGCTAAGAGTTGTTCAATATGTTCGATATCCTCTTTGTTCAAATCCCAGTCTGATGCCGGGGCCGTTTCGATAATCTGCTGGGGCTTGCGTGCTCCGACAATGGCGGCGGTAACTTCGGGCCGGCGAAGGACCCAGCTAATAGACAGTTGGGCTAATGTCTTACTATTACGTTCTGCAATAGTCCGGAGCTGTTCAACAAGCTCTAATGTGGCGGTAAATTTGGGCTCGTGAAAATCAGGGTTCCTTCTTCGATGGTCGTCCAGGGGTAAATCCGCCAGTCGTTCCTGACTGAATTTACCCGTTAGCAAGCCTCTCTGCATCGGGCTGTATGCGACAACGCCGATATTGTTTTGAGAACAGTAGTCTAACAATTCATCTTCAACCTCCCGGTGGAGCATACTGTAAGGCGGCTGAACTGAGGCGACCGGATGAATCTTCTGAAGGCGTTTTATTTGCTCGACGTTAAAATTCGATACGCCGAGGAATCGGATTTTTCCTTCCTGAACCAGCGCGGCCATTTCTTCCCAGGCCTCCTCGATATCTTTTTCCGGCTCGGGCCAGTGCATCTGATAAAGGTCTATTGTCTCAATGCCGAGTCTTTTTAAGCTGGCGTGACATTCCTTACGAATACTTTGAGCTTTCAGGCAGCTTACTTTTTCCTTTTTTTCATTCCAAAGCAGGCTGCATTTTGTTGCTATGATTGGTTTTTGGCTTGTTGCCTTCAGTGCTTTTCCAACAAGCTCTTCGGAATGTCCCAGCCCGTAAACAGGCGCAGTGTCTATCCAGTTGATACCTGTTTCGAGCGCGGCCGGAATTGCGGCAATGGCCTCATCGTCGTCCTGTGGTCCCCAGCCGAACTGCCAGGGCCCGCCCATCGCCCAGGTGCCTAAGCCTACGGTAGTAAGTTTCAAATCAGTGTAACCCAATTGTCGCATCTGCATAATCGATCTCCTGAAAATTTGAAAAACGAACTATCAGGTCCGCGCAGTAGTATATTGTGAGTTTAGGTGTTCATCAATATTTTTGTGGCCGGCGATATAAAAAGGGTGTGGCCAGATTTTCCGGCGAGCGATGTTAAGAGCCTATCCAAATAACCCGTTCTATTGCGGCCGGCTGCAAAGTTCGATGCCTGCGTTGTCGGCCAAAAATGTTCTCGACGTGGAGAAAACCACGCCTCCGAGCATTTTTGTCCTGCCGCCTTGGCCTCGAACTTTTCGCTCGGCCTCATAACGACCCGGTTATTCGGATAAGCTCTAAGTTCATTTTGGCCTTTCGGAAATTGGGTTTGTTTGGGTTTGTTTTTTTGTAGCCGGAAGGCGGTTTCATTTTCATAATCCTCTATAACATATAAGTTTGCGCTCATTTTGGGCCTTACAGAAATTGGGTTTGAATTGGGTTTGTTTATTCGGACTACGAAATCATCTTTTTTTCTGTAATCCTTTGTTAAAGTTAAGTTTACATTCATTTTGGCTTTTTTGAAATTGGGTTTGATTGGGTTTGAATTGGGTTTGTTTTTTCCGGAGCCTGAGGCGGTTTCATTTTTATATACCTTTGTGTAATAGATGTTTACGTTCATTTGACTTTTTCGGAAATTGGGTTTGTTTTGCATAAAAGGGCCGATTTGTAAAGAATCCTCTACAGTTGTAGAGGGGCTGTTGGCAGACCACAGACAACAGTTGGCGAGTATTGCGTATTGCGTATCGAGTATTGCGTATTGCGTATCGGTCATCGGGTTACCGGGTTATCAGGAAGTGATTATCAGAATATCAGGTTATCAGGGCGATCCCTTTCTGATTCCATGTTGTGCTGATTTCCGCTCCCCACTATACCCTTTCTTATTGATTATTGAATATTGGTTCCGCCATACGACGGTGGATCTGCGACGTTGGTTAATCTGGATCCCCGACTACGACCTTCGGGGAAAAGTTTGGCCGGGCCGGCTGGCTCTAAGTCCTTGCTGCGCTGCAGCTTAAGACATGCAAACTGAAATGTCATCTTCGCCTACTGGCGGTTTATGTTAGCCTGCTGGCTAACATGCGGGTATTTTAACATTTTTCAAACAATAGTCAACAAAAAAATGACCAAAAATACAGTTTTTTTGGTCATCCCCACGAAGGCGAGTAGCGGGGGATTTGCACCTGATATTTTACCTATCTTGCCGGTTCGAATGTCCTTATTTTTTAGCTGAGATGGTATAAGTACCGTTGATTTCCGTCTCGAACTCAATAACTGACTGCCGGACAGTTTTAACTTTGGACCCGAACCAGCCCGGCTCGACCGGCGTTGCGGAGCGGATTCTACATTTATTGCCAAGCCTGGAACGGATTACGCTTTTAGTCAGTTTGCCGTTCTTCCAGGTGATGTCCACCTCGAACCCGCCGCGGGCTCGCAGGCCCTTGACGTAGCCATTTGCCCAGGCCTTCGGCAAAGCGGGAAGAAAATATATTTCGCCGGCGTGGCTTTGCAGCAGCATCTCGGCGATGCCCGCAGTACCGCCGAAGTTGCCGTCTATCTGGAACGGCGGATGAGTGTCGAACAAATTTGGCAGAGTTGACTTTCGCAGCAGTGCCAGCACATTTTCGCCGGCTGTATCGCCGTCCAGCAGACGGGCCCAGAAGTTGATTATCCACGCTCTGCTCCAGCCGGTATGACCGCCGCCGTGCGACAGCCGATACTCTAATGACTTGCGGGCCGCTGCCGCCAGTTTCGGCGTACCGGTTGGGCTAATCTGTCTGCCGGGGTGCAGGGCAAATAAATGTGATACGTGCCGATGGCCCGGCTCCGGTTCCTCCAGCTCTTCATTCCATTCCAACAATCGACCGTCGGAGCCTATTTTTGGCCCGGCTAAATTCTCGCGAAAGGCCTTTACCTGCTTCGTGAAATCATCGTTGATTCCAAGGACCTCGGCTGCCTCGATGCAGTTGGTAAACAGGTCATAGATTATTTGCTGATCCATAGCAGGACCCATTGTGAGATTGGAGTTCTTGCCGTCGGGTGTGCGAAACCGGTTTTCGGGTGAAATCGACGGGCCGGAAACCAGCTTTCCTGTTTTCGGGTCTTCGACGAGGTAATCGAGGAAGAACTCGGCTGCTTCTTTCATAACGGGATATGCCCGTTTTGCCAGAAATTCACGGTCGCCGCCGAACAGGTAGTGTTCCCACAGGTGCCGGCTGCACCACGCAGCGCCGGTGGGCCACATTCCGTATCCCACATTTCCGATGGGGCTGGTCCACCACTGCGCATCGGTAGTGTGATGTGCGACGAATCCGCGACAGCCGTAAACGTCTTTCGCGGTCTTTCGGCCTCGTGGTCGCAGGTTGCTCACAAGGTCGAAGAACGGCTCGTGACATTCGGACAGGTTGCATACCTCCGCCGGCCAATAGTTCATCTGAACGTTGATATTGATATGGTAATCGCAGTTCCAGGGAGCTTTTATGTGATTGTTCCAGATGCCTTGAAGGTTGGCCGGCATACAACCGGGCCGGGAGCTGCAGATTAAAAGATAACGTCCGAACTGAAAATAAAGGGCGCAAAATTGCGGGTCGTCGGCACCGGCCTTCATTGCTGCCAGGCGCTCATCCGTCGGTTTGTCCGCCGCATTCGTAACACCCAGATTCAGCGCCACCCTTCGGAACAGACGCCTGTGCTCAGCCACGTGAGCTTGTCGAAGCTCGGAATATTTTTTCTTTGCGGCCGAAGCCATTTGCGTTTCACATAGAGCTTTCGGATTGTCGCCGCGATAATTAGTGGCTGCGACTATCAGCAGCATTGCCGTGTCGGCCTTTTCCAGTCGCAGGCCATCGTTGGTTACAGTTAAACTGCCGCCCTGGGGAATAATCCGCAAATGGGTTTCGTATTTGACGCCTTTATGCTCACCCTCCTGTGTAGCCTGGCCTTTCATTACGATATGGTCCGGTGCGACGGTTTCGACGGTAAAATCCTCAGGTCGGGAAAGATTTGCATCGAATGCAATCTGCCCGGCTTTATCGCACGAAAGGCGAACGACAATGCACTGGTCCACAGGGCTGGCAAAGACCTCGCGGGTAAAGGTGGCGTCGTTGGCACGATAGGTAACAGAGGCAATCGCCGTGTCGAGGTCGAGCTGGCGGTGGTAGTCGGTTACGGGCCGGCTGTTCTCAAATCGGAGTCTCAAATCTCCGAGCGTTTGGTAGCTGCGAATAATCCGTGGGCCCATAAACTCCCGCTGCATTATCCGCTGGGCCTCGGTGTATTTTCCTTCGAATATTAAATTCCGAGCCTCGGCTAAATGTTTGTAAGCACCAACACGGTCCCGTTCAATAGGATTACCTGCCCAGAGGGTATCTTCATTAAGCTGCACTTGCTCGTTTTCCGCTCCGCCAAAAACCATCGCTCCAAGCCGTCCGTTTCCGACAGGTAATGCCTCTGTCCACTGTTGAGCGGGTTTGTTGTACCATAATTTCAGGCTGCTCCATTTTTCATCGCTAAGCTTGCCTGCCTG
>JAIVYN010000250.1:0-5440 GCA_048635425.1 Candidatus Aegiribacteria sp.
ATAAAATTGTTTGAGGAGCCGAACATAGGACTTTCGCACGCTAAGAATCGCGCTGCGAAGGAAAGTAATGGCGAATACGTATTTTTTATTGATGATGATGCAATTGCGAATACAAGGCTTGTGGAACACTATATTAGGTGCATTGAGGAACATAAGCCAGATGTGATTGGAGGAAATATCCTCCCTCTTTTTTCTGTTCAGCCTCCAAAAGAGTTAGATTATTCATATTGGGTACAATGGAGTTTAAAGCACTTTGGTGAGTCTGACCGCTGGCTGGAAGACAGTGAATATTTTCTTGGAGGGAATATGGCGGTTTCACGGGAGATACTATTGCGAAACCCACATGACCCCACGCATGGACGGAAAGGAGAATTAATGGTTGGCGGTGAGGAGTGGTATCTGGGAGATTCCCGTTTCAGGAGAAGATTCGTAGCTGGAGCGTATGTGCTGCATAAAGTTCCCACAGAACGCATGACAGTAGATTATTTTGTAAAAAGGTCCCTTGGCTATATGCACCAAAAAGGATTGAAAGTACGTCGTTTCCAACTACTTACCGGCTGGTTGCGTGAAGCCAAAAGAGAATTTAAACTCGCGGTAAAGAAAATGTTATTTCAGGCAAGGCTTAAGTCAGAGTTGTGGCGTTCTAAAGATTCGATATAATGATTAGAGCCAAAATCTTAGAAAATATTTTCTTAAGTACGAGAGCTGATCTTAGCGAGAGAGAATGATACAAAAAGTAATTTCTCACATATTCCTTATGATGCTCATCACAGACAAAACTTCTTATATATTTATGGGATACACACTAACTTGCGAAAATAATGTGCTCCGGCGCTATTCCGGCCCTTGGGAGGAATCCTTGTGAACGATTTACGAAACGCATTGCAAGCTGGTCGTTGCGCTGTTGGAAGCTGGGTAAACACCCTTAGCCCGGTTACTGCGGAGCTAATGAGCGCAGCCGGCTTTGACTTCCTGACCGTGGACGCGGAGCATTCGGCTGTGGATGTACCACAGGCCCAGATGCTGTTCCAGGCGATTCGGTCAGGCAATCCCGATTGTGCCCCACTGGTGCGCCTGCCCAGCAACGACTATGCGGTTACGAAGCGATTTATGGATGTCGGTGCGGCTGGCGTGATTGCACCCCTCATCAATTCTCCTGAACAAGCCCGAGAACTTGTCCGGGCGGTCAAGTATCCACCTGAGGGTGAGAGAGGTGTGGGCTTCTGTCGGGCCAATATGTACGGGATGCACTTTGATGAGGCGATTGCAGATGCGAATGACCGGACTTTGGTTTGTGTGCAGATTGAGCATATCGAGGGTGTGCGAAATATCGATGAGATTTTGTCGGTTCCTGGTGTAGACGCTGTGTTCGTTGGCCCATACGACTTAACGGCTTCTATGGGCATCACTGCCCAATTTGAGCATCCGGATATGCAGAAGGCAATGCGGCGAATCCTCGAGGCCTGCAAAAGACATGGAATTGTGCCCGGCATCCATGTGGTACAGCCGGACGTTGCTGAAGTACTAAGACGCTATAAAGAAGGATATAGGTTGATTGCCTATAGTCTCGATATCACCATGCTTCATCGGGCGTGCGTGGATGGCCTGGCCGAAATCCGTCGGCAAATCCGATAGGGAAATAGCTGTTATTTGTTTGGTCGGACGACCAAGGAGAGCTAAAATGATATTCAACCAGCAAGTAGCTGCACTTGTTCCAATGAAGGAACACAGTGAGCGTGTACCCGGCAAAAACACAAGGTCTTTTTCTGGAAAGCTGTTATTTCACCACATTCTGGGTACGTTGGAAGAAACTTACACGATCGATAGAATTGTCGTTAACACCGACAGCGAGAGAATTGCTGAAGAGGCCAAGTCTCTTTTTCCAAAGGTTCATGTGATTGAACGCCCAAAAGAATTGCAGGGTGACTTTGTGAGCATGAACAAGCTGATCGCCTACGATATGTCCCAAGTTGCTTCGGATATTTATCTTCAGACCCACGCGACCAACCCTCTTCTTCGTTCCAAAACGATCTCCGATGCGCTTCGTGCATTTGCCAGATCGGAAGAGTATGATTCACTCTTTACAGTGAATCGCTTTCAAACCCGACTGTACACTGCTGACGGGGAACCCATAAACCATAATCCGAATGAATTGATCCGGACTCAGGATCTACCGCCGGTGTACGAAGAGAATTCTTGCCTGTATATTTTTACCCGGGAGTCTTTCGAGAAGCACGAACGCCGGATTGGTGATAAGCCTCTGATGTACGAAACAGACCATATAGAATCCATTGACATCGACGATGAGTACACTTTTCGCCTGGCCGAGATGTTGGCTGGGTATGCCCATCAGTAGCCGCTGGGAATTCGATAATGAGTAAAATAATTATTCAGGTAACGACCCATCCTTTTGGTGCCTGTGGCGAGAAACCGCGTCGGGTACTTGAACAACAGGGGTGGGAAGTTCGCTACAACCCATATGGGCGACGACTCAAGGCACATGAAGTCCCGGACCTTGTACGGGATGCTTATGGACTTGTAGCAGGTACTGAGCAATATACGCAAGAAATAATCGAATCAGCACGTAATCTCAAAGTAATCTCTCGCGTTGGTGTTGGCCTCGATAATATCAACTTTGAAATCTGCCGAAAGCGGGGCATCGTGGTGACTTTCACGCCGGAGGCACCGGCGGATGGTGTGGCCGAACTGACCGTCGCGCAGATCATCAGCTTGCTGAGAAAAACGCATGACTCCGATAAGTCTGTTCGGGAAGGCGCGTGGAACCGTTACCTCGGATTCCTCGTCAGCGAGGTTAAGATTGGCGTTCTTGGAGTGGGCAGGATTGGCAAACGCGTCGTTAAGCTTTTGCAGCCTTTCCGCCCGAATCTGTATGGCTGTGATTTGGAACCTGATATAGAGTTCGGAAAGAAGTACAACCTTAGTTGGGTTAACAAGGAAGAGCTTTTCCAAACATGTAATTTGGTGACCATTCATGTTCCCCTCAACCGGAATAACTATCATCTGGTAAGTTACCCGGAACTACAAAGTATGCCACGTGACAGCTATCTTGTGAACCTTGCCCGAGGCAAAGTCGCGGACGAAAAACCACTCGTGGAGGCCCTTACCTGGAAACACCTCTCTGGAGCTGCAATTGACGTATTCGAAGAGGAACCCTATGAAGGACCCCTTACTCGGTTCGATAACGTGATTTTAACGGCGCACATGGGCGCTTCCGCTCATCAAAGCCGTTTCCTTATGGAACTCGGCGCAGCGGAAGACTGTGTCAGAGTGCTCTCAGGCGAAGCTCCAACCAATCCCGTAACAGACGAAGTTCTTGTCTAAACTTCAGAAATGTCCATTCAAAAATAGACAAATTGGAGAAACACATAAATGTTAGGCGGCAGATTGATTAAACCACTTGCGCGAGCAATCTTGGGCGAAAGATATATTCTGGCCCAGTCTCTCTGGCGTCAATGGTGCAGATATCAGCACTATTACGGGGCCCCGATCGGAATCGCTAGTGTCCAGAGGTTGAGGAGGTTTAAAGACATACACAAAGGCGAGCGATGTGTAATAATCGGAAATGGTCCGAGCCTCCGAAGAATGGATTTGGCCTTCTTGAGTAAAGAGACTACATTCGGACTTAACCGGATTTACCTTCTAACAGAGGAGCTTAACTTCGACATTAGTTATCTTGTTGTTAGTGCGCCGTTGGTAATGGAGCAATTCGCGAAAGAAATCCAAAATAGGGTCTCTTGCCACAAGTTTGTCGCCTTCAGTGGACGAAAATATTTTGCGCCAGACGACAGTCTAAGCTTCTTCAACGAGCTACGGGGGTGTGCTTTTTCAGATGATGCTACTTATGGGCTTTATGGTGGGCACACCGTAACGTACGCCGCAATGCAAATTGCGTTCTATATGGGTTTTGAAGAAATTGTGCTCATAGGCGTGGACCACAATTTCGTATCTAAGGGACAGCCTAACAGCGAAGCGGTCATGGAAACACCGGATCCGAATCATTTCTCCCCAATTTACTTTGGCGAAGGAGTTCGCTGGCAGTTGCCCGATCTTGAGAGCTCTGAGATTGCCTATCGCGTAGCAAAAGTTGCTTTTGAGAAAAATGGACGACGAATCCTCGACGCAACGGTTGGAGGGAAATTGACCGTGTTTCCCAAAGTGGATTATCGCGCGTACTTTGCCCTGAGCAGTTCGATAACATCTGAATGACTGCACTCGTTTCTGCTGTCGGCGAAGCTTCTTTAGCCGTCTATTCCGAAAGCTTGGACGAATGTTCCTCAACGTAAGCAGGGTCCGGGACTACCAACGACACAAAACGTAATATTAGGGTGTGGAATGGGTTCGATGACTATCCCCGACATTAGTGTAATAATTCCGCTTTACAACAAAGGTAAATTTATTGCGCGCGCTTTAGATTCGGTATTTGCACAGACTTACCAGGATTTTGAATTAATTGTGGTTGACGATGGCTCGACGGATGAAGGGCCGGATATAGTACGAAAATACGATGATCCTCGATTGCGATTGATTCAACAAGCCAATAGTGGCCCAGGTGCGGCTCGCAACAAAGGCATCAAGGAAAGCACCGCCCCTTATGTGGCATTCCTGGATGCAGATGATGAATGGCTGCCAGGTTTTCTGGCCGGGTATCTCGATGGATTGAAAAACAATCCCGATTGCGACTTGGTCGTTGGGCCACATTTTGAAGGCGATCTCCGAATAGATAAAAGTGTCATCTGGAAAAACTTTGGTATTGATGAAGGACCTTGGCAATTGCCTAAAAATGTTTCACATACAGATTTACATACTTATTTAACAATGCTGCATACCTGCACGTTTATGTGCAAACGTGATGTTATGGATAAATATGGTGGTTTTTATTCAGTGAGGAAATGTAAACGCGGTGAAGATCGTTACTTACAACTCCAACTGTTATTTAACCATAAGATATATCGCATGATGGAACCGTTGATGTGGTATCATTCTGAAACAGTTGGTATTTCCACCATAGAGGGAAAAACAAAGCCACTGGTTCCTATTCTAACTGATCCCGAACCGATACGGGCCAATTGTCCAGAAGTCTATCGTGAAGCTTTGGAACGATATTTAGCAAGTTTGGCTTTGAATTATGCTCATGAGTACGTGAATTCCAACGGTCGTTCGACAGCAGTTTATTTAGTCCGGCAGTTTCCGTTAATGAAAGAATGGCTTTGGAAATATATTAAACTCAAAATCAAAATAACCTTCCCCACTTTGAATACAATCATCAAAAGATATAAGGTGAGAGCTTCGAAGGCAATAAATGATTGAAGTTAGTATAGTAATTCCGACCTACAACCGCGCCGAGTATGTAACTAAGGCCATAGACAGCGTTTTGGCTCAGACCTACACGGACTATGAGATAATCATAATAAATGATAAC
>JAIVYN010000251.1:0-5401 GCA_048635425.1 Candidatus Aegiribacteria sp.
GGCTCCAGCGAGGACAAGGCTGGCAAGGAAGCAAAACGCAGGCCTACTGGTTGGTAGTCCGAGTTTTGCTGACACCGCCAGCCGAAGCCGCAGCCAGCCAAAAATGGAAGATAATTTATTTACAAGTACTATGACTTCACGTATTAAAAGCTTCGGATGATTATCAAGGAGGTGTACAAATGCCAAGTGCAACAATTGAAGGCCCAAAAATAGAAGATGTTGAAATAAAAAGAGTGTTGGTCAAGGAAATTACAGACGCTCTTGAAAAAACCTACAAGCTTCCAAGACAGGTGTACGTAGTATTAATTAAAGAAAATCCACCTGAGAATGTTGGCTCCGGAGGCCGGTTGATTCTTGATAAGAAAAAAACCTAATACAAAAACACATTCTAAGCTATCTACATCTGTTAGGTTAAAAACGAGAAAGCTGTGAAAAAAATCTATATTCTTAGCTTCGGGTGCCAGATGAACAAGCTGGATACGGCTCTGGTGACCTCTGCGCTTAAAGAGGCGGGCTTTACTCTGACCGAAAGTGTTAAAGAAGCTGATATTGTTTTGATCAATACCTGCTCAGTCCGCGAGCACGCCGAGCAGCGGGTCCTTTCGCATCTCGGACATCTAAAACACATAAAAAAGTCTCGGCCTGAAATGGTGGTCGGCGTCATCGGCTGCATGGCACAACGGCTCGGTGACAAACTGCTCGAACACGAAGCGGTCAATATAGTTTGCGGCCCGACACAAATCCCGCAAATAGCCGACCTTCTAAAACAGGCTTTTGAAAAAAATGAAAAACGCCTGGCGGTAACGGAAAAAATCCTGCAAAAAACTTCTGAAAACCAAAACCAGACTCTCGAAAGATTCGAATCCGCCTACGGCATCGAGTCCAGCACCAATTTTCACAAATCAACTACCCGTTCACAATGCCAGCGAGATAAAAACCGTCACCACCATAAATTACGGCAAAGCTCTTTAAAAATTGGTGCTGGGCAAATCCCGTCCCAGGCTTATGTTCGGGCGATGCGCGGCTGTAATAACTTCTGTGCGTATTGTATTGTGCCATACGTTCGCGGCCCGGAAGTCTGCCGACCACCGGAAGCAATAATCGAACAGATAAAAAGATTGGCGTCTAAGGGAATAAAGCAGGTTACACTGTTAGGCCAGACGGTAAATTCATACAAATACAAAAAGGGCCGGAAAACCTGGTGCTTAGCTGATTTGCTCGATGCGGCAAGTGACATTGAGGGTATCGAATGGCTCAGATTCGTTACCAGTTATCCATCCAAAGAATTCTTCGACGAGATTCTGCAGGTTATGGCTGATTCGCCGAAGGTATGTAATTATCTGCACATACCAGCACAAAGCGGCTCGGATAAAATCCTGCGTGCGATGAATCGCCACTATAGCAGCCGTTGGTATCTGGAGCTTCTTGCCAAGGCCAGAGCCATTGTGCCGGGTATTACGATTGCCGGCGATTTTATTGTAGGCTTTCCGGGCGAAACCGAAGATGATTTTGAAGCCACTGTGGAACTGCTCGAAAAAGCTCGATACAGAAATTGCTTTATTTTCAAATACTCACCTCGGCCGGGCACAACAGCCGACAAAAGATTGGAAGACACCGTACCCGCCGAGGTAAAACAAAAACGAATCGCCGAGCTGCTCGCGGCCCAGGAGAAAATAAGCGACCAGCTGAGCCGGGACTTTTTAGATAAAGAAGTGAAAGTTTTAGTCGAAGGCTTAAGTAAAAAATCACACCGCAATATTGCCGGCAGCCCAGACAACCCGCAATTGGTCGGCAGGACCGCGACCGATTACATAGTCGTCTTCAACGGGCCGGTGTCACTGGCGGGCCGGTTTGCAAAAGTAAAAATCATAAAGACCAGTCCACTGACACTCTTCGGCGAACTTATCTGACTTGCCCTACATATCTCATTTTCCGAACAAGACCGACGGCATTTGGATGACGCAGAAATAGCTGAACACCAAAAACGCGATAATCAATCCAACGGCGAATATCCGGTTCGGCTTAAGCACCCGGGCCGCCTCGGCACTGAGCAGCTTTGGCATCACCACAAACAGCCCAACCGCCACCAGAATCGCCTGCAGCGGCGTCAGAAGAAGGCCCTCAAAAATCGCCGATATCTTGACCAGAACCACCGGGCTTTTCTCGAAGAAAAAGACGATGACCATATTCGCACACAAAAAGAACAGCAGGAAAAACCTGAACTGCGTCTTCCACGAGTACTTCTTCGCAACGCCCGGTATGCAGATTCTAAAAGAATCAGCCAATAGTCTTGGCCAGCCCGCCAGCTGTCCGGTACTCGTCGAAATCAACGCCGTGGCCCCGGCCAATATAAACAGAAAGCCCCCCACAGGGCCCCATCTGTCGGAGAACACTTTCGAGAGCGTAAAGGCGACCTCGTTGCCCTCCGGCGCCAGATGTTGCGGCCCAAGAATACCCGCCCCAGCGATAAAGAACGCCCCCGTCACCACGATTCCAATAACCATCGCAAGAGATGAATCGACATAGAGCACCCGGCACCAGCCCTTTATTTTCTCCGCCGCTTCCAGGCTCATCCCCCGAAGGCTCGGCACATCGGCAGGCCTGCCGTAACCCCTGCCCGCCGCGGCACCATACCCGGCCCCTAACACCCAGTAAGTGTACCACACCTGGCTGGCAAAGCCACCCGCGCCCCAGCCTAACAGCGGTAGAATCTCTTTCCACGGGTTGTCACTGACCTTTTCCATGGCCGAGGCCCATTGCGGGACCTCGGGGATACTGAAGCTAAGACTGCGTAAAAATTCGCCAAGCCCCGGAAAGACATGCACGGCGACGTATATGACGCCCAGTACAATGATGAGGACGAAAATGCTCATCACGATTTTTAAGACGTCGAACGCACCCGACCAGGCCACCGCCACAGCGAAGATAGTAACAAAACACACGGCTAATTTTGTGTTGATGGGGACAATGCTGCTGACAAAGACCCCCGCCGCCGTTGCGACCGCACCTATCGAGAATATCGCGCAGATAAATTGTATTACCAGCACGACCCAGACAACCAGGTGAAAAGGCCCTATCCTCTCGAACATATCTATCATTCCCTCGCCCGTGCAGACGGTATAGCGGGCACCGCTCATACCTATCCAGAATTTCAGGAATATACCCAGGACAATAGCCCAGAGTATGGTCGTGCCTAAGATGGCCCCCGTTCGCGTCGCCAAGATGACCTCACCCGAGCCGATATATTCAGCCGCCCATACAATCGAAGGCCCAACCAGCGCAAATACCGCAAGCCCCACCGGCGGTTTTTTGATTGTTATCTCGTTGGCTTGTTCTGCATTTTCTCCCATAGTTTCTAAACCTCAATTGAGTGACTATTATTGCTGCTGAGTTCACAACTTGAAGTAACTTACCGGTTTGCAAACGCAGTGTCCATAATTTTCTTATAAGAGCAGGAACCAGTGTGAAAATAGTCAATCGTAAACTGGAGCTAAGCGCAAGTCCTGAGCAAAGCCTGCCCTGTCGGCCCTCCGTAGCTTTAGCGAAGGGGGGAGCGTAGTCGAAGGGGTAGCCGAAGGCGAAGCCGAATGGGCAGGAATCCAAAATAAAATGTCATTGCGAGGCCTGCCTTTTAGGCCGAAGCAATCTCAATACTGTTTAGCCCCCAAATTTATTTGGGGGTCAATTAAAAAACAAACCCTGGCACAGACAGGGTTTTCCTTATTGGTTAGCCCCCCAGCTTTTCTTAAACCACTCTTAATTCTGGTAAATAAACTATATGATTCTTCAATTAAGTTATTTAGATATTGCTTTTTCATTGTTTCTCTTTATTTTCAGAACCCAGAAATGGTGACCACGAAGGTTCACCATCATAAGCAGGATTGTTTGTTAGATTTTTCTGCTCACTTCCATCAGCATTCATAACATAAATTTCATGATTTCCATCTCGATATGTATAAAAAGCTATCCTCTTTCCATTTGGTGACCAGGAAGGAAATCTTGACACAGACCATCCAATATCATATGTTAATCTCCTAATATCCTGTCCGTCAGCATTCATAACATAGATTCTATTAGTACCAACTTTGTTTGAAACAAAAGCTATCTTCTTTCCATCAGGAGACCAGGAAGGAAATTTATTATCGCCAAGATTATTCGTCAATCTCTTCTGCTCACTCCCATCTGCATTCATAACATAAATCTCACCTAATGAAATAGAAGCTATCTTCTTTCCATCAGGTGACCAGGAAGGAAATTTATTATAGCCAAGATTATTCATCAATCTCTTCTGCTCACTCCCATCTGCATTCATAACATATATCTCATAACGTCCATCTCGAAATGAATGAAAAGCTATCTTCTTTCCATCAGGAGACCAGGAAGGAATAGCATCCTCAGCAGGATCCTTCGTCAATCTCTTCTGCTCACTCCCATCTGCATTCATAACATGAATCTCACGATTTCCATCTCGAAATGAACGAAAGGCTATCTTCTTTCCATCATGTGACCAGAAAGGATGATCATCATAAGCAGGATTATTTGTCAAGTTTTTCTGCTCACTTCCATCAGCATTCATAACGTAAATATCAAGATTTCCATTTCCATCTCTACTCGCAGTAAAGGCAATCTTAGTTCCATCAGGAGACCAGGAAGGATTAGCATCATAAGCAGGATTATTCGTCAAGTTTTTTTGCTCACTCCCATCGGCATTCATAACATAAATCTCAGGATTTCCATCCCTTAATGAAATAAAAACTATCTTACTTTGTCTATACAATTTATCTTCCAAAGAAACCGACATTTTGGGTGGAGTGTATTCTCTTGCAGGCTCTTGCACAACTGACTCTGTTGGTGTAGTGTCCTCCCTTACAGGCTCTTCCTTTTTACAACCATACACACCAACTCCTATTATTGCACCTACTAAAGCAACTAAAGTAGCTGTTATTACTTTACTCTTCATTCTGATAAACAGGCTATATGATTCTTCAATTAAGTTATTTAGATATTTCATTGTTTCTCTTTATTTTCAGAACCCAGAAATGGTGACCACGAAGGTGCTTCATCAATAGCAGGATTGTTTGTTAGATTTTTCTGCTCACTTCCATCAGCGTTCATAACATAAATCTCATAATTTCTATCTCGATATGATCTAAAAACAATCTTCTTTCCATCAGGAGACCAGGAAGGAAGACTATCCTCAACAGGATCCTTCGTCAATCTCTTCTGCTCACTCCCATCTGCATTCATAACATAAATCTCAAGATTTCCATCCCTTAATGAATGAAAAGCTATCTTCTTTCCATCAGGAGACCAGGAAAAACCAGCATCATAAGCAAAATTATTCGTCAAGTTTTTTTGCTCACTTCCATCGGCATTCATAACATAAATCTCACGTCGTTCG
>JAIVYN010000252.1:0-5272 GCA_048635425.1 Candidatus Aegiribacteria sp.
TTTGTATTTTGTAATATGTTGAAAGGTGTTAGAAAGGATTTATCCAAAAAATGCTAACAAAGCAGAAAAAACAAAATATTATTGGTGATTTTGAGACTCACGAAGGGGATACAGGCTCACCCGAAGTGCAGATTGCACTGTTGACAAACAAGATCAACGAGCTTACCGAGCATCTCAAGATTCATCGCAAAGACCACGCATCCAGACGTGGTTTGTTGAAAATGGTCGGGACCAGGTCCGCGTTACTCAAATACGTGAGCAACAAAGATGTCAAACGCTATCAGAAGATTATATCCCGGCTTGGCTTACGAAAATAAATGAGCATAAGCACACAAATATCTTGCTCGCTTATGTGTGGGGTCCACTTCTGGACATTCCAAAGAGGTAAATAAGTAAAGAGGTAATATGAGAGGTAGTATATGTTTGATGTATGTAGAGTAGAAAGACAAATAGGAAGCAGAACCTTATCCATCGAAACCGGCAAAGTTGCCAAACAGGCGGACGGGGCGGTCATAGTCCAATACGGCGATACTATCGTGCTCGTTGCCGCGGTAACGGCACCGCCCAGATTCGAGGATATTGATTTTTTCCCATTGAGTGTTGAATATCGCGAAAAACAAAGTGCCGCTGGCAAATTTCCGGGCGGTTTTATCAAACGCGAGGGAAGGCCCAGCACAAAGGAAACCCTGACGGCAAGGCAGATTGACAGGCCAATTCGCCCCTTGTTTCCAGAGGGTTACTTCCAGGAAGTGCAGATCACAGCGAATGTTTTAAGTGCCGACAGGGAAAATGACCCCGATATTCTGGCAATGATAGGTGCCAGTGCGGCACTTACCATAAGCAAGATTCCCTTCTTAGGGCCCACTGGGGCCTGCAGATTGGGCAGGGTAAACGGCCAATTCGTAGTCAATCCCACACACAAGCAGCTTGCTGAGGGCGACCTGAACCTGCTCCTCGGCGGCCACAAAGAAGCGATGAATATGATTGAAGTCAGCGCCAAGCAACTCTCGGAAAAGGTTATCGCTGATGCTATCGCAACGGCACAAAAAACAGTTACTCAGGTTTGCGAAATGATCGAAGAGCTCCGCGAGAAGGTCGGCGTCGAAAAGGAAATCCCCCTTAGGGAAACCGATGAGCAGCTCGTTTCAGAAATTCGTTCACAGATAGCAGATAAACTATACGAGCTCAAGCAAACACCAGCCAAGCAGGAGCGCAAAACCGCTATTGATGAGCTACGTGAGCAGGTTATGACCCAATACTGTCCTGACGAGGACAATCCGCAGTTGCAAAATGAGGCTGCTCCAAAATACAAAAAGGCAATGGTCAAGCGAATCCTTGGAAAGATAGAAGGCGAGGTCATTAAGAAACTTCTGTTAAGCGGCAAAAGGTCCGATGGCAGAGCCCATAATGATATACGTCAAATTGCGTGCGAAGTAGGTATTTTACCCAGGACTCACGGCTCAGCATTATTTACACGCGGGGAAACACAATCCTTAGTGAGCGTAACGCTTGGTACTATCCGGGATGCGCAGATTATAGACGGCTTACTGGACGAGTACGCTCAAAACTTTACCCTGCATTACAATTTTCCGCCATTTTCTGTCGGCGAGATACGCCCGTTTCGCGGCCCAGGCCGAAGAGAAATCGGGCACGGAGCCCTCGCAGAAAAAGCATTGCTACAGGTAAGACCACCGGACGATGAATTCGCTTATACCATCAGGGTAATCTCCGACATTACCGAATCGAACGGCTCCAGCTCAATGGCTTCGGTCTGCGGCGGAACATTAGCTTTAATGGACGCAGGCGTTCCAATCACAAAACCCGTTGCCGGCATATCAATTGGAATGATTAGCGACGAAAACAACCGATACGAGCTGCTGACCGATATTGCCGGTGAGGAAGACCACTTCGGAGAAATGGATTTCAAAGTGGCCGGCACTATTGACGGTATTACGGCGATACAGCTTGATATAAAAGCTGAGGGTCTTGCACATAACATTATGGTCGAGGCACTGGAACGTGCAAAGACGGCCCGGCTGGAAATTCTCAAGACTATGGCCCAGACCATTAGCGAGCCCAGACCTGAATTAAGTGTGTATGCACCGAAGCTCATAAGCATTGAAATCGACCCCGAGTTTATTGGCAAGGTAATCGGGCCGGGCGGAAAAGTAATCAAGGGGATTCAGGAACAGACCGACACAACTATTGAGGTCGAAGAGGACGGTACTATTTACATAAGCTGTCTTGGCGGCGACGGGCACCTCAAGGCCAAAGAGATTATCGAGACGATTACCCAGCCGCCTAAAGTCGGACGGATTTACAACCAGTCAAAAGTGGTTTCTGTAAAAGATTTTGGAGCATTTGTCGAAATCATACCCGGCGTCGAAGGCCTGTGCCATATCAGCGAGCTAAGCGATGGTTACGTCAAGAACGTTGATGAAGTTTGCAAGATGGGTGATTTGATACCGGTAAAGTTAATATCTATCGACGACCAGGGCAGATTAAAACTTTCCCGCAAAGCCGCTCTTGCTGAAGTGAGCAAGAAGGAAAGGGCGGAAAAAAAAGAAGAAGTAGAAAAAACACAAGCCGGTCGGGAAAAATAGCAATATTGGTTGGGGGAAGATGAAAATGAGTCCGCAAGCGCTCTTGATTGCGTTCGGGTTCTTAGAGCCTATCCGGATAACCGGGTCGTTATGAGGCCGAGCGAAAAGTCCGAGGCCAAGGCGGCAGGACAAAAAGGCTCGGAGGCGTGGTTTTCTCCACGTTGAGAACGTTTTTGGCCGACAACGCAGGCATCGGACTTTGCAGCCGGACGCAATAGAGCGGGTTATTGGGATAGGTTCTTAGTGTTTACGAGACTTTGTACCAATCAGCGGGCTTAAAAGCAGAGGGAAAACAAGTGCAGCAGTTTATATGTGGTTTTGTTGTTGCTTTATTGGCTGTCGTGCCGGTCGTTGCCTTAATTCTACATAAAAAAAAACTTTCTAAAACTCAGAGAAATAAAAACGGGCATCTCCTTGAAGAATTAAGCAAGCTTACCGGAGAGCTTGCCCATGAAATCAAAAATCCCCTTTCTACCATCAAGGTTAATTTGAAACTTGTCAGCGAAGAGCTGGAGGATTCGTCTTCTGCTGAATTCAGCGAATCAGGCACAGAAAAAGACAATCGGAGATTAACAAGGGCGCTGAGGAAAATAGCCGTGATTCAAAAAGAAACGGACAGACTTGAGCAGATACTCGACAGTTTCCTGCGCTATGTTGACAGGACCGAATTACAGTTGGCAACTGCCGACATCAATGAGCTTATCGGTGATATGGTCGATTTTTATTCGCCACAAGCCCACAGCCACTCGATAACTATTCGCCACAGTCTGCATAAAGAGCCGCTTATTTGCAAGGTTGACACGGATATGTTAAAACAGGTGGTATTGAACCTGTTTATTAACGCCCAGCAGGCTATGAGCGAGGGTGGAGAGTTGATGATAAGAACAGACCGGCAACAAAAAGATGCAATCATTCAAATCAACGATACCGGCAGCGGCATTGCTCCGGAAAGATTGCCACACATCTTCGATGTATATTATTCCTCTCGGCCGCGGGGAAGTGGTTTGGGTCTGCCGACAGCAAAAAAGATTGTCGAGGCACATAGCGGCACAATAAAAGTTGACAGTGAGCCTGGCAAAGGGACATCATTTACTATAAGATTACCTATCCAGACCCAGTGAGGTGTCAATTTGAAGCAAAAGGCAAATATAATCCTGGTTGTTGACGATGAGCGCGACCATGCGGATGGAATTGCCGAAGCGCTTGAAAAATTGTGTACAAAGGCAATCGCTGTTTACACCGGCAAAGATGCGCTGGAGATAGTGCGCAGCCGGCAGGTCGATGTCGTTGTCACCGATTTGAAATTAGGCGGTGACATCGACGGACTGGCCATACTCGAAGAAGTCAGGAAGCAAAACGACAAAACGGAAGTTATTTTAATAACCGCCTATGCAACCATCGAGACCTGTAAGGAAGCCATAAAGCGGGGGGCATACGATTATCTTGAAAAGCCGATTGACATTGGCCAGCTTCGTACACTTGTGGCCCAGGCCGGCCGAAAAGTCTCGGCTGCAACTCAACGCCGAACACAAAAAACGGACAAAGGGCAGTTCGAGTTTGAGGGTGTACAGAGTAAGAATCCCACGATGGAAGGTATATTCGAGGTCCTGCGACGCGTGGCGCCGACCAATATATCCGTCCTGATTGAAGGCCAATCCGGAACAGGTAAAGAGCTGCTGGCAAGAGCGATTCACTACAATTCACTGCGCTGGGATAAATCTTTTAAGCCGGTAAACTGTGCCGGCCTGACCGAAACTTTATTAGAAAGCGAACTGTTCGGCCACGTCAAAGGCGCCTTTACAGGAGCAGCCAACGACAGAAAAGGACTCTTTGAAATAACTGACAAAGGGACATTGTTCTTGGACGAAATCGGCGATATGGCCATGAATTCCCAGGCCAAGCTGCTGCGTGTCATCGAGGACGGCATCGTTATACCGGTCGGCTCGAATAAACAGACCGTTGTCGATGTCCGCATCATCAGCGCAACCAATCAAAGCTTAACAAAGCTTATAGAAGAGAAAAGATTCAGGCAGGATTTGTACTTTAGAATCAAGGGCGTAAGCATTTCCCTGCCGGCCCTTCGTGACAGGGCCGAAGATATACCGGAGTTCATTGATTATTTTATCAAAGAAGCCGCAGCGGAGGTCGGCTCCAAAGTTGCAGGTATAACTGATGCTGCACAGACAATCCTTTCGAACTTTGACTGGCCCGGCAACATTCGTCAGCTTCGAAACTGCATCAGGACAATGGTTGTAATGTGCGACCGCGACAAGCTCGACGTTCAGGACATCCCACCCGATATAGCACAAAGAAGACAATTGCCCCCCTTATTGCTTTCACAGGAAAGCAGGGGGGCAGACGGTTTGGCCGGTATGCCACTGGACGAGCTGGAAAAGCAGGCCATTACAGACACATTGGCCAAAACAAAAGGCAACCGAGAAAAAGCAGCAAAAATCCTCGGCATCGGCGAAAGAACACTCTACCGAAAAATCAAAGAATACAATCTGTAAACGTCGCTCGATGCTGGATTCTCGATGCTCGATGTCATTGCGAGCACCTGACCTGATTCTCAGGAAGTATGCAGAAGAAAATGGACCAACAATGTCATTGCGAAGGAGCCGCAGGCGACTGTGGCAATCTCAATCCTCGCAATACGAAAACCGTTTATT
>JAIVYN010000253.1:0-5262 GCA_048635425.1 Candidatus Aegiribacteria sp.
CTTATATTGGGTTTGTTTAACGGCATAGAACCGGTATTTGTGAAGGCGGAGAACCCCGAGCCGGCTGATGGTTCCATATATTTAGATACATGGGTGAGCCTTAGCTGGTCGCCGGGAGATACTGCGGCCTCACACGATGTGTACTTCGGCGAAAATTTTGACGATGTAGCTGCCGGTACCGGCAATACGTTCCGAGGCAACCAGGCTGTAACGTTTTATGTTGCCGGCTTTCCCGGATTTCCTTATCCGGATGGTCTTGTGACGGGCACAACTTACTACTGGAGGATTGATGAGGTTGAGGCCGACGGCACCACGATACACACAGGCGATGTCTGGAGCTTTATGGTTACCCCCAAGAAGGCCTACAACCCTGACCCAGTTGATGGTGCCAAGTATGTTGACCCGGATGTGGAGCTTAGCTGGACGGCAGGTTTCGGTGCGAAATTACACACAGTATATTTCGGCGAGAATTTTGACGATGTGAACAATGCCGTTGGTGGTCTGCCCCAGCCAGCTACAACCAATACTCCCGGTACACTTGAATTAGATAAAACTTACTACTGGCGGGTCGATGAGTTTGATCCCCCGACCACACATAAAGGCGATGTCTGGAGCTTCAGCACAAAGCCTATTATAGCCATTACTGATCCCAATCTTATCGGCTGGTGGACGTTTGACGAAGGCAGTGGCAGCACTGCCCTTGATTTTTCCGGTCACGGCAATGATGGCGAGCTCGGAGGTAACCCACAGTGGGTGGACGGGATTATGGAAGGCGCGCTGGATTTGCGCGGGCTCGATTACGTCAGTATTGACGGTGTAGTTGATGACATAACAAGCAACGATATTACGCTTAGTATATGGATCAAAACCACGCAGGGGGGGGAAGGGAACGTGTTTGCATCTAATAGTGGTGGCAGTCACGTTCTCCTGTTTGGCATTGACAATGGGAATGTGTATGTGGATGACGGTCCCTCAACAGACTGGCCCCCTGTGGTCAATGACGACCAGTGGCATATGATAACGTTCGTCATGGAGGGCTCAAGAATATATTTATACACCGATGGAGTTCAGGTAGCCAAGATTACAACTGTCATCGATATCACCACGGAAACACGGTGGTCAATAGGACAGGAATGGGACTCCAGCCCAAGCGACTTTTATGTCGGCATGGTGGACGATGCCCGCTTCTATGATGTGGCGCTGACGGCGGATGAGGTTAAGGAGCTTATGAGAGGCGATCCATTAGTTGCCTGGAATCCGAGCCCGGATAATAACTCAACAGTTGATATTGACGAAGCCAAGCAGCCCCTTAGCTGGACAGCGGGAGATGCGGCATCTGAGCACGATGTTTACTTCGGCACTGATAAAGATGCTGTAGAATTAGCAGATGCAGCCGATACGACCGGTATATATCGAGGCAGACAAGGTACAACCAGCTACAATATCCCTGAAGCTCTTGAATGGGCCGGCGGGCCTTACTACTGGCGAATAGACGAGAATAATACCGATGGGACTATCAACACAGGTGGAATCTGGAGCTTTTCAGTAGCTGATTATCTTGTCGTGGACGATTTTGAGGATTACGATGTTGGTAACAATGAGATATGGTGGGTATGGTTAGATGGATTTGGTTATGCCTCACATCCTACCAAACCACCCTATCCCGGTAATGGAACCGGCTCGATGGTCGGCGACGAAACCACTTTATCTTATATGGAAGAGACCATCGTTCACGGTGGCGGCCAGGCGATGCCTATCTTCTACGACAACAATATGCAGGGCAAGCTCAGGTATTCAGAGGTAGAGAAGACGTTGGACTCACCACGAGACTGGACTGTGGAAGGTGTGGGAGTGCTAACGATTTGGTTCAGAGGCGATTCGGATAAGGATGCTGAGACTTTATATGTTGCTCTCAACGGCAATGCGATAGTTACTAATGATGATCCTTCTGCCGCACAGGTAGAAACCTGGACTCAATGGAATATCGACCTGCAGGGGTTTGCCGACCAGGGCGTGAACCTGGCCAATGTCAATACTATTGCTATTGGTCTTGGTAACAAGAACAATCCGTTAGCCGGTGGTTCAGGTACGATGTACATCGATGATATTCGGCTGTATCGGCCGGCTCCATAGCAAGAAGCACCGGAAGCTATAAGCGGCAATTGTTCGTTTGCGGTGACAGACGATAGCCGAACGGATTAACATCAATTCGGGGCTTATACCGAATGATTCGGTATAAGCCCTTTCTTTAAATGTTAAGGGATCTATAGAAAAAGGCCGCTTTGAAAAGCGGCCTTTTTACTCGCCGGTAAGAACAACCTCAAACAAATTTTATAGTTCACTCTTGGATTCTGTTAATAACACGAATCTCAGAAGCCATTAGTTTCCTGGTCCTCGCCGTTGCCACCACTTCGCGGATGAGCGTTTTCATAGACGTCTTTGAGCTTTGTCGTTGTAAGATGTGTGTAAATTTGGGTCGTTGACAGGGACTGATGGCCAAGCAGCTCCTGGACGCTCCTTAGGTCCGCACCATTGTTTAACATATGCGTTGCAAAACTGTGACGCAGGGTATGTGGACTGATGGCCGGGTCCAGTCCTGCCATCTTAAGATATTTGTCCATCTTGCGACGAACGCTGCGGGTGCTGAGCCGTTTGCCGTGTTTGTTGACGAATAAAACTTTGGAATCAAAATTATCGTTATTTTGTGCCCGTTTATTCCTGAACTCCATATAATGCTGAATGACCTGCAAGGCGGATGAGCCGATAGGTGCGATTCTTTCCTTTTTGCCTTTGCCTCTGATATGAACGATCTCGCCCAGGAAGTCTATATCGTCCATATTTAGGGCTACAAGCTCGCTGACTCTTATGCCGGTGCTGTAAAGCGTCTCCAGAATGGCTCTGTCTCTGGCACCGAGCCAGTTATCCTGTGGTGGCGTATCGAGTAATTTCTTTACTTCTTCATACTCAAGAAATCGCGGCAGCTTCTTGTCCTGTTTTGGAGTTCTGACAGCTATGACCGGATTGGAGGTGACCTGGTTTCTTTTAACAAGGAACTTGTAAAAGCTCCGAAGAGTAGCCAGTTTGCGGGCTATGGTCGCTTTGGAATACTGCTTCTCATTTAGAAAAGCAAGATATGCTCTGACGACATCTGTCCCTGCTGAAAGAAGTAACTGGTCAACTTTTGGCTTAGCCTGCGTTGCCACAGCCGTAGCCAAACTGTCGTGCTGCTGGGCCGGCGAAACCAGCTCGGCATCCGGCGGGCTGCCATCAGAAGAACCAATCAGAAACTCACCATACTGAGTCAGGTCGGCGCCATAACATTTAGCTGTGTGCTCGGAGAAACGCCTTTCAAACTTCAGGTAATCTAAAAACTTTTGGATTGTTGTACTTTCTTCCATAATCTACCTACCTGTTTAATCTTGTCGGGGATTTTCTTAACTTTCTAAAATCACAATTGCGTTCATTTCTATCTTGACAAATGCCTTCCTGATTAGTTCGCATGAATTTGGGCATCTGTATTTTCGCCTTCGCCTAAGAGCTCGTCTGCCTGGCCAATTAGCGACTGTGTCAATTTGAAACTCAGCACGGCTGCATCAAACCAATCGAAATCTGTCTGCTTATCTTTTGCCTGCTCAATCAGAGCATCCAAAAGTTCGTCTTCGGCGCCGTTCTCGTAACGAAATATAAACTTCTCTACCCCCTTGTTCAAAACCAGTTGTCGCTTCATTTTTTTCATCATCACAGGCGTCTCAAACTTTAGGCAAAATCGGTTAACAAATATAGTCCGTTAATTATTGCTATAAACACCTAAGCTTGTTATCGGCCTAAAACCAGCTTACTAAAGCCCAAACTTTAATTTTCTTCAACAAATCTGATAAAATCGACATTGTGAAAAACACTACAACGCTTTTATCGGCCAATAAGACCTTGAGCTTTATAAAAAATGAATGTGAATGTTGCCGGATTGAGGTTAAATTTCGATATATTTTGTATTGTCTGACCGCAGGGGAATGGAGGGCTTTGCTCTTAATTGACCTTGAAGAAGATTCTTCCGTCTTTTTTCTCGGAGTGAATAATCCCCTTGTGTTGAAGACCGGTGACATATTTCAACGCTTCGTTACGGCCGATGCCCAGGCCTGAGCATATGTCATTCAGCGAGCAAGGCCTGCGTTTCAGTATTGATAATACGTCTTCAGCTTTATTTCCAAAGGGTTTGCCGTGGTGGCTCAGTGAGAAATCAGCTACGACCTCACACTTCGGGCCCAGGCGTGCAGCTATAGCCTGAAGCTTTTCGGCATCCAGTTTCATGATGTCGGCCTCGGCCGTGGGTCGCACGGCTGTATTGAGCTGGATTTTGTCGGGACGAATGAGTTCTATGGCGTCCCTGATTTTAGCAATTTGCTCGGCATCGGTATTTAGACCCTCGACAAAAAACACTTCGAGCCATATCCGGCCGGCAAATTCTTCTCTGAATGCGCATAATCCCGAAATCAGGTTTTCGATACTAATATCGTTGTGTGGCTGATTTATTCTCTGGAAAGTCTGTTCATCACCGGCGTCCAATGAGGGCATCAATACATCAGCATTTGCGCAATCTGCCCGTACATCTTCTTTGTATAACAGGGTGCCGTTGGTTAATATAGTCACGGGAATATCGGTAATTTTCTTTATGCCGTCTATAAGTTCGCCGAGCCGTGAATTCAACGTTGGCTCACCGGAACCAGCGATAGTGATAAAATCAGCTTCCAAGCCTTCGGCCAGAGTCTCTCTTAGCTCAGCCAGGATAGGCTCGATGGGTCCATAGTCCTTTCGTTTTATTGTCCTGTCAGTGGTTTTACCGAGCTGGCAATAGACACAGTCGAGCGTGCATACCTTGAACGGCACGATATCAACGCCGTAACTTCGTCCTAATCTTCGCGAAGGCACCGGCCCATAGAAATATTTTTTCTCACCAGCCATTTTTTATCGGCGTACGACCTCGAATATTTCTCTACAGATTTTCAGTAAATCTTCAAGCCAGTCTATCGGCATAATGGAGGCGGCGTCTGATTTTGACTTTTCCGGCTCGGTATGAACTTCGATAAAAAGGCCATTGGCGCCGGCTGCGATTGCCGCTTTGGCAAGTACGGGGGCCATTTCACGTCGGCCTGCGCTGGCGTTGCCGAGTCCGCCGGGCTGCTGCGTGCTGTGAGTGGCATCGAAAACAACCGGATAACCCAGCTTCTTTATCTGCTCAATAGCCGTCATATCATTGACCAGTCG
>JAIVYN010000254.1:0-5243 GCA_048635425.1 Candidatus Aegiribacteria sp.
TCATCGTCCCATCAACATTGTTCCACCACAACAGGCCATAATGGTCCGAGGCATTGAAGTAGCTTCCCTCTTTGACTACCGGTAGCCCTCGAACGGCCCGAGGCACGGTTCGCACCATATCGACAAACCATGCGGGAATGATTTGCTTACCCTGCCAGCGACCGCGCTGCAGATAGAGGTATCCTATCCGCGCCATCGCATCGACATTCGCACTAATACCTGAGCCAAACTCCCGCCTCTTTGTACCGTCAATCTCTTTTGGCCGATAGGCGTTATTCCGCCAGGTCAAATCAGATGTACTTATCCCAATCGGACCAAAGACACGCTCAAACATCAGCTTATTAAGGTCCTGTCCATAAGCTAACGTAACACATTCAGCCAACCAGTTCGGCCCCCCATCGCTGTATGACCATTTCGTCCCCGGCTCGAACATCAGTTCGGTGTATCCACCGTTTTTATCGAAACCTGCGGTCTGGGTCGCAAGGCCGAAGAGCGTTATCTTATCGAGCCAGCCGGTCTCGATATTTGACTCAGGCCGAATGCCGAAACTTGGATGATATTTTTTAGCCCGGTCTCTCAAGCTGTTGATTTTCCCGTCCTTTAGCGCCAGACCCACTGCGGTAATGCCAATTGCTTTTGTTGTTGACTTAAGGTCGTATCGTTGTGTTTGGTTGCCCCACTGCATAACGCATCGGCCGTGCCGGATGACACAGCCCGACCCCTCGCCGGTGAGCGCATAGTCACGGGCCTTTCGCAATTTGGCCGCATCCATCCCCGCCTCCTGGGGCCTGGCCTGCTCCCACTTACGTCCCGGCCAAACGGCCCCTCTATTATTATCACTGACACCGAATGCAGACCCAACAATCCCTCCAACCAATACGAGGATGATTAGCGTTTTTCTACTCATTGATCCCTCCATAACGATAAGCAAGTTCTCGATAATCATTATTCAATAGACAATAGTCGATAATAAATTAGTACCCCCCTGCCCTGCCGGTCTGCTCTGGTGGGATATGAAATGCGAAAGAAAAGATATTAAATGCGATATACGATATACGAGATACGCAATACGATATTAACTTTCTTTTTCTTCGGCTTTTGGTGTTTCGGCTTCGGCTGCTGCTTCTTCAGTTACAGCTTCTTTAGCGGGAGCTTCTTTTCGGCCGGCGTGGCTCTTGCGATGAGCAACCTTCGGTAGACCCAGTAAAGATTCACCCTCAGACCATCGCTCTTCATCTTTTAGCTTTTCGATACGTTCAGCACGGGTCAGAACGTTTCGGTGTCGGCTCAAGGCGCCTTTGATTTTTAAAGAACGATCAATAGACATTCAACATTTCTCCTAAAAAAAACTTTCACTTTACTTTCTTGCCATAGGCGTCGCTGAAAAAATTCGGGGCAAAGGTTTCAAAAGGTGGCTGAGCTTTACCTTTATATTTGGCTCCCACCTCGATAATTTTTTGTTTTACCTTGTATCCATCGGTCCCGGGCGTTCCCGGGTTATCATATCTATTTTTTGTTTGCAAAAAGTAACGGCCGTTTTCCAACACAATTTCAGTATCAATGCCGTACTCGGCGAAATGTGCCCGCACCGGTACCAAGTCCGCTCGTGCTCCAAACTCCACCAGGACAATCACATTGTTACCCGTCGATTTCGGCTGAGTGGGTTTAACTTCATCCGGCAAGGTACTATCTTCAACGGGCGCAGGTGGTTCCCTTATATCGGCCGTCTCCCGCTCCATCGGAGTTGTCTGCATAATCTGCGGCGTTTCTACGGCTGTGCTGATTGCTCTTTGGTCGCTTAGATAATATTCCTGACCGAGCCGAAAAGCTGCCAGAACCAGCAGAATAAGGCCCAGAACCAACGCAACGGCGAGCTGATACGGCATTGAGAACTCGATTCTGCCAAAATTAAATTGGACAATTCTCGGCTTTCTCATCCATCGTGCTGTTGCTTTGGACGTCTCTGCATTAACGGCAGACTTACTTTCATCGGACCTTTTTGGTTGCATTTTCTCCAGGGTCCTGCCGAAGCCGGGCTTATCACGAGCTTTGCTCATCACCTCATAAAGAGCCTTTTTTCTTTTATTCCGTACCATAGCCGAATCTGCCTAATTTCACAAAACGTCCGTTAAACAATTATTATATCGGCATAAGTTCAAACGACAAGCCAATATCAGCCAAGAAATTGTCAAATTTTTTAGAATATTTCAATCTGAATTTCAACGATGAACCACCAACATTTGTAAGTGAGGAGTCGAATAAATATTTAGGTACTGTTGCGGAAACAGTATTTGTCATTCCCGCGGAAGCGGGAATCCAGCTTTTTCGCTCTGGACCCCTGCTTTCGCAGGGGTGACATCGTAGGTTTTTGCTTTCCGCAACAGGAACTATTTAGGTAAATCGGGATAGAGAAAGAAAATTTACTTTTTCAGACTTTTTGTAGAGATTTTGTGCTTGGTGTACAGATAGGTATTGTGCTTCAGAGGTGATTTCGTAAGTGGGTGTTTTTTCGTATTTTTTGGGGTTGTTTCGTAAAAAATCTCACTTTTTTTCCAAAACGGAAAGGGGGAACTTTCACAGACTTGACTTTTAAGATTTTTGAGCTGATAGGATCCGTTTTCTGGTTCCAAACACAAAGAAAATATATTGGGAGGCCATAAAATAATTCTCAAAAATGGGAGCAAAAATGGCCTTAAAGTCCGTTTTTTCCTTGAAATGAAGGGGGCTAATTTGGTATAAATAAGATTGTTTAGGCTTGTGCCCTCATAGCAGTATTTGCTGATTCTGAGCATCTGGCGTGTGGAATCTTTTGATAAATGAGGAGGTATTGTCTGAGATACGGAGTTCTAATGAGGACTTTGTACGCGCACCCTCTTGTCTGCTGTCGCATGACAGCAAAGGGGGTAACGCGAGTACAGGTACTTCGCAGTGTAGATATTTTACATTTCAGTTAACAATCCATATTGGGTTTTTGCCTGTCTCGGCGTGGCTGAGCCACGACGGGAAGGAAGGAGGTAGTATTTCGATTTTCGGTTTTCGATTTAAGATTTACGATTTTAATTTTTCGATGTGTGTTACAAACAACGGGTGTTTTGGTGTGTGGCCAAAGCATAATTATTTAACTTTTTTTGCAAGGAGTACTATTATGTCTAAGAAATTGCTTTATTTGGTTTCTTTTGTTTTGGTGCTGAGCCTGGTTGGTTCAAATGTAGCCTTTGGCGCCATCACGATAGAAATAAATATCGCTTCTTCTAATGATGATGTAGAATCTGCCGTCGGTGGCGGTGCAGATCGGGGCAGCAGCGACCTTGAGATGCCGTATGATGGTGATGGCGCGACGGGCACCAAACAAATTATAGGTTTGCGTTTTCTTGATATCCCCATTGAGAAGGGTGAGGAAATCGATAGCGTCTATGTGCAGTTCACGGGGGATGACGAGAAGGTGAGCGGCGAGACCGTGAATCTTATTATCAGTGGTCTTCTGCAGGTCGATCCCGGTGAGTTTGGCAGCGGCGAAAACTTTTACGATGACAGAGAGCCCAAAACTACTGCGGAGGTCAAGTGGAGCGATATACCGGATTGGACTGCGATCCGGGAGACACCCGAATCGAAGAGTCCGAATATCGCCTCTATCATCAACGAGATAACCAGCCAGGACGGTTGGACAAGCGGCAACGCCTTGGTACTATTTATCAGGGACGACGAAACAAATCCCTCTACCGACATTCGAAGTGCTTCAGCTAACGGTCCGACAACGCTGCTTATAGAAATTGCCGTTCCATACGCTACGGAACCGACCCTGGCTGATGGTGCCTTAGTTGAGGAAACTTGGGTTACCCTTGGCTGGGCACCGGGAATGTCTGCTGTCTCGCACGATGTGTATATGGCAGACAATTTTGCAGATGTGGAGTCCGGTGCCGAGAGCGCATTCCTGGGCAACCAGGCCACGACGTTGTTTATTGCCGGATTTGCCGGATTTGCTTTTTCGGATGGCCTTGTGCCGGGCACGACATATTACTGGCGTATTGACGAGGTTGAGGCCGATGGAACTGTGGTTAAAGGTGAAGTCTGGAGCTTTATGGTTACCCCCAAGAAGGCCTACAATCCCAGACCCGGTGATGGTAGAAAGTATGTAGACCTGGATGTGGAACTTAGCTGGACGCCAGGTTATGGTACGAAATTACACACTGTTTACTTCGGCGATAATTTTGACGATGTGAACAATGCCGCTGGTGGACTTTCACAGCCAGCAACAACCTATAGTCCCGGCACACTCGAAATGGACAAGACTTACTACTGGCGGGTCGATGAGTTTGATATAGCAACCACGCATAAAGGCCATGTCTGGAAGTTCACGACACTATCCCCTATCATTACTACTGACCCGAACCTTATCGGCTGGTGGACATTTGACGCAAGTAGCGGCAATACTGCCACCGATTTTTCCGGCTACGGCAATGATGGCACACTTGGAGGTGAACCGGAATGGGTAGATGGTGTCATAGGCGGCGCGCTGAAGTTAAATGGAGGTGATTACGTTGCAATTGACGGTGTAGTCGATGACATAACAAACGCCGATATTACGCTCAGTGCATGGATCAAAACCACGCAGTTAGGTGAGGGCAATGTGTTTGCCTGTAATGATAGTGGTTCCAGTCACCCTTTAATGTTTGGTGTTTCAAGTGGGAATCCGTTTGTGTATGATGGTAGCGAGACAGATTTCCCCCCTGCCATCAATGACGACCAGTGGCATATGATAACGTATGTCAGGAGCGGGTCAAGAGGATTAATATATGTCGATGGAGTTCAGCATGGTAGTTATACAGCCGGCTTCACTTTGGACAGTGTAACACGGTGGTCAATAGGCCAGGAATGGGATGACAGCGATCCAAGCAACTTTTATGTTGGCATGGTGGACGATGCCCGCTTCTACAAGGTGCCACTGACGGCGGAGCAGGTGAAGGAGCTTATGAGAGGTGATCCATTACTTGCCTGGAAACCGAGCCCGGAAGATAAGTCAACAGTGGATATCGACGAGGCGAAGGAGCCCCTTAGCTGGACAGCGGGAGATGAAGCATCCGAGCACGATGTTTACTTCGGCGCTGATAAAACCGCTGTAGAAAAGGCCGATGCATCCGATACGACCGGTATATATCGGGGCAGACAGAGTACTACCAGCTACAATGTACCCGAAGCTCTTGAATGGGCTGGAGGGCCTTACTACTGGCGTATCGACGAGAATA
>JAIVYN010000255.1:0-5237 GCA_048635425.1 Candidatus Aegiribacteria sp.
CCTCTACATCTGTAGAGAACCCTCTACAAATCAGCTACTTTTTATGCAAAACAAACCCAATGTCAAGGACGCTCAAATTAACGTAAACTCTTATATGAAAAGTATATATGAAAAATTGGACACTTGGCTAAGTGGAAAAAACAAACCCAATTCAAACCCAATCAAACCCAATTTAAAAATAGCCAAAATGAACGCAAATGTCTTTATAACAAAGGATTACAGAAAAAAAGATGATTTTGCAGTCCGAATAAACAAACCCAATCTTGTCCGCCGTAGGCGGATTCCAAAAATGAACGTAAACGCTTTTTTACAAAAGGATTATGAAAATGAAACCGCCTTCCGGCCCAAAAAAACAAACCCAAAACAAACCCAATTCAAACCTTGTCCTGAGCGAAGTCGAATGGGCCAATTTCTTCAAAGGCCGCTCCGGACTATTGACGGATTTGAAAATTTTAGTTACTGTACAAAATCAAAACTGTGCTTAGCTTTTGAAAGGAGAATTTTGAAATGAAAAGACGAGAGTTTCTAACAGCGGCGAGCCTTGCCGGGATAGCGAGTATGAGTTCTTTGGCGGCGGCCGCAGAGGGCGAAGATGGCAAACGAGAATATTTTGAATGGAGGCGATACCGTTTGCATGTAGGGTCGAAGAAAAGACTGCTCGGCGATTTTCTGCGCAAAGTGGGAATACCCGCGATGAACCGCATAGGGATTGGGCCGGTCGGCATTTTCAATGCAATATATGGGCCCAACAGTCCGACGCTTTATGTTCTGCTCGTACATAAATCTTTAGACTCGGTAGTAAACTCAGCTTCGCTTTTGATGGCGGATAAAGAGTATCGAAAGGCGGGGGTTGAGTTTATCAATGCGCCCCTGTCTGAGCCTACATACGTGCGAATGGAAAGTTCGCTGATGGTGGCTTTTAAGGATATGCCGAAACTGGAAGTGCCGGAAAAGGGAAGGCGGATTTTCGAGCTTCGGACCTACGAAAGTCACAGTATTAAAGCAGCCAGGAAGAAGATTGAGATGTTTAATGAAGGCGGTGAGATAGCGATTTTCAAAAAGACAGGTTTGCAGCCGGTGTTCTTCGGCGAGACGTTAATAGGCCCACAAATGCCTAATTTGACCTACATGCTGGCCTTTGAGAATATGGCCGACCGCGACGAGAAATGGGGTATTTTCGGCGGCGACCCGGGCTGGAAGAAACTCAGGGCCAATACCGCTTATAAGGACACTGTTTCCAATATTACCGACATAATCCTGCGACCGGCGCCGTATTCGCAAATATGATTGCCAGTGGCGAGTAGTGAGTGGTAAGCAGAATAACTGGACTAAAGTTTGGAATGCCTAAAGTTTGAAAAAAGAATATCGAATATCAAATGTCGAATGTCGAATAGCAAACTTCGAAATTCGAAATTCCTTGTTCCACCGTCAGGTGTCCTGCGGAGATATTCATTCTTTTTAACTTTAGTTCACTTTAGGCACTTTAGGCACTTTTCTGATAACCAATTAACGTATAGCTGGTTTTGTTCCGAGGATTTGGAGGGTTTCTCCAATAACCGGTAAGGTTTTGGTTGTAACCTTCGGGTCGTAAAAATCGCCGGTTACCTCCATTCGCACAACAGCCCGCCCAAGACCTTCGGTAAGAGACTGCCAAATGGAAGGGTCTGCGGTGGCCAGACGCCGACCTCGGGCGATAAGAACCAAATCGACATTTCGTGTTTTCAGGTCCATCCGGCCTAAGCCGTAAAAGGCAACAGTCCGGCCGGACAGGTCGAGCTTCTTAACAAGCAGGTCATCGCGCCTGATATATGAATCAAGGAACATCTGGTCAAAAGCGAAGTCTTTCGACTCGGTCAGTTTCAATACCTGCAAGAGTTTAGCCAGGGGCGAAAGTTGCCCGACCTGCATATCGCTGATTGCGAGTCTGCATGTGCCGATACGTGAGGATCTGTCGCCAAGGCGGGCATTGACGCTCAATGAGCCATTCATTTTTCCACTCGTATAGCCGTTATTAGGAGTCTCTTTGACTTTTGTGTCCGACAGAAATTGTTTTAAGTCAATATTGTTAAAACCTATCCGCAGCAGATACTCTGAAGCTCCCTCCGCTCCGCCTCCAGCGGATTTGAGCTCGAATCTTCCTGTCGATTTTCCGCCGTAACAATCGGCGATTAAATCCTCAGTTGACCAACGCCGCAGATCAGGGTCATAAAAGATATCAGCTTTTAGATTAGTGAAAGATTTACCTTGAATCCTGAGCGTACCGCCATTAAAAGCAGCCTGGCAATTACTAAGACCGTCGCCGGTTTTGTACAAACCTTTTGTTCTCAGTATCGCATCCAATTCAGTTTCGGCATCGGATAATTTGAAACTACAGTTTTTGAATCTGATATCGCCGGTGAAATCAACGGACTTTTGCCCGTCATCTGTGAGGAATACCCGGATATCCTCGAAATCCAGATCAAACCGGCCGGTAGGCGAGAGACTGCTGTATAAGGGCTGAATATGTTGTGGCAGGGCCGTGCCGAGACACTCGTCGAAGAAAATGTCGTTTGCCGAGAGCTGCAAAAGGGCGTTACTGAAAACATTGTCAGCCAAAGTTATTTGGCCGTTCAGTTTTATGGTCGAGGCCTCTCCGAAAGGAGTCCCTGGGACTGTTGTTAACGAAACACCTTCACCTAAAGTTGCAGTAATATCCTTAAGCGTGATACTGTCTTTTGTTATCAACAAGGTACCGGTGATGTCTCTGAAGGGATAGGGAAACTGCGGGAAATTAGCGCTGTCACCCAGGCAATCCACAGTTATCCTGTAATCAAGGGGTTCTGTAAGGCTCTCTTTGTTCAAATCGGCGCTGAGATTTAGTTTGCCCTGTGGTTTTAATTCGGCGACGATTTCCTTCATTGACTCAGGCAACAGAACAAATAAATCATTGTTCAACCGCACCTGTTCAAAATCCAGCGACAGGCGATAGCATAACTCCTGGTTTTTCCGGCCCGGCGAAATTCGGCCGGTCAACGAAACCAAACCATCGCCGTACCGGCCGGAGAAGTTTTTGACAGTTATCAAATCAGGTGTAAAAACGGCATTGGCCGATATATCAGAGACAGGCGACGAAAATTTGTCGGACTTCAAAGAAGCTTTTTTGAAAGACAAATCGGCTGTAAAAGTCGCGGGTTCCGAGCCCTGTGACGAAACCTTTACCCAGCCATCGGCCAGACCGGTGGGCTGGATTCGATTGTATAAATTCTTTTGCCTGTCCGGCAGTGCCGCCTCCAGTGTCGAATCGAGGGGAACATTGTTTACCTTGAGCGACACATCATATATCGAGCTATTATCGCTGCGGGTAGTCACTTCTCCGTTCAAGGTGATTTTACATTCGTTCACCTTTGAAATCACATCCGAAAAGGTTACATTACCGCGTTCGAAAAAGAGTTGGCCTGTAAGATTTTTTAATGGATAAGGAAAATGCCGATATATAGCTTCTGCCCCGCGCGGTTCGACTGTCAATTTTTTTTCCTTGTCCGTTTGTGAGCGTCGGCTGAGCCGGTAATCTATCGCTGCAAACCCAGTTGGTGAGAAAGCAGACCAAGATTCTTTCTGCGTTGCGCTTAGTGCATTATAAAGGTCATTATTTAAAGCGAGATTGTCACTCGTAATCCGGATTTGATACTTCCAATTTGGCCCGAAGTCCCGGCTCCAGCCATTAAAGAAGAGTTCAACATCATTGTGCTTACCGCTAAGATTGTTCAGTACCACGCTATTTTCAGTAAAATCTATCTGGCCGATCAGATGCTCTACCGTGTACGGGAACTTATAGTAGCAAAACGCAACATCCTTACAATACACTTTGCCGGCCAACGCACTTTCGCTTAGCCGGTTTAAATTGCCTGACACATCAAGGTCAATATCTATTCGCCCATACGGCTGGTACTGGTTGAAAAATCTTTGCAGAGCAGCAAATGGGCTGGACCTCTCCAAAAAAGCCGGCCCAACTAATGCAAATTTGTCCAGCGCCGGACTACGTTTGGATTGCAAATCTTTTATCCTTAGCTTTAGCGAGAAGGTGTTTTCCCGGTCATACCTCAACTCAGCAGCCAAGATGTCAATTATCCATGCCATCTCAAGCTCGGGGACATCTACGGACGAAATTCCGCCTGCAATCGTAACAATTCCCGGCTTCCAAAATCCTTTCAAGCGGCTTTTGCCATAACCGGAAGCCATCGTGGCTGTCGTTATATCGAAGCTGTAGCCGTCTTGCGTTTGGTCATCGAATCCAAACCTCGCATTAAAAGGGACTGAAACAGCAATTTTTACCTGCCCGTTTGAAATCTTGCTATATTGCAGTGTTCCTGCTTTGAGATGAACACGCGGCATTTTGCCAGAGGTTCCTTCAGGAGGCTTGATTTTAAGTGCCGACAAATTCCACCAGCCCGAATCCAAATCGTATTGGGCATTGAAAACAAAATCATTGACATCTATAACTTTTAGTCTGGGTCGAAGTAAAAACAAACTGCTTAGACTGAATCGTGCAAATACCGTTTCGGCTTCGAGTATAGTGTCATCTTTACTTTGCTCTTCGTCGGGACTGATTACAAGCTCTTTGATGAGGACCGAACCGTCGGCGTGAAAATTAACCGATCCGGTTTTTATCTTTGTGTTGGTCAGCTCAGCAATCTGTCCCAAGGCGATGTGGCATAAAGCTCGGCCTGCCAGGATGAAAAAAAGCCATAGAAGAGCGGCCAGAATCAACACTTCCACAAGCCAGCGAGTTACACTTTTGAGTTTCAAGTTTTGAATTTTGAATCGGGCCATAGAGGACACAAATAATTTTGGGTTCGTAGTTTTTGGCTCGTTGTTCGTAATCTATAAACTTCCAACTACCAACTCTATTCGGCAATCAATCATTACTTCCTTTAATCGCCTTATCCGCAATATCCCGACGGCAATAAGCACCGTCGAATTTGATTTTATCTACTGCTCTATATGCCTTTTCCTTCGCGTCTCGGATTGTCTGTCCCAGGGCGGTTACGCCTAAGACTCTTCCTCCGTTGGTAAGAATATCCCCGTCCATATCCTTTGTGCCTGCGTGGAATACAATAACGTCTTCGAGCTGTTGGGCTTCTTGAAGTCCGACTATTTTTTTGCCTTTTTCGTAATCGCCCGGATAACCGCCTGAAGTCATCACCACACAAACCGCCGGCCTCCGGTCCCATTCAAGGGTAATCCGGTCTAATGTGCCG
>JAIVYN010000256.1:0-5148 GCA_048635425.1 Candidatus Aegiribacteria sp.
GAAATAAAGGCGGCACGCGAAGGAAAATCAGAAGAGGTAGTGGGAAAGAAAGAGAGGAAATCTCCAAAATAGGCGTATGTAAAAAAAAGGACGATTCTATTAAAACGCCTGTTGGGCTTTATCTACCAAGATATGTTCTTGGTAAGTTAGTAGTCTATCAAGATTGAATCTGTAAGTTCTCATTCCCGCGGTTGGGTGGCAGCCTCAAAGCAGAAGGCTTTGGGGATAGTGAATGTGAGAAAAGCCATCCCCCAAGCTGCGATTGAGGATGCCACTCTCCGCATCAAATGTCTGCCTGCGGTGGAATAACCTATCAAATCCAATTTGAGAGACTACTAACTCCATTATAAGTACCGGCAAACCGGAAACATTTATTCGAATCTGCTTAGAACAGAGTGGAAGCTACGAGTGTTGGATAGAAGCTGGCAAAATTGCGACATCGGTGAAAATTTTGATTGAATCGCCTATAGCTCAGCGTGCGATATTGTTTAGATTTGTAAAGGCAGTCAGCCTAGCGCGGCAAGGAAGTAATCCGCATGCTGCAGAGAGCAAGATATGAGATCAATACCATCGAAAACTTGACTGGAGAGCCGGATGATGGTATTAAATAGCTAAGACGCTGTTAGTAGTGATAACTCTTTAGAAGATGGATGCACATCGTGTTTAGGCTTTGGGGCGTACCATCTTCTGTCAAGTTACCAGTCGCTCGGCGGGGAAGATGAGTGTATTACTATTTGTGTGAAGGGGTAAGGTGCAAGAAATAAAGCTAACACAAGCCAATAATGGCGAATCCTATGAGCTTCACCGAGATGATGTCATTGTAATCCGACTCACTGAGAATCCCACAACTGGCTATTGTTGGGAGATTGAGGAGTTAGATAATAATATCTTAGCTCTACAAAGTTCGGACTTTTTTCTACCGGAAGATCCACAAATTGGTGAGGGCGGCGAGCGAGTTTTTGCATTCAAAGCGAAAGCAGCTGGTAGTGCTCACATTCGGTTGAAGTGCTGGCGTGAGTGGGAAGGGAACGACTCCATTATAGATGTTTTCGACGTCACAACTGTAGTGAAAAACTGAGTATGTAGGGACCCCATTGAAGCGGGTAGTTGGTTCGTACAAACAAGGAACCGCCGCTGAGACGTCCGAAAAAGTTTCGAAACTTATTGCTCCATTTTAACTGTCATCCCGAACGTCAACACCAAAATGGCAATTTTTTCAATTTTCACAAAATATTTTAAGACGTCTCGCCCTCTTTCGTAGGTGGTGCAAGCTTACCTGGGAACTCATACATAAACTTCAGGAACCTCACACAAATTCGAAGAAAATTTCTCCACTTGAACTGCGTGCCAAGACATAATCAGTTTCAAATCGGAATCCATTTCCGGTCCAGAAAAACAAGATTTCGACAAGATTTTATTTTCAGATGAGCCGCTTGATTTGCCTGTTGTTGTAACTGTTGTATTTTCAGCGGGTTGGGTAACACGCCTGGGAGGGCTCGAACCCCCAACCTTCGGTTCCGTAGACCGACGCTCTGTCCAATTGAGCTACAGGCGCTTCAATGTTTAAGCCTTTGTAATATATCAACTTAATACACGTGCTGTCAAGTCATTTTTAGCCTGTCCCTACCATAAACTCTCTCCGAGCACAAAAATCAAAGACAGGTATTGCTTTACTAAAATGAGGTTGAAATAAATCTTGACCATCTTGTCATAAGTGCTTATTAAAAAAGAAGGACCGAGTTTTCGGTAGGGACAGGGGTGATAGAGCGCCGAACACAAGAAATAATCATTGTGCCGGCCAAACATATTTGATATTTTTGTTAAGTTGACAGGTTTCGCAGCACAGCTTACTATTTTAGATGGAAGATATGGAATTTGGTCACCGCACAAACTATGAATTCTCAAAGTAACTTCGAATACAAAACAACCGTAGCAGACGAACACTGGCGTAACGAAGAGCTGCAGTGGGCGCGGATTCTTTCCTCAGGCAATCCGGCTAAGGGTATGGTACTGCTTTATATACAAAAGGCTTGCACTGCATTTCATGAGTTTGAGCCGGCCTGGAAAGAGGGTGTTTTAAAACATGGGCGGGTTGAATTCTTCCGCCGGCGGTTAGCAAACAGGGTCAGGCATGTATTGGTAACGATGGAGAACAATGGTCTTGATACAATTAACGGAGCCGCTGAGCTGGCCGAAATTCTACACTCTGTCGAATCAGCAAAAACCGCAGACGAGCTGGCTGAGCTGACTGAAAAAGTACATACCGTCAACCACTTGTTGTTGGATTCCTTAGAAAAAAGCAGTAGATAATATGAGCAACTATCTTGCTGTGTATCGAGTTGATGGCGTCGCTTTGGATACGACAAGCGGTCTCTTACAAAGCAAGAACTTAAGGGAGGAATAGATTATGAAAGGCTTTACGCGTCGGGATTTTGTAAAAAGTTCGATTGCTGGAGGTCTTGCAGTTACACTGCCGTTTTCACGCGTAAGAGGAGCGAATGACCGTATCAATGTGGGCGTAGTCGGTCTCGGCGGTCGTGGGACGGGGGCCCATATTCCGTCCTTCGAGAGCCAGGAAGGTGTGATCGTTGTGGCTGTTAGCGACCCGGATCGGGAACGTATGGGTGGCGCAGCTAAGATAATCGAATCGAAGTACAACCACAAGGTCGAGCAATACGTTGATATGCGCACGATGTTCGACCGCAAAGACATCGACGTAATCGGTAACGCGACACAGAACTACTGGCATGGTCTGAGCACAATCTGGGCATGTCAAGCCGGCAAGCACGTCTATGTTGAGAAGCCGCTGTCGCATTACATCTGGGAAGGCCGGCAGATGGTTAACGCGGCCAGGAAGTACAGCCGCATCGTCCAGTGCGGCACCCAGCGCCGCTCGCAGAGTTCCATCGCCCAGGCAATCCAATGGATCCGGGAAGGAAACCTCGGTAAGATCAAGTACATCACCGCTTTTGCCAACAAGCCGCGTTCTTCATGCGGCAAACGCGAGACTCCGCTGCCGATACCTGATACCGTCGACTATGACCTCTGGTGTGGCCCTGCCAGGAAAGTGCCGATCTATCGCGACCGGCTCCAATATGACTGCAGCTTCGACTGGAACACCGGCGATGGCGAGTCGTGCAACCAAGGCGTCCACGAGGTGGACGCGGCCCGTTGGTGTCTGGGCGAGAAGATGCTTCCCCGCCGGGTAATGAGCATCGGCGGTAGGTTCGTGTTCAACGACGCCTGCAATGTCCCCAATACGCAAATCATCTACTACGACTTTCCGACGGCCCCGTTACTTTATGAGGTGCACAATCTCAATAAGGCCAAGGGCTCAAGCGAAATGCCTATGTTTCGTGGCGAGAGGGTGGGCGTGATAGTCGATTGCGAAGCTGGCTCGGTGAGTCTCTATCGCGGCATCGCATGGGACAACGAGGGCAAGCAGGTCAAGTCGTTCAGTGGCGGCGGCAATCATTTTGTCAACTTCATCGAGGCGGTCCGCAGCGGCCGCCGGGAAGCTCTCAACGCCGAGGTCCTCGAAGGCCACCTCTCCACTGCTGTTTGCCATACCGGCAACATCTCGTACCGTCTCGGCAAGAAGGTCTCGAAGGAAGAGATGCGTGGCCAAGTTCGGCACATCCCGGTCTTCAACGACATGTTTCACCGGCTGCTGGAGCACCTTGCGGCCCACGAAATCGATGTTGACGCCAAGACGGTGACGCTCGGGCCTTGGCTGGAGATCGACCGGGAAAACGAGTGCTTCAAGGACAATGAACAAGCCAACCGTTTGGTCCGTGGTTATTACCGCGAGCCGTACGTAATGCCGGACTTGTCGGCTTGAGCGCAGGGCCGAAATTGAATGCGGTGTAGAATCTTGTTTGGCGTTGTCTATAGTTCATGAAGCATTTTAACGGCTTGTTTCACGACTATATCGGCTGCTTGAGGTGCGAAGGGACTGCTTCTGATTTCGTATCCTCCTTCTATGTACAAATGCTCCGGTGAAAGATAGCTGGCTGCACCGTTGCAGTGCGAAATTACAAAAGTATGCTTATATGGTGAAGCGGCTTTAATTGCCATACCTATTTCCGTCAGTACTTCACAGCCAATACCTACAAAGGCGATATCACCTACCCGTGCGGCAGTTATATTCAGCTCAGCAGGGGGGTGACCCTTCTCAATTGTATCTTCGCTTCGTGGCTTGCCGGGAAGTTCAAGCGTTATAAAAGCGGTGGCAATTTCACCACCCCCGGAGACTTTTTCAATATTACGAAAAGTATGCACTATCTCCTCACCCAACATTGTTCCTAATAGCACCGGTTCGGGAATCCAGCCCGGTTCAGTGTTGAATGCAGGAAGCACTCTAAACCACGGGTCGATATCGCCGGATGCACCTGCAAACCCAGCAGTAATTACATCGTCACCAAGAATCTTCTCAACAAACTGTTCAGCTAATCCGAGGATATCACCACTGATGGTATAATTTTTACCTCCCAAGCAGGTAGCGTGGCTCGCATAATCAAATAGTGCGGCAATTGTCCTGCCGTCAGCACCGTCAGGCGTCCTGCGGAGTTTTGTTATTTTCACTACTAACACTTCTTTGTCTGTAGGGCCATAGGGATTGCGTCCGAGTCTTATTGAGCTGTTTCCTGAGCTATCGATTCTCAGCTCCCGTCGATTCATACCGACTGGTGAATATCCGATACCCGCACCGATATTTACCGGCCCCATATTACTCAAGGCTTTGCGAATTACTTCTATCAGCTTAACTTTTAAGTGTTCAGTATATTCGAGATTATTCGGGTGCCCTTTTTCCTTATCTATAGTCAAGCTTGGCCCGGCGTGTGTGTGTATAGCGCTGAGAAAAAGTTCAGATGGCTCAAGCTGAAACTCATCTACAATGGCTTTCCGCATGTACTCAGCCGTTCCACCATAAAAGCCTATCAAATCGCTTGACACCAGCACGAGCCGTTTATCGTTATTTTCAAATACAACAATTCGGGCGGATAAAGGGTCGTGAACACCCTTAGATAAGCCTTTACGGCCGCCATAGCCGGCCATCTTAACAGGTTTTTTCGGTGTTATATCAACCTTTGCAGTGCCGGCGTGTAGAGCATTTCTACTTTCTTTAGATTGGACAGATGAGGTTAC
>JAIVYN010000257.1:0-5147 GCA_048635425.1 Candidatus Aegiribacteria sp.
ACGGCGGATACCTACTCCTTAGAGCCTTCAGTTACCCCTTCGAACCTTCGACGGAGTTTACCCTGAGCGCAGCCGAATGGGCTCAAGGCTACGGCTAATTCAGGGCAGTCTCTACGCTGTTCCAGCCTGTCTAATTGTATTTGTAACAAATTAGCACTTCCCCGTCAAGGAAAATCTCTGAGTCAATCTTACGTTCTGATTTTAAGAAACCAATGAGTGAACAGGCAAGTAAGGATGCCCTGAGAGACAATTTTGAACGTAAATTTATTGTCTCCTGATTAACAGACAAAACAATTATTGCGTGCGAACCGGCAACAACGGCGAGAGACTACTCCGGCAATCCTACCATCCAGGGGGCTTCCGTTGCCCAGTTTGGCGGGGGAGTATTTACGTTATATGATTTATGCCACTTGAATCTCCATAGTTGCTTGAGTCGTACCTGTCGGACAGATTGGTCGAGGAAGAGACCGTTAATTGTCCCATTTCTGTGTCGGTCTATACAAAACTTGTCCATGCCGTGCTCGCCGGCTTTGATCTGACCCTCCCACTCTGTGGGCGTATCTGTTTCGTAGGGATAGCCATAGTACCACCAGGAATCCAGAAGCAGTGGAACCGGATGGGCGGTCTTAGCGTAGAAAGTCCTCCAGTTGTTGCGACTGTCATGGCCCTTTGTGTCTTCTCCTGGTGGCGGGTTCTGTACCCAGCCATTTATGGCATAGGCGCCGGCCACTATTGTATCTTCGCTGCCGAGCCAGCTGCCCCAGGCCGTGAATTTCCCGCCATCGCCGCGTTGAGGACCACCCTTTTGTACTTTGGCCATCGGGCAACGTAATATGGCAGGGTCCTGCCAGTAGTTGATTGTCGCGTTGAACCAGTTCCCTTTAAAATCGCTGCTGCCCCTATGACCTCTGTGGAAGTAGCCGTTGTTATCACCTGTATACATCGAAAAAACTATACCCCACTGCTTTAGTTGTGTTTGACACACAACGGTTTTGGCCTGGTCTCTTGTCCGCTGGAGGGACGGCATCAAAATTGCCATCAAAAGGGCGATGATCGAGATTACGACCAGAAGCTCTATGAGGGTAAAGGCTTTCTGTTTCTGTTTGTACATGATGACTTTCCTTTCCATTGCGACATTGGATTCGGAATACGTTATCCGTCTAATTTTATACTGATTTGCCGCCTTCGATTCAAGGAAAATCTTCGGGTCAATCATTTTGTGAGCTTAACCCCATGAGATATTAAGGAATTATCTCATGGGGTTAAGGACGAATTCGTCTGAGAGGCGCCTGCCGGTCGGGCACAGAGACGTTACCTGTAATATGTAGCTCTGGTTTGTCCGCCCAAGGCGGAACTCGAAAGGCAAATTGAACTCGTAAGCCCTTAAAAAATCCCGCCAGTATTCGTCATTTTCAACCAGGTCAGTTAAATCAATATCCGGCCAAATAATAACTCTACTTCCCTTAGGCTCAGACGAGCGCTGAACTTTTTGATATAACTCAAAACGAAATACGCAGGGTGATTTAATCTGAGAACCGAAAGAATCCAGCAAACTAACGTAAAGATTTATATTAGCCTGCCGGGCATCGCCGGGGCTGATAAATTCAGTTAGCGGCATAATATTGATTTTCGCCGGGGCAAAATGAGAATAAACAGAAAGCCTTTTAAAATCGGCATCAGTCTTCGTGGCCGGTCCAGTAAGCCCCTGTCCGCCTGAGGCGGATTCACAACCGGCGCCCCCCAAAAGCATCGCCAGAAGACAGACGACAGAGGACAGAAGACAGAGGGCAGAAGACAGACGACAGAGGACAAAAGACAGATTCTGACCCGCCAACGGCGGGTTTTGATTGAGACCCAGCGCTGCTGGGCTGATTTCTGACTTCTGGTTTCCGACCCGCCAACGGCGGGTTTTGATTGAGACCCAGCGTTGCTGGGCTGACCCGCCAACGGCGGGTTTTGTATGAGACCCAGCGTTGCTGGGCTGACTTCTGGTTTCTGACTTCATAAATCCTCATCAAGCATGTGGCCAAGGCGGTGTTTTTTCGTTTTCAAATAGTCAATATTGTGCTCGCTTGGCTCAGCTCTTAGGGGTATCTGCTCAACAATCTTTATACCATAGACCTCAAGGCGACTAATCTTCTTAGGATTGTTTGTCAGTATGCGTATCTTCCTGAGTCCCAAATCGCGACAGATTTGGGCCCCAATTCCATAATCGCGCTTGTCAGCCATAAAGCCCAACTGCAAATTGGCTTCAACAGTGTCAAGTCCCTGTTCCTGAAGTTTATAAGCTCGGAGTTTGTTGGTCAGGCCGATGCCTCTGCCCTCCTGGCGCAGATAAATCAAGGCACCTTTGCCGGCTTGTTCTATCATCTTCATCGCAGTTATCAATTGATAGCCGCACTCACATCTCTGCGAATGAAACAAATCGCCGGTCATACATTCCGAATGCACCCTGACCAGCAGAGGCTCGTTATGCTCGATGGATTTGCCGTTTTCATCGAGCCGGCCAACACCGCCTTTGCACAATGCCAGATGTGGCTCGGCTGAAGTGACGCTTTCATAGCCAATAAGCGTGAATTCCCCGTAGTCCGTAGGTAAATTAACGCACTCAAGGCGCTTGATTTGACTTTCACGCTGCAGACGATATTCTACGAGCTTGGCGATTGAGGCAATTTTAAGATCGTGCTTCTCGCAGAATTTCAACAGCTCCGGCACTCGTGCCATCGAGCCGTCTTCGTTCATAATTTCACAGATGACACCGGCCGGCCTTAATGACGCTAAGCGCATCAAATCAACTGCGCCTTCGGTCTGCCCTGCTCGAACCAGTACTCCACCTTCACGAGCACGCAGCGGAAATACATGACCGGGACGAATAAGGTCGCCCGGCCTGGCATCATCGGCAATTGCCGACTGAATCGTCTGCGCCCGGTCGGAGGCGCTGATACCAGTGCTTACTCCTTTGGCTGCGTCAATACTGACCGTAAAAGCCGTTCCAAAACGGGCGGTACTGTCAACGGTCTGTGGATACAGACCAAGAGAATCACATTTTTCAGCCGTCAGTGGCAGACAAATAAGACCACGACCGAACCTGGCCATAAAGTTAATAATCTGAGGCGTTACCTTCTCGGCGGCACACACCAGGTCACCTTCGTTCTCACGGTCTTCGGCATCAACCAGGACAATCATCCCACCGCGGCGAAGCTCTTCCAGCACCTCCGGTATTTCGTTAAATTGTACAGCCACGTTCTTATTCCATATTTGATATTTTACATTTCGAGTTTCGAGTTGTGAGTTGCCAATTTTAAATACTATTGGCTAAGGACTATTGTTCGCCAGGCTTTGTTCGTACTGTTCAATATATCGACTTCCGTTGCGAATGTAAATAAGCGTTGTCAAAATAGCGGTCCCGGCGGCCGACCACCAGAGAACCCGCAAAAACCATATCCAGCCGGACAAAACACCGGAAATCTCAGGGGCAATCAGAATTCCCGCCACCATCGACAACTGCAGGGTAGTGGCAAGCTTGCCGATGAACACAGGAGCGATGCGAATCTGCGAAGTTATAAAATAAACAATAGTAAAACCAATCAACAAAAATAAGTCCTTGCCGATAATCAAAACCACAACAGTCGGCGGCAGCAGGAAACCTCCCACATGTCCCCGCTGCGAGGCCAACAGCAGACACGCACAGGTCATAAGCAGCTTGTCCGCGAGTGGGTCAAGAAACGCACCGAGCTTTGTAATCTGCTTTTTTCTGCGGGCCAAATAGCCGTCAATAACGTCACTAACCGCCATAACCAAAAAAATAACAATCGAAACATACCGCATTGCATTCCGTACGCCAGGGCTAAGCGCGGGATCATTTATCTTCAACATAAAGCTGACAAAAGGAATTATCAACAATATCCTGAGAATCGTAATCCGACTGGCCCAGCTTAGTTTCATAGACATATCCTTCGTCATTCTGAGCGAAGCGAAGAAACTATCCGCTAAATGCTATACGCCATCCCACGAACCGGTAACAATAGCGGTAACTTGCTTCAGTTATAACGGGAACTATGTTAAGAGGAAAATCGCTATTTGGCAAGAAATAGATTGGCAAAGAAATGGTGGGGCAAGCCCCCATCCTGCCGGACTGTGAAAGCAGGAAACCAAAAACGTATCGGCGTGGTGGATTCCCGCTCCGTACGTTGATGCGAGGCGGGAATGACAGTTACCACCTTTTCTTTTCAAGGCCGAGGCCGCGGCCGGGATGCTCTTTCGATTTACCCTTGCCCTTGCCCTTGCCTTTGGCTCGAAGACCCTTAGGCATTGCATCCTCCGATACAAACTCCCACGGGCCGTCTATATGGACGCCTGCTTCCCATTGAACTTCGCCACGGCGGTAATAACGGCCTCTAAAGTAGTAATGGCTGGGAAGATCAATGACAACATAAACACCGCGTCCCGAATCATAAACGAGCTCCACACCGTGCTGTTTGTGCCGATACCCGTGAGCGGGAGCGTGCGGCGGAGGTCCATGTTTGTATACGCGCCTCCGGCCCGAACCCGCGCCAATCGAAAAGCTACTGCATGAGACAAGCATAAGTGTCGCGCAAACCAGAACAACAACAGATAAGGATATGGACTTAAACCTCATAGTTAATCCCTCGAATCATTTCATTAATCAGTAACTCGTTAAAAAAGCTGTATCTCTATAAAATATATATAACAAACACAGAATGAATCAATAGATTATTGTAAAAAAGGAAAAATACTGGAATATTTTCTCGGCTTAATTTATTGATGTAAACCGCTATACTGATACAATCGGGAGGGTATTTCTGAGCATAAAACTATCAACGCATTATAGCGGATATACAAGAGGCTCAGCGTGAGAAGTAAACTTGCACTAATATATCATGACCTCGCAGTTTTGCTCGATGCAGGGCTGCCGATAATAAAGTCACTTGATACGGTCAGCGAAGGATTACAAGGACATCTGAGAATAATTTTCTCTAATATCAGCAAATCTGTTTCACTGGCTAATACCTTTGCAGATTCGATGGCCGAATATCCCAAGGTCTTTGCCAGGCTGGATGTAATGCTGGTAAAATCAGCGGAACACTCAGGTGAATTGCCCTATTGTTTCAAGATGCTCTCCAACT
>JAIVYN010000258.1:0-5128 GCA_048635425.1 Candidatus Aegiribacteria sp.
AATCGAAGTAAAAGGTCGAAAAACTGGCAGAGTGAGATTGGAAAAAATCCCAGATGCATCAGGTAAAAGTTTGAAAAGCTTTATTGAAAGAAACATTGAACCATCTTCAACTATCATTACTGATGGATGGCCAAGCTATTCAGAAATAGAAGAAATGGGCTACATACACAAAGTATCAAAATCAGTGGTAAATGAAGAAGATGAAGAAATATTAGCTAATGTGCACCGAGTTGCCTCTTTATTGAAAAGATGGCTACTTGGAACACATCAGAGCTATTTGAATAAAAATAAGCTAGGTTATTACCTTGACGAGTACGTATTCAGATACAATAGAAGAACATCAAACAGTAGAGGGCTTTTATTTATGCGAATGCTTGAACAGGCTGTTGTTACAGAACCAGTAACATACGATAATATTATAAAAGAAAATCACGGGTATTGATTGGATACCCCATATAATTTTATAAGTATTGTAGTGCTAAAAAAGAGTGTTATTGCTTTGATCGGGTTGTCCTTATTAGGCACTTTTCAATTTGCTTGTAATACCACCAATAAAGAGCTTGAAAAACCTAATTTTATTTTTATCTATGCTGATAATTTGGGTTATGGTGATATTGGTTGTTTTGGTTCTAAGCTTCACAGGACACCATCTATTGATAATATGGCAAAGGATGGAATACGTTTGACCACCTTGTATTCTTCATCTTGCGTTTGCACTCCTTCACGTGCCAGCTTAATGACTGGATGTTATGCCCAAAGAGTTGATATGCATCTGAGCGAAGATGGACGATGGGTGTTACGCCCTCTTTCTGCAAAAGGATTGAATCCTGAAGAAATTACAATTGCCAGCCTACTTAAAGATAATGGTTATGTAACTGCTTGCATAGGCAAATGGCATCTTGGGGATCAACCTGAATTTTTACCCTTACATCATGGATTCGATTATTTTTACGGGATTCCCGCCTCATTGGATATGATCCCCTACTGCTATATTGAAAACGACCGGGCTGTAACTAAACCCACGTTAACAACCGAGGCCGGTAAAGCAAGTGAAGATGGATGGTGGCGGGCAGGAGCAATTGCTCCGGGATTCAAGCACGTGGAGGTTCTGCCAAGGCTGACTGAAAAGGCAGTCGAGTACATCGACAACATTACCGCCAAATCACCGGATAGACCGTTCTTTATGTATTTTGCCCTGCCGGCACCCCATTGTCCCATCGCCCCGGCGGACTTTGTCAAGGGACGCAGCAAGGCCGGCGGATATGGCGACTTCGTCGTCGAGGTGGACTGGACCGTCGGTCAGGTTGTTAAGTCGTTGGAGCGCAACGGACTTGCTCGCAATACACTGATTATTGTCACCAGTGACAACGGCTCACCCGGCCGGACAAAAATCAAGCGGGACCCATATTCGATTATCGAAATTTACGGTCACTATCCCAACGGTGATTTGCGCGGTATCAAGGCCGACATTTGGGACGGGGGCCATCGTGAACCTTTTATCGCCCGTTGGCCGGGCAATATTCCCGCCGGCACCACGAGCGATCAGATTGTTTGCCTGACGGATCTAATGGCAACATGCGCGGCGATTGTCGGTGCCGAGCTTCCTAATAATGCCGGCGAAGACAGTTATAACATCCTACCGGCCTTGTTAGATAAAAAGCTCAATAAGCCGATACGAGAGGCCATTGTGCATCATTCCAGCATGGGGATGTTTTCCATCCGCCAGGGAAAGTGGAAACTCATATTAGGTCTCGGCTCAGGCGGTTTCAGCAAACCCAAAACATATAAGCCAAAGCCGGGCGAGCCGGAGGGGCAGCTCTACAATCTGGAAGAGGATTTCGCCGAGTCAAGGAATCTTTGGAGCGAGCAACCCCAAATCGTTGAGCGACTGACGAGTCTGCTGGAAAAGTACAAACAACAAGGCCGCACTCGCCCACTCTAAAAGCCGCCAACGACTTCTGAAATCGACAGGAGGACAAATATGAGCTTGAGAAGTTACACACGCCGTTCTTTTCTAAAAGCTGTGAGTATAGGAGCGGCGTCGCTGGCGCTGCCGGAGCCGGCAAGAGGCAGGCCTGGATCGGCACAACAAAACAGGAAATATCCAAATCTACTAATCATCCATACCGACCAGTTAAGCTCTTGGGCCCTTAGTGTCTATGCAAAGCATCTGACTCGCACGCCGAACTATGGGAAGGTCCTCGTAAAGACACCACATATCGATTCTCTTGCCGAAGAAGGTGCTATTTTACATAACTTCTTTACCAATAGCGCAGTGTGCACGCCGTCCCGTGGCTGCCTTATCACCGGGCGCTATCCCCACGCCCACGGCGCCTACAGAAATAATATCGAGATGAACCGCGATGAGGTAACTATCGCTCACATCCTGCAAAGCAAAGGCTATGAAACCGGCTATGCAGGAAAATGGCACCTTGACGGCGAACCGAAACCGGGCTGGGTCAGGCCGGAACGCTCGATGGGATTTGCGGACTGCCGTTTTATGTTCAATCGCGGACACTGGAAAAAGATAGTCGAACAGCCCGAGGGAAATCCGGAAGTGTCACCTTACAAGGTGATTGGAGACAAAAAAACGTTCACCACTGACTGGCTTGCTGATAAAACAATTGAATTTATAAAAAAGCCAAAAAGAAAACCTTTTTTCTATATGGTAAGCATCCCTGACCCTCATGGGCCGTTTACCGTCCGTGAGCCGTATATGAGTATGTATCAGCCCGAAGATATGACCGTTCCAAATAACTTTAAAGAATCGTCGGCAAAGAAAGGCCGCAAGATAACAGCCGAGCAAATGCGAAAGAGCAAGGCCCATTACTGCGGCCTCGTCAAGTGCATCGACGACAACGTCGGACGCATCCTCGATGCCCTCAAAGACAAGCGCATTCTCGACGATACAATCATCGTCTTCACGACCGACCACGGTGAATATATGGGCGAGCACGGTCTTTACGGAAAAAACCAATGGTACAGGACCGCATACCAAATCCCGTTTCTCGTTCGCTGGCCGAAAAAGATTCGGCCCGGCACCGTGATTGACAACTTCGTTACTAACGTTGACGTGCAGCAAACACTTCTCGGCCTGATGGAAATTAAGCCCTGCGGACGAGAGCAGGGACGTGATGCTTCTGGCTTATTGAGAGGTGAAAATACCGAATGGACAGACGAGGCGATGATTCACCATTCCTCACTCGCCTCGGCGGGGATTTTTACGCCCGAATATGAGCTTGTCCTGAAAGCCGATGGTAATCACATGCTCTTCGACCGTCTCAACGACCCGGACCAAATGAAAAACCTGCACAATAATCCTGATTATAAGCAGGTTATGAAGAACTTAGCCGAGCGGATCCTCCGGCATAATATCGAGGTTAATGCTCCGGCTGCATCATGGCTGAAGTCGACAGTAAATGAGTTATGACCAAACATGCGGAGGTTAAGCAGTTGGCCTGATTTTTAGTATGTTTTAAATTGGTAGTAGAATTTTCCAAGAAAATGGAACAGGGAGAAAAAAATGCACAATCCGACAAGAAGAGAATTTCTTAAAAGCGCAGGCCTTGCTGCCGGTTCATTCATTTTACCGCCGTTGGTATTCGGCCAACGGGAACGCACAAGCAAGCCGAACATCATTGTTATCATGTCCGACGAGCACAATGCGGGTGTGCTTGGAAGTTATGGCAACGATATTGTCCAAACCCCGAATCTGGACAGCCTGAGCCGGCGCGGTGTCACCTTCGAGAGCTGCTACTGCAACTCGCCGCTGTGCGTACCCTCACGTCTTTCGTTCACTTCGGGCAAATACGTCTCCCGCGTAGGCGCCTGGAGCAACAGTTGCTGGCTTCCCAGCACGGATTACCCGTCACTGCCGCGGATAATGAACGACTCAGGTTATGAATCGATTCTTTGCGGTAAGATGCACTACGACCGTACCCGGCGCTACGGTTTTACTGAAATCGGCGGCAATATGAACAACAGCAATAAGACGGGAAAAGGAAAACGCCGCGCCGCAGACAACCTGACTCCTCAAGATGGGCTCAGCGGACGATTCGACAAGTTCCACACCGGTGACGATTCGAGTATCTTAAAGCATGACCGAAAGGTAACGGCTGCGACAGTGGAATTTGTTAATAATCGCAGGGCTTCCGACAAGCCGTTTTTTATGATTGTCGGATATCTTGCCCCGCATTTTCCCTTGATTGTGCCGCAAAGGTATTGGCAACGTTACGAAGGTAAAGTCCCAATGCCCGAAATTCCTCAAGGCCACCTCGAATCTCAGGCGAGAAACTATAAACATCTGCGCATCGGCTTTAACGTCGAGAACGTCCCGGACGAGATTGTGCGTAAAGGCCGTGAGCTTTACTACGGCCTTACACAGTGGCTGGACGAAGAAATCGGAAAAGTTCTCAATGCCCTGAGCAATAGTAACGTCGCCGACAATACCATCGTAATCTACACAACCGACCACGGCGAGAATATGGGCGAACACGGCCTGTGGTGGAAGAACTGCTTATACGAGCACGCCGGCCGGGTGCCGCTGATTGTTAGCTGGCCTGCGCGGTGGAAAGGTGGACAACGGCGAACGCAGGCCTGCTCATTAGTGGATGTAGTGCAGACTGTCGCCGAGCTTGGCGCCGCTAATGTGCCCGATGACTGGAACGGCGATTCTATGGTTAGATGGCTGGACAACCCGGACAGCGAGTGGAAAGACCTCGCCGTTAGCGAATACTATGGCCACAATATTGCCTCCGGCAATGTGATGATTCGTATGGGTAATTACAAGTATGTTTACCACACTCCAGCCGACGCGGACCATCCGGCTGAACGGGAACTATATGACCTCATAACCGACCCGGGTGAATTCAACAATCTCGCAGGCCGAAAAAAGTACAGACGGCGGATCCGTGCGATGCACGCCGCCCTTGTCAAAGAAATCGGTGAGCACCCTAATGACATCGAGCAGCGCTGTCGTGCCGACTACGCCCGCGGATACTCGCGCCCCGATGAGAAGTAAAAATAAGGACTGGTAAAGAAATTAGGTTTCGTTTTTGGCTGAGCGAGGACAAGGCTGGCAAGGAAGCAAAACGCAGGCCTACTGGTTGGTAGTCCGAGTTTTGCTGAC
>JAIVYN010000259.1:0-5123 GCA_048635425.1 Candidatus Aegiribacteria sp.
ATCCGCGTGACTGGACCGAGGGGGGTGTAGGAGTACTGTCAATCTGGTTCAGAGGCAATTCGGATAATGCTGCTGAGCCGATGTATGTTGCTCTCAATGGCAACGCGGTAGTCAATCACGATAATCCCGATGCAGCGCAGATAGATACCTGGACCCAATGGACTATCGACCTACAGGCATTTGCAGACCAGGGCGTGAACCTGGCCAATGTCAATACTATTGCTATTGGTTTTGGCGACAAGAACAATCCATTAGCCGGCGGTTCAGGTATGATGTACTTTGACGATATCCGTTTGTATCGTCCAGCTCCATAATCGGCACCGTAGGGTATGATTTAGCTGACAAGCAGATTTGTGTCAATTCGGGGCTTATACTGATAGATTCAGTATGGGCCCCGTTTTAATTGACTTTTGGCCATTTATTATTTTGGGATTGCTTCGATGCAAAAACGTCAAATAAATTTATTGGGAAGCAAAAAATAATTCTCAAAAATAGTAACACAAAATCATCCTAAAAGCATAGTTTGTCCTTGACGAGAAAGTGTCTGATTTGATATAAACAGGAAGGGTGATGCTTGTGTTCGTATATGTGGTTATCACCGGATTCTGGTCCCCTGAGGTATTGAAACTTTGTATTTTTTCGACAGAGGAGGGGTTATTAAGCAAAACACATAGTTAGTTGTAACCGCGACGTAGTGCTTAGAATGTGGGGAGGTCGTATTTCAACGAAAAATTCAAATCCCGTCTCTGCGGGAACGCTTGTTTTGGTGTGTGGCCAAAGCAGGGTCATTTTTAACTTTTTTAACGAGGACTATTATGTGTAGAAAATTGATTTATATGGTTTCTTTTATTTTGGTGCTGGCTCTGGTCGGTAGTGTTTCGGCTGCGCTGCCGCAGGGATGGCAGAGCCAGGATATAAACACCACCGGTGGTAGCGCCGAAGAGAGTGGCGGAACATGGGCCATTAGCGCCGATGGAGCCGACGTCTGGGGCAGCTCGGACGAATTCCACTACGCGTACGTGCCGCTGTCCGGAGATGGTACGATTATCGCACATGTTATCAGTAACGGCGAGGGTTCCAACGGTTGGGCCAAGGGTGGCGTCATGATTCGTGAGACGCTCGATCAGGGCTCCAAGCACGCGATAATGGCACTTACTGGCGGCGAAGGCGGCGGCATAGCGTTCCAGGGCCGTCTGGAGACCGACGGCAGCTCCTGGGGCTTACAAGGGGATGTCACGGCCTCACTGCCTCATTGGGTAAAACTGACACGCGAAGGCAACACGATTACAGGTTACCATTCTGCCGACGGTGTTGAGTGGGAGCTAATGACGGACGCATCGCCGGACGGCGATATGACGGACCCCATTGACATCGAGATGGCAGCGGACGTTTACATTGGTCTATTCGTTACCTCACATGCATCCGGCGAGGTGCGGACATACACGTTCGAAAACGTGAGTACTGGACTGACTAAGGCCGCCAAGAGGCCCGAACCTGCTGATGGTGCCATGCATGCGGACACATGGGCGAACCTTAGATGGACACCAGGTGCTATGGCGGTCTCACATGATGTTTACTTTAGCGACAATTTTGACAACGTTAACGACAGGGCCCCCGAAGCGTTCCAGGTCAATCAGTCCTCAACGGTTTTTGTTGCTGGCTTTCCTGGATTTTCTTACCCGGATGGTCTTGTGCCGGGAACGACATACTACTGGGTGGTCGATGAGCTTGAGGCCGACGGTACTACGAAATACGAAGGCAATGTCTGGAGCTTTACGGTTCCACCTAAGACCGCCGACGCACCGGACCCGGCTGATGGTGCCGAGCAGGTAGATCAGGATGCAGACCTGAACTGGACGGCAGGTTTCGGTGCGAAACTACATTATGTGTACTTCGGGGATAATTTTGACGATGTGAACAACGCTACTTTTGGTATACCCCTTGGAAGTACATCTTATGACCCCGGCATACTTAAATTGGCCAAGACTTACTACTGGCGGATCGATGAATCTGACACCGTCGAGACGTATAAAGGCGACGTCTGGAGCTTTACTACCCAGGGCGCCGTGGGGAACCCAGACCCGGCTAATGGCGCTGTGGATGTAAAGCGGACACAGATTATTACCTTCTCGCCGAGTGTCTTTGCTGCTTCGCATGATTTATACTTTGGTACAGATAAAGATGCCGTGGAAAATGCCGATACCGGCTCACCGGAATATCAAGGCACCAGGGACCTTGGTGCTGAAACCTATGACCCCGGAATGCTTGAGTGGGATACCACCTACTACTGGCGTGTTGATGAGGTCAATAACGCAAATCCAGACAGTCCGTGGACAGGCATCCTCTGGAGCTTTACGACAGCTAACTTCCTTGTTGTGGACGATTTCGAGGACTACGATTCCGGGGACAACCAGATATGGTACACCTGGAAAGACGGGCTTGGCTATGGTACGCCGGGTACTGATGGCTACTCTCCCGGTAACGGGACCGGCTCGACCGTTGGCGACGAAAGCACTGATTCTTTTACCGAAGAAACTATCGTTCACGGAGGTAACCAATCGATGCCATTCTGGTACGACAACAGCATCCTCAAGTATTCAGAGGTGGAGAAGACGCTGACCTATCCGCGTGACTGGACCGAGGGGGGTGTAGGAGTACTGTCAATCTGGTTCAGAGGCAATTCGGATAATGCTGCTGAGCCGATGTATGTTGCTCTCAATGGCAGTGCAGTAGTCACTCACGATAATCCCAACGCGGCACAGATAGATACCTGGACCCAATGGACTATTGACCTACAGGCATTCGCAGACCAGGGCGTGAATCTGGCCAATGTCAATACTATTGCTATTGGTTTTGGCGACAAGAACAATCCATTAGCCGGCGGTTCGGGTATGATGTACTTTGATGATATTCGTCTGTACCGGCCGGCTCCATAACCAGCAGCACGGAAGCCATAAGCGGCAATTGTTCCTTTGCGGTGACAGACGATAGCCGAACGGATTAGCGTCACTTTTACCTACCTGCACCCCCGTGCTTTCTTGCGAAAGCAAGAACGGGGGTAACGCAGGCACAGGTGCGGTTACGCAAGTGCAGGCATTTCGGGGCTTATACCGAATGATTCGGTATAGGCCCCTTTGTTTTAGCGCAATAGCCGGTCGTAATGGCTAAAAAAAGCCGAGAGAGTATGTAGTTGATACTCCTGAAGGACGAGTTTGCCGTTTAAAGGCCTGTGAGGCGGATAAGATAGAAGAAACCATCTTTCTTAAGGACCAGTCAAAACACTTCCAAAAGGAGCATCATTATAGGAATTATGAAATATGTGGGCTAATAGCTGCTTATTGTTGGCAGTGAGGCGGTTTTTTATTGACAAGGAAGGTATTTACTTGTAGTATATTATAATGAAATGTGGTTTTTGTCTGCATTTGGTAGGCAAGAATCGCCCCAATAGAATTGTTTTGGAGGTAAGGGCCGGCCAATCTGGTTCTTTATTTGTATGTTTTTTTGGCTGCCGAGTCCGGTTTTGTGATAGAAAAGGGACCCCGAAAAGCGGGAACCCTGCAGAGTTTTTTTAGGAGAAATTTCGATGTTCGACGGAAAAACTGCCGCAGCAATTTTAGTATTGACACTTTTTGTAGTTAGCGCCGGTTTTGCTCAAACTTTGGAGGAGAACTGGAACGATTTCCTGCATTATACCAAGATTGGCCGATTCGATTTAGCCAAGGGATACGCACAGGCGGTTCTGGACGGCAATCCCGACCCTGTAAAATTGCTTGAGCTAAGTAAAGACAACCCTCAGGGTTATGCGATTTTATTAAGAGTCAACGAAATCTCACCTGACCCTGAGCTGGCAGAGTTAGGCGGTAAAATCCTCGATATTATCGAGCGGGGCAGCTTCACCCTCCGGGCCGATCCAAGGGTTATCGTGACGGAGATAAAAAGGCTGAGCAGTACCGAGCGCGGCTGGTTCACGGGAGTTAAACGGCTTCGTAACGCCGGTGAATACGCAATACCGTTTATGCTCGATGCGATGGCCGACGAAACCCGCGACGCAGAATTCCCGTATATTGTACGGGCGCTTCCGCAGATTGGCAGAGATGCGATAAGGCCTCTTGTGGCCGCCTTGCAGGGTGAAAATGTTGCGCTCAAGGCCCAGATAATAACGGCGTTGGGCAAGATTGGCTATCCGCAATCGCAGGCCTATCTAAAGTATCTCCTCGAGAACGACGGTTCAACCGAGCTTCGTGAATTGGCCAAGAACAGCCTCAGTAAAATTGATCCTGGAACTCTGAAAATTCCGGCTGCCCAGTTGTTCTTCGAGCTTGGCGAAAAATATTATTACCATGCGCAGTCATTGACACCGGCTGAGGATGCTGATTTTGCCAATGTGTGGTTCCTGGATTCCGACCGGCAGCGATTAGTTCGGGAAGAAGTGGCCAAGAGTTATTTTAACGAGCTAATGGCGATGCGTTGTTGCGAATGGGCGCTCAAGGCTGACGCAGGATTCGGCCCGGCCATTGGTCTTTGGCTGGCGGCCTTTTTCAAAGCGGAGTCCGCCGCCGAGCAGATGCCGCAATATTTTGGCGACCGGCACGCCGATGCGCTTGTCTATGCCACCACCGCAGGGGTTGAATATCTTCATCAGGCCCTTGCTCGTGCGGTCAAAGACAAGAATGCTCATGTTGCACTTGGTGCTATTGAGGCGTTGGGTACTACTGCCGGCGAAAAATCATTGCTTTATCGCATTGGGCCGGCCCAGCCGCTGCTTCAGGCCCTGAGTTTCAATAATATAAGGGTAAGATATAGTGCCGCGATAGCAGTAGCAGCGGCGGGGCCTAAGGAGCCATTTGCCGAGAGTAAGCTGGTCGTTGCGAATTTGGCGGAGGCTTTAGGACAAAATTCGCAGCCGGCCGCTGATGATACCGGCCTGTGGAATGAAGAGATAGCGGATATCTATGCACTTCGTGCGGCAGAGGTAATGCTCAAATTGGCTCAAACCAGAAATCCTGTCATTAATTTGTCTGCCGCCCAGAAAACTCTCGTAAGCGCCGTAAATGACGAGCGCCCGGAGATCCAGATTTTGGCCGGTCAGATTTTAGCCCATCTCGACAGCCCCGGCGCCCAGC
>JAIVYN010000260.1:0-5120 GCA_048635425.1 Candidatus Aegiribacteria sp.
ATCTGCGTTAATCCGCGTAATCTGCGGTTGGAGGTATTCGACAATTGTAGAGAGTTCTCTACAAATTGACCTTTTTATGCAAAACAAACCCAATTTCCAAAAGCCCAAAATGAACGTAAACTCACTAATAACAATGAATTATCAAGATTTTATCCCGCTGGCGGGGCAAAAAAACAAACCCAATTCAAACCCAATCAAACCCAATTTAAAAAAAGCCCAAATGAATATAAACTCACTTATAACAAAGGATTACAGAAAAAAAGATGATTTTATAGTCCGAATAAACAAACCCAATCTTGTCCGCCGTAGGCGGATTGCAAAAATGAACGTAAACGTATATGTTATAGAGGATTATGAAAATGAAACCGCCTTCAGGCCCAAAAAAACAAACCCAAACAAACCCAATATGTCCCGATGTCTCTTATCGGGATACTCTACCCGCTTCAGGGCATGAGAAAATAACCGTTATGGAAAGTTACGGCTTGAAAAACTGAATATCAGGAGATTATTACTGATGAAAAAACTTGTGCTTATGGCCAAACGGAACGAAGCTCGTAAACCTCCAGAGATTTTACCTCGGTATTTCCGCCTTTTGCGAAGATTTCAAGTGACTTTGAATTATCGGCAAGGATCACTCCTATCGGCATATAGATTCTGCCATCGTTACCGAAGATTTCAATTGAAGTTCTATCTACCAGAAGTTCCAGGCGAATCTTATTATACACCGGTATTAAAGGAGCTGTTTTTTTCTGACAGGACAGCTCCTGCTTTTGAACATTATAAACGACCGGAATATCACGGATGACAAATCCAGTTTCCTGTACATCATCATTAACTTGAAGCTCTACCCGAATATGAAGCAATTCACCCGAAAGTTCCGAAAGCAAATTGTCTCCCGGCTTTATGATTTTATTATTCCATTGCCGTCTACGCTTATGAAGTCTTTCGATTTCGCGTATTGGTCTGGCAAGCATCCGAAGTCCTTCTTCAGTTGTCCGCAGAGACAGTGTTACCGGGAACAGCATCATCTGGTTAAACGGCATCTCAGGCATCGCCACCCGGCCCCAGGCTATCTGGATACGTCGGCCGTCCCTTTCGGGAATGTTACTGAATGTCTGAGAGGCGTAGAAGCAATTGCCGTAATGGAAAGGGATCGGACCTGTCTGGCTCTTGAATTGCCTGCCGTCGAAACTACCAATCAGGTATTCCCCACTGCCGCCGTACAATATCCATTTCTTGTTATTCTCATCACCATCGACCGGCAGCTCAAACAGTTCAGGGCACTCATGAAAGCACTTCAGCTCGCTCTGGAATTCCCACGATTTCAAATCTTTGGATGTGAGAAATCCCATCGTTCGTTTATCCAGATATAGTGCCATCACCCATTGGCCGGTTGGGACATGCCAGATGACTTTTGGGTCCCGATTGCTCCCATTGATGTGACCAAGAATGGGATTGCCCTCATAAACTTTCCACGTTCTGCCGCGGTCATTGCTGTAGGCAATTGATTGGGTGAAAGGCTGGCCTTTTGACATTGGATTTCTTCCGCCTGCAGAAGTGTAAATACATACAATTACCTTCTCATTGCCGGTTTGGAATCCTGCCGTATTATTGACATCGACTACCGCCGAACCGGAAAAAATAGTCCCGAAACGGTCAGGGTGGATCGCGTCACCTAATTCGTTCCAATGTACGATATCTTTACTGACCGCATGGCCCCAGGTCATATTACCCCACTTCCAGCCGTATGGGTTATGCTGATAAAACAGGTGATACTCACCATCATAATAGACCATCCCGTTGGAATCGTTGTTCCAGCCGCGGCGGGAAGTAAAATGAAACTGCGGACGCAGCTTTTCCCGATACAGATTCTCCTCACCGATAAAAGTATCTGCCTGATAGATAGAATCAAATCCTTTGCTTTTGGTAGGCTCGTATTTATCTATGCGCAGAATCGCTTTTTTCCCTCCAAACTCTTTTATATCCAGAAACACCCAGAAATCAGCCTCATCAGGAGCCAGCTCGATATCAAATTCCCGGACCACCTTGTCATCAATAACGAGCCTTATCAGGCGCTTTTCGGCTCCATTCTTGACAGGAAAGTTTAAGTATCTTTTCTGCAGCAAAAATTCCCGGCTCTTATCTGCTTTCAAAACATCCTCCTGAGCGTTAATGGTACTCAAACAACTAAACATCGCTACCAAAATAACCAACAATAACTTTTTCATCATATCGCCTTTCTTGAACCGAGTGGTTAATTGGAAGTTGAATACTCACCACTCACTAATCCATCGTGGATATTGACTGTCAATCAAAGGACCACGCTCAACGCCCTGCTGAAGAACTGAGATATGGCAGATTATCGATATTGAGCGTATCGCCCACTTCTTTTTGCAGTCCTTTCAGCTTTCTCCTTAGCTTCCTTATCAAGCCGGTATAAGCCGGGTCGTCCGCGAGGTTGTTCATTTCCAGGGGGTCGGCCTTGAGATTGTAGAGGAGAGTTTTACCGATTTTCGGATAATAAATCATTTTGTAACCGTCTGTGCTGACCATTCTTTGCAGGTCTATATAACCACCGTAAATTGCATCGTAACTGCTGTCAGCATTACCATTGATTAGCGGCATCAGGCTCTTGAACTGAACGTGTCCGGGCTTCTTAACGCCGGCAAGTTCCAGCGCTGACGGCATGATGTCCTGAAGATAGACCGGTGCGGCTATCTTTTTGTTCTTCGGAATACCGGGCCCATTGACCATCAGCGGAGTTCTGACGCTGTGGTCGTACATGTTTTGTTTTCCCATCAGACCGTGATGGCCGACCGCCAGTCCATGGTCGGCCGTAAAAAAGATATAAGTGTTGTCGGCTTTGCCGGTCTTTTTTAGGGCATCCAGAATGACGCCGACCTGGGTGTCCATGTGGGTGATTATCGCGTAGTATTCCTGCCGATTTACTTTGACAGCGTATTTGCTCCGAGGGAAGGGGGCGAGCTTTTCATCTCTAAGCTTGGCGCTGCAGCCGATTGAGTCTTTGTACGGATACTCGGGCAGGAAATTGGCGGGAACTTTCACTTTGTCCAGCGGGTACTTATCTACGTATTCCTTTGGAGATTGTCTGGGGTCATGCGGAGCGTTGAAAGCCAGATACATAAAGAATGGTTTTTCGCTCTTTGAAGCGTTTTCGAAAAACTCCAACGCGTTGTCTTTGAGGACTTCGCTCCAGTGTTTGCCCCCCTTCCAGTAACCACCATTTCTCGTATCCCACGGTTTCCATAGGTCCGGTATTCCCTCTATAGGTCGGTTGTACCCCAGCGGCATTTGATTAGGCATCCCCGGCCGAACGTCTTTGACGTAATCGAATATGTCTTTCGGCTTGATACCTTTGACGTGCCATTTGCCGCTCATATAAGTTTCGTAGCCCGCTTGCTTCATATACTGTGACCAGAACCTGCCCGCTTTGGTTTCTTCTTTCAGCTTCGGCTCAAGCGCTCTGGCTATCCACAGAAATCGACCCGTATTGAGCATCGTTCGACTGGCCACACACACCGCGCCATGCCAGGCACCCATATTGTAAGCATGCGTAAAAGTAACGCCGTTTCTAACAAGCCTGTCGAGGTTTGGCGTTTGTATTTCGTAACAGCCCATTGAGCGCAGAGTTTCAAAACACTGGTCGTCGGCAAAGATGAACAGAATATTCGGCTTGTTTCGTCTCTTTGCAAAGGCCGAGACACCCGACAGCGATAAAGCAGCAAAGCCAAGACCGGCATTCCTTAAAAAACCACGTCTTGTACAAAAGTATTCACTCATCAGATTTTTCCTTAACCAGTAGTGTTTGTTTTGTTGATAATACCATAATCGTGTTTACTTGTCCCAATATTCTTCGATTACTTTTTGAATATGAGGATATTTATCATCTGTTTCATTGTACTTCTTTCTTAATCGCAGCAGCTCAGCTTTGAGTTTTTTGACAACACCGGCATAATTCGAATCGTCGTACAGGTTGTTTATTTCGTGTGGGTCATTTTTCATGTCATACAGTTCCCACCCGGCTTCAGTTGGTTTGGGTCCGCCTTTTTTGTAATTTAGCCCGTAGAAAAATATCAGTTTATATTCTTTAGTCCGAACACCGAAATGCGCGGGATTGTCATGATGCGCCATGTGCATCCAGTAGCGGTAATAAGTGGACTTAGGCCAATCAGCAGGTGTTTTGCCTCGCAGCAGCGGAACGAAACTTCGCCCCTGCATATAGCCGGGAGTCTTAACGCCCGCTAACTCCAGTATCGTCGGTGCAAAATCGGTATTGTTGATGATTTCGTTGGTGCGGATCCCCGCCTTAATCATCCTGGGATACCTTACAAGAAACGGCATTCGCAGCGACTCTTCGTACATCCAGCGCTTGTCGATATAATCATGCTCACCGAGCATCATGCCCTGGTCGGACGTATAGATGATTACAGTGTTGTCCATCTGCCTGCTCTTTTCCAGATACGCAAACAGCCGACCCAGATTATCATCAATCCCCCGAACGCATCGTAGATACTTCTTCAAATAACGCTGATATGCCGTCCTTTTGTACTGCTCATCAGGCAGCGACTGGTCAACAAACATATGCATCCCCATATTCCTTCGCTTGTTACGTTTACCGATGGATGTGCCCATGCCTTTGGTTGCCTGCGAACCATGATTCGGTTGTCGCCACAGGCTCACAGGCTCAGGGACATCCACATCATCGAAGAGCCAGTCATAGCGCTCGGCATTTTCGAAATTATCGTGCGGCGCCTTGTAATGGTGCATCAAAAAGAAAGGCTTTGACCTGTCCCTGCCTTTGAGCCACTTGAGCGATGTATCGGTAATAACATCCGACGAGTGACAAGAGTCATATTTTGCAAAGCGTTTTTCATTCTTTGGCCACTGTCCGCTTGACTCCCGAAGAATCGGATTGAAATACGAACCCTGCCCCGGAAGCACGCAATAATAATCGAACGCAGGTTCCTGCTTCAGGTGCCACTTTCCGATCATGGCCGTTTCGTAACCGGCCTGTTTCATCAGTTTAGGCAGGTATTGCCTGTCCGGTTCGAGCCTGCCGCCCAAATCCAGAGCACCGTTGGTCTGGCTGTATTGACCGG
>JAIVYN010000261.1:0-5120 GCA_048635425.1 Candidatus Aegiribacteria sp.
GAGGATTTGATGTATCAGGGCGGCGTGAGTATGGAGTATGTCAAATGGGTCCCATACGATGGGATCGGCAGGAAAGTAAGGATCGGCTTGAATTTCACCGAGCGCGGCTACGGCGTACGGGCAGCCGTGGGTTGTTCGGACAGGGCAAACAGCGCCGCCTCACAGCTAAAGAAAGGTGACATCGACTGGGACAGCATATTCGGCACCGACGGCGTCCGATGGTTCCACACCGGAGGCATTTTCGCAGGACTGTCGCAGACGACACCTGATGTTATCATCGAGGCCGTTACTACAGCCAAAAAGCACGGTACCATAGTTTCCTACGATCTGAACTTTCGCAACTCACTGTGGAAGGACATAGGCGGCCAGAAAAAGGCAATGGAAGTCAATCGGGCCATCGCACCACACGTTGATGTGATGCTTGGAAACGAAGAAGACTTCACAGCCGCTCTGGGTTTTGAGGTAAAAGGCACCGGCGAAAGCTTCTCCAAGCTCGACCCGACTAATTTCAAGAAAATGATCGAGCAGGTCACAAAGGAGTTTCCAAATTTCAAAGTCGTAGCAACAACCCTGCGGAATGCGAAAACAGCTTCGGTAAACGACTGGGGAGCGATTATCTACGCCGACGGTGAATTTCACGATGCCACACTCAGAACGGACCTTGAGATATACGACCGTGTCGGAGGCGGTGACAGCTTTGCCTCCGGTCTGATATATGCTCTTATGGAGGGAAAAACACCCGACGAGGCGGTCAACTACGGTGCCGCCCATGGTGCTCTGGCAATGACTACACCCGGCGATACAACCACGGCCAGTCTGCGTGAAGTCGAAAAAGTTATGGGTGGCGGCGGCGCCAGAGTTGATAGATAATCCGAACACGATGTTCGAGTAAAGATATTTATGATTGTCCAAGCACTTAAATGGATTGGCGGTGCCGACGGTTTCTTAGAGCTTGTAGACCAGCGGCGATTGCCTGCCGAATTTATTAAGCTGCAGTGCCGCTCGATAGAACAGCTTTTTGAATCAATAAAGACGCTTGCCGTTCGAGGCGCCCCGGCTATCGGTGTCTCGGCGGGATACGGACTTGTTTTAGCTATTCAAAAACTTAAACCTGCGGATGGTCTGGAGCAGGGACTTAAAGTTTTGGCTGAGGCAAGCGAGTATCTGGCATCATCACGCCCTACCGCTGTGAACTTATCCTGGGCACTGGAGCGGATTTGTCAAAATGCCAAGGTTTTCGCTACCCGGCAGCCGGAAGCAACAGTGCAAGAATTGCGCGAGGCTGTTTTGGCCGAAGCGAATGCTATTTGTCAGGAAGATGTGGATATGTGCCGGCGGATTGGTCAAAACGGGGAAAGGTTTATCAAAAAAGGCGCAGGTATTCTGACACATTGCAACGCCGGTGCGCTTGCGACTGCGGGACAGGGGACGGCCTTGTCAGTAATGTTTGAGGCACATAAAAACGGAAAGAAGTTCAGGGTTTATGCAGATGAGACCCGGCCTTTGCTGCAAGGTGCTCGACTGACAGCCTGGGAGCTGAAGCAGGCGGGAATTGACGTTACAGTGATTTGTGACAATATGGCGGCTTACCTGATGAAACAGGGCAAGGTCGATGCGGCTATAACCGGTGCAGACAGGATTGCGGCAAATGGTGATACGGCAAATAAGATTGGTACTTACAGCTTGAGCATTCTCGCCCGGGAGCACGGCATACCGTTCTATATTGCTGCGCCGTCAAGCACGTTCGATTTGAGTATAAAAAGCGGAGCCGAGATACCTATTGAACAAAGGCCGGCTGAAGAAGTGGCATTCTTTGGTGATAGAAAGACTGCACCAGAAGGGGTTGACATTTACAATCCGGCTTTTGACATTACGGAGGCACAGGATATTACCGCTATCATTACCGAGAGAGGGGTAATTAAAAATCCCAACGCGGGGAGTATCTTCAAGCATTTGAGGTGACGGCATAAAGAAACTGAAATGATGGCCAAGGCACAGGATCAAAGCTCACAATCGTCTAAGATGAATACAGGCCAGTTCCCCAACGGCAAAAGTGCAGAGCTGGAGCCTCGCTGGCGAAGACGCAATTCGTACTATTATAACTGGCTGGATAAAATCTATAAATTCGTCGTTCGCCCGAACAGCAGAGTTCTACATATCGGCTGTGAATGCGGTGACCTTCTGGCGGCGGTTAAGCCGAGCTATGGTGTTGGAGTTGATGCGGACCCGGAGATGATTGAATTGGCAAAGAAGCGATTCGACCATCTGAAATTCTATACGATGGACCCGCATGAGCTGGAGCTTGATGAGAAATTCGATTATGTTTTGATCTGCAACTCCCTTGGTCGCTGGCACGACATTCAGCAGGTATTGGAACGTATTCGTCCGTTGACTAAAGAAAGCACACGGATTGTAATAACCTATTATAATTATCTTTGGGAAGGTATTTTGAGTTTAGGCTCGCTTGTTGGAATTCGTCGGCCTTACTCCTATCAAAACTGGCTTCCGCCTGAAGACATTGCAAACCTGCTCAAATTGGCCGACTACGACGTTATTCGCACTACATCATATCTAATGATGCCGAAGCGTATCCCACCGTTGACAACTTTTTGTAATTATTTTCTTTCTTTACTGCCCGGGTTTCGCTTTTTCAATTTAGTGGAGCTTGTGATAGCCCGTCCGGTCCCCGCTGCTCTGGGCGATGAGGATTTGTCTGTTTCGGTCATAGTACCGTGCAGAAATGAGCGGGGAAATATCGAAGATGCGGTGAAACGAATTCCCCGGATGGGTCGGGAAACGGAGATAATCTTTGTTGAGGGCAATAGCACGGACGGCACAGCCGAGGAGATAGAGCGTCAGATAGCAAACCACTCGGAAAGAAAGATTCGTTTGATTCGTCAGGGTGACGGGGTGGGCAAAGGCGATGCGGTAAGAAAAGGTTTCGCTGCTGCTAAAGGAGATATGCTGGTTATCCAGGATGCAGACCTGACGGCTCGACCTGAAGATTTGCCGAAGTTCTTTAGAGCGCTGCGCGACGGCAAAGGTGAGTTCATCAACGGCTCACGGCTTGTTTATCCGATGGAAAAGCGGGCGATGCGCTTTTTGAATCTTCTCGGAAACAAGTTTTACGGTGCATTGTTTAGCTGGTTGTTAGGCCAAAGATTCAGAGATACCCTTTGCGGAACAAAAATGATTCGCAGAGAAGACTATGAGCTGATAGAGGCCAATCGTTCGTATTTCGGTGATTTTGACCCCTTTGGCGACTTTGACCTTATCTTTGGAGCGGTAAAGCAAAACCTTAAGGTGGTCGAGGTGCCGGTAACCTATTGTGCAAGAACTTACGGCAAGACAAATATAAGTCGTTTCACACATGGCTGGCTGCTGCTTAAAATGAGCTGGATAGCATTTAAGAAAATCAAGTGGCTTGGAATCCCACACTTACTTTGACCTAACAGGATTCACTTATGGGAACCGTTATGAAAAGAAATCAAAGTAAGTGCGGGACACCTAAGCTGAAGCTGTTGCCTTACCGCCAATACGCCGGCGTGGACCGCAATGACCCGCTTCGATTCTACTTTTGGCCTGTCATTGGTAAGATATATCGCCGACGGATTGAGCTGTGCTTAGCTGAATGCACAGGCGGTCAGCGCGTTCTGGAAGTGGGTTTTGGCTCCGGTGTTACATTTCTAAATCTTAATGATAATTATCAAGAAATTTATGGGCTTGACCTCAACGTGTCGGTCGAAGATGTCAAGGCCGTGTTTAAGGCAAGGCAGATTGAAACGCATTTGCAGAACGGCAGTGTATTATCTATGCCGTATGAGGATGATTTTTTTGATACTGTTTTGCTGATAAGCATTCTTGAGCATCTAAAGCCATTCGAGCACATGCAGGCCTTTCGGGAGATTCGCCGGGTTCTTAGGCCAGGCAGCCAGGTGATATACGGTGTGCCGATTGAGCGAGGCTTTATGGTATTTATGTTCCGGCTATTAGGCTGCAACATCCATGGGCATCATTTTTCCACAGAAAAGGATGTGTTCAATGCCGCGGACAGCGTTTTGGAGAAGGTGCGAGTTTTTCAGATGCAATGCGTCCCTTCTTTATTCGGGCCGGTCTATGAGGTAGGGCATTTCGTTAAGGGCGGCTCTGACGGACAGCCATAGCGTTCAGTACGATTAAACGGTTTGGAAAATTATGAAGATAATCGAATGGCTTAAACTGCCTGAGACTATGGGCATTGAAGACCTTGATGGCCCTGCTACTACATTATTGCACGCGGAGATTATACAGAAAAAGCCGTTCCTCAAAAAATTATATATTGATTTTTATAAACAGTTTGAAAAGTCGATATCTAACTCCGAAGAAAAAGTTCTTGTTGAGCTTGGCAGCGGCGGCGGCTTTATTAAAGAGGTAATCAGCAACGTGATTACATCCGATGTTCTTGAATTGCCGAATGTCGATAAAGTTTTCTCCGCCCTTGATATGCCCTTCGAGGAAGCAAGTGTGGATGCTTTTTTTATGTTTGATGTTCTTCATCACATAGCTGACCCAAAGGCTTTTTTCAAAGAGGCCTTGCGGTGCCTTAAAGTTGGCGGCAAAGTCGTTATGATTGAACCTGCAAATACGTTATGGTCAAGGTTCATCTATAAAAACTTCCATCACGAGGCTTTTGACGCGCAGGCCCCCGAATGGTGCTTTCGGGGGCAGGCAAAATGGGAACTGGGACCCCGCAAGGCGGGAACCCTGCAAGAGTCAGGGCCTCTTTCAGGTGCAAACGGTGCACTTGCCTGGATAATCTTTTGGCGCGACCGAAAGATATTCGAAAGCGAATTCCCGTCCTTAAGAATCGTTAGGATGCACAATCATACACCGCTGCGGTACCTGCTTAGCGGCGGTTTGACGCTGCGTCAATTAGTTCCCTCGTTTAGTTATCCGGCTGTTAAAGCCATAGAATATACATTGTCCCCAATCAATGACTTGTTGGGTATGTTTCAGACGATAAAGCTGGAAAAGGTTGCTTTTAGCCACGTTTAGTCCACTGCGACTACTTCTTTAATCTCGGGTACCTTTTCTCTGAGAATCCTTTCGATTCCCATTTTCATTGTCATGGTAGCCCCGGG
>JAIVYN010000262.1:0-5000 GCA_048635425.1 Candidatus Aegiribacteria sp.
CCTTAGGTCGCGACAGGCTATCGCGAAGACTTCCTGTGCGGCGTCCTCTGCGAGGTCTCTGTCGGCAAGCATCGAATAGGCCAATGCGACCATAGAGCTGTGATAGCGCTCATAGAGAGCACCGAAGCTTTCCAAATGGCCATTTTGGGCGGCTTCAACTAATTGTGTTTCTGAATTCAAATTCACAACCGATTCGCCTCTTCGAAGAACTAACTGATATCAGCTTCTGTTATTATAGTGTAATTCCACCCCCAAAATGTGCGCAAAAAATGACTCTGCATTCAAAAAATTAAAAAAAGAATGCAGAGTCATCCCGACCGGAGCGCAGCGGAGTGGAGGGATCTGGCCAAGAATTTAAGACCCATTTCTCGTTCAGTAGAGTGGGGCTTTCCCCACCGTTGCCATTATTTCTTGGCCCGCTTGAGCGCCTCTTCAAGTGCTCCGAAGCCCTCATTCCATTCGTTGAGGCGGGTGATGTTCTTTTTCTTGGCGATTTTCATAAAATGCTCGTATGCCGTTTTGATTGAGTCCGGCATAGGCCAAGCGGCACCGCTGGCTTCGGCCTTTTCTCGCATCTCGTCCCAGCGCATCATAAAGGTGTACATTGCCGGTAACTGCGCAACCTGAACGCGGAACAGCAGGTCTGGGTCATCCTTAACTGCCGCTTCGGCAGCCTTCAGATGTGCCCAGCCTTCACTGAGCGTCTCGAAGGAAAGGAATTTAGCGGTCTGCTTTTCGAAGCAGCCGAGCCAGTCTTCGCCGGCTTCGACCGCATCATGCGTAACTTTCAAATAAGCCTTGATATAAGGGCCGGCAAGGCAGTAATAGCCGGCGATGAATTCGTCAATTAGTTCCTGCCCATCCCGCGTGGGGTCCCACAACAGCTTGGCCAGCACCCAGGCACGGAGCTCGGCCATCTCGGCGCCGTTCGTGGTGTAAGCGCCTTGCTCAAAGATACCTTTGACATTATGCTCGGCGAAGAACTTTACATTCGGCCCCAGCACGCGCAGGTTAGGATGCGGCATTATGTGATGTCTGAAATTCGTAGTGTAGTCCCAGATGTAAAGCCGATTGCATATCTTCGACCAGCCGACGATATCATCGCGGAATTCTTTGTTTCGCTCGTCGGCCAGCGGTTTACAGAACGAGCACTCGATACTGCACAGCCGTACAATGACGTTGTCTCGCGGCTTTACATATTTAGGCGGCTTGCGGGTGTACTGATAAGCTAACGTGCTGATGGCCACCTGTGGAAATTCCTCTTCGATATCAGCCGCGACCGCATTGACAAACCGCAGCATCAGGCCGGCTGGACTGCCTTCTTCTTTTTCGATAGCGGCACAACGGCTGCACTGGCAGTTCCCGCGCCAATCGTTCTGCGAGACCGAAGCAATAGTGGCGGCTGGATTTTTACGAAGGCGTTCTTTGAGGTTCTTGATGAGCTCTTTGCGCATTTCTTCATTTGTCAGGCATAGTTGAGCGCGCTCATAGGTACGCTTGCCCTTGATTTCACTGAACCATTCGGGATAGTCTTTGAAATATTTATCCGGAGGGATTAACCGATTAAACGTGTGCACAAATCCTTCATAGGTATGTTTGCCGCCGCGTAGTTCATCCAGCCGGGGACGGTTCCCATTAGATTTATTGCGCACAGCCCAGTCACCATCAAAGGCGTCAAACCAGTATGGCTCGCGGTATTCCAGCGTCGGTACATAACGGACATCGAGCTTGGCCACGTTAAGCGTTGGCTTATTGGGTATTGTGCTTTCGGTTGAGGACCACCACCGGCAGCCGAGATGTTCTTCAAGGAAAGTATAGACCGCATAGAGTGTCCCGCGGGGATAACCGCCGGCTAAGATAAGATTGTTCCCTACCGTGCGGATGATTATCCCATCGGCGCCTAACCCATCAGTGGAAAAGTCGGGAACTGCCAATTTAGCAGCTTTGGGTCCAACCAGCAGACGGGATTGTTTGGCGGCAGGTGGGTGGACTATGTCGAACTTTGCGCCGGTTATCTGCTGCAAAAAGTCAGCTAATTCGGCGGCGGCGTGCTGTTCGGGCTCGCCGGCATCCTCGGCAATAACTATGACGGCTTTGGCCACGCCGTTTTCCGCAATTGTCAAAGTATCATCTTTGACTGCTTCTTCACATCCAACGACAAGTAACAGAACAACAAGTGTTATTGCAATCTTGCTTTTTTGCAGTATCATCGCATAGCCTCCTGGAATTGAAACGTTTTTTCGATTTATGTATCTCGTCATAAGATAAACCTCACTGATTTTATTACCTTGAAATATATCTATCTGATGTCAGGTTGCGTAGCTGTGCAGACCGGGGAAAAGCCTGGACAGGTTTACCCAGAGCAAAGTTACAATGATAACAACCATTCCCGCAATCGCCCAGATGCTGTTAATCCGTGGATGTTTTTTGCCGAACATATAGCGAAAATGGAAATACCCGACATAGACCAGCCAGGATGCCAGCCCCCAGAGCTCTTTGGGGTCCCAGCCCCAGTAGTCACCCCACGCCTTTTTGCCCCAGTAACTGCCGAGGACAAGCCCGAGCGTCAGCAGGGGAAAGCCGATGCAGATTATACGATAAGTTGCCTGCTCAGGCGATAGGAGATTTTCGTTGGGGTCTTTGCCGGCCAGTTGCAAAATGGCCTGAAAAGTCGCCTTTGCCATAAAGATATATGACAGGATATAGACGGCAACATGAGGCAAAAAAAGCCAGCTTTGCAGGGCCGGCGGCAGTTGCTGCGGCTCGGCGTTAAAGACAAAGCCGGCAGGAAAAAGAACTATAGCGCCTATCAGCATATCGGCGCTGTAACCTCCTACCCGCAGGATGCGCCGGCAAAACAATGAGACCGGATAAATCATACCTAAGCACAGGAACACTTCAAAGAGATTCTGCAAAGGCACATGCCGGACGTGATACCAGCGATAACCGAAAGAAAAAACGGCAATTATAAATCCGAACACATATAAGATGTGTCCAATTTTGCGGCGGCGCAGCAGACTCGTTACGAACGCACACAGATATGCGATAATGGTCGCATAAATCAATAAGCCTTGAATTGTGTATTTAATTTCCATTTATTTGTTTTTTAATTTTATCCTTGCAACTATATGCCTTAGCCACATATGCCAGAAGACACCGATACAGAGCATCCAGTAGCCTCCATAGACCACAGCCAGGCCCGTATCGGAAACGACCATAAGAACGGTGTATTGGCCGGCCTCGGCGTCGTAAGAATGCTGATAGAAATGGTATCCGCCGAAGCTAAGAGGGTGGTTTACTTCGATGTCCTTTTCAGCAGCCACTTTGTTGTCCTCGATGATCCGGAGCCGGCTTATATAATCGCTGATAACTCTGCGATAGCTCAGTGCAAATTTATCTTCAGGACGAGTATGTCCGCCGAATCGCTCGAAGACGTATTTGGTAGTTACCTGGCCCTGGGGGGATGTAATCTGGACCTCCAATGCCGGGTTAATGCCGGGCTGTGGGTCGTCGATAATTTTTCTGCTTCCGCCCTCGATTGTGATTTTGAAATTCTCGAACGCCCTTAGGATTTTTATCGTGCCGAACTCCGGGCCTAAAGGAAATTCGGTACCGGTTTCGACGGGTATTTTCCAGCCCTGGCCGTCTCTGGTTTGGACATACAGGTACGCCGGCTTGTAATATTCGATTTGAAAGTCTTGGAGCTCTACGGAAAAGGGCAGCTTTTTTATCTGCTTGAGGTCTTCTAATATAACGCGGTTGTGTGAGTGTCCCTCAGGGATTATCATTTGGCCTGTTGTAATCTTGTCGATGCCGAAAAGTTTTTTCTGGAGTGTATGTCCGGCCTCTGAGCCCCACATAAATCCTGCAAGAATAAAAACACAGCCTAAGTGTATTAGTAATAGACCTGGCACGCGGACCAATCGACGAAACACCGCAAGGGCTATTATTAAAAGAAGCGTAAAAGCTATCCAGTAAACCATCAATGGCAGGCGGTTAATAAAGCTCTTTGCCCGCGCAGCGCCGATAAATGCCCCGTAGATAGACACCAAGAGCAATAGTATAATCAGCGCCAATCCAACCCACATTACAGCTCGTTTGAACTTATTCATCAGGTTACTTTTATGCCCATCCATAATGTGATAGATCAGTTAGTGTAGTTTTCCAAAAAATAAGTCTCCCTTTTTGTCATTCCTGCGAAAGCAGGAATCCACACCTACCCCGTATCAATTAGGCCGCAAACGCAAATCGGTACGGAGTCATTGCGAGCGAAGCGAAGCAATCTCTATTGTATGATTGCATGAGATTGCCGCGGCCTTTGGAAAAGGCCTCGCAATGACAACTCCGCAGATCACGTCTTGCAGACTATAATTCAAGTTTCTACACGGGTGATTATGGCGAAAAGTTTATTATTTGCAAGAATATTCAAGGCAGTATTGTGCTTCTTGATTCAATTTCAGGGCAGTTTGGAGTTGATATTTTTAATTGCCGTGCTTAGAATATATTACAACCGAAAAATATTTAGCTCCCCAAATTCATTTGGGGGTTATCCGCTTTTCATAAAAGAGATAAAGAGGATATTGTAATGGAGGTTCAATAAATGACAAGGCGAATAATGTCAAAAGGACAGTGCAATCTGTGCGGCGGCACTTTCAGCAAGTCGGCGATGACCAGACACCTCAAATCGTGCAAACAAAAAGAAAAAAGTTCCGAGACGTCATCTCCCGGCCGAAGTCCGCGAAAAACAAAAATCTTTCATCTTGTGGTTGAAGCGCGCTACTCATCCGATTATTGGATGCATCTTGAGGTACCTGCTGATGCACCGCTCGAAGACCTGGACAGTTTTCTTAGACGAATCTGGCTGGAGTGCTGCGGTCACATGAGCGCATTTACGATTGAGGGCAAAACCTACTCGGTGGCACCGATGGCAGATTTTGATGATGAAAGCATGGGGGCCAGGCTGGATGAAATTCTTAGTCCCGGGATGAAGTTTCACTATG
>JAIVYN010000263.1:0-5041 GCA_048635425.1 Candidatus Aegiribacteria sp.
CCCCGCTAATTGCACCGGCCTTAGATTGGCCACCGGCGTCAAAATACCGCTCTTGCCGACCTGAACATCAATTGATTCGACGATAGTCTCAGCCTGCTCAGCGGCAAATTTATATGAAATGCACCACCGGGGTGCCCTGCCCGTTGCTCCTAATATATCCCGCTGCTCGAAGCGGTTAATCTTTATCACCATCCCGTCAATCTGGTAATCCAGCTTCAGTCGTTTTTCGCTCAAAGCCAAACAAATATCTATTACTTCGTTGATGTCTTTGGCCCTTTTGATATTAGGATTAACGGGCAGGCCGATTTTTTTGAATCCCTCCAGCGTTTGGTAGTGATTTTCCGCCAACGGCTCAGAAACCTGGCCTGTCGCGTATGCAAAGAACGAAAGGTTCCTCGCCGCGGTGATTTTTGCATCCAGCAGCTTCAAAGACCCTGCCGCCGCATTTCGCGGATTGGCGAAAGCCGGTTCGCCTGTTTCTGCGCGAAGTTTATTCAGCTCAACAAAAGCGCTTGTGGGCATATAGACTTCGCCGCGGACTTCAAGCACGGCAGGAATTTTATCGCCTAATAATGACAACGGAACAGCTTTTATTGTGCGCACATTAGCCGTAACGTCATCACCTACTTGACCGTCACCGCGGGTGGCAGCCGTAACAAGAGCGCCACTTTCATAGCGAAGACTTATAGCAAGCCCGTCAATTTTCAACTCGACTACAAAATCATAATCTATCTGGCCAAGCTGTTTGCGCACCCTTTCATCAAAAGCCCTCAGCTCATCATCGTTATACGTATTATCTATACTCAGCATCGGCACCGCGTGTCTGACGTTGGTAAAACCTTCCAGCGGCCTTTCCGAAACCCGCTGAGTGGGTGAATCGCCAGTTATAAACTGCGGATTCGCCTTTTCTAACGCCTTGAGCTCGGCAAAGAACTCATCGTACTGCCGGTCGCTGATTTTCGGCTGATTGAGAACATAATAGAGATAATCGTGCCCTCGAATCTCGCCCCGCAATCGCTCGATTTGTTTCTCTATATCTTTCGCCATAACAGCCAATGTTATATGCTGTTCTGACCGTTTTTGCAAGAACGCAACCAGCCGCGAAAATACTTAAAGGGAACTAAAGTTGTAAAATAATCAACAACTTTAAGTACTACAAACTTTAGGCACTTTACACTTTATTTAGAGCTGGGTCATTTTGGGAGGTCATCCATTTATTTAACTGTCGCCGCATCTTCCTGAGAATAGAGCCAACCTCGGGCTTGTCGGCAATATTGTTAAGCTCATAAGGGTCAGCTCGTAAATCATATAATTCTTCGGCCGGGTGATGCTCGATAATATCCAGCAGTTTGGCAGCCTGGGGGTCGGTTTTGGCTTTTTCGACCCAGGTGTCCCAGACTTGCTTATGGCTTTCGGGGATGCCGGGCACTTTTGTAAAATGCGTGGTCCAGGTGTTTTCGGGACGAAGATTCAGAATATACTTATAGCGGACATCCCGAACGCCCCGCTGGGGAAAGACATTCATATTGCCGTCACGTGTATGGCTGGCATAAATACATTCCCGGAAGGTTTTGGTTTTGCCTAACAATACATCCAAAAAACTTTTTCCGTCCAAACCTTCAGGCTGCTGTCCGCCTGCGATATCGATAAAGGTTGGGGTAATATCGACAAAGGAAACCATAGCATCACAAACTGAACGAGGTTTGATTTTTCCGGGCCAGACAGCGATAAAGGGCACATGAATACCGGTATCATATACAGTCCATTTTGAGTGCGGCCACTCGGAACCCTGGTCTGTAGTGTAAATGAAGAGCGTATTATCCTCAAAACCATATTTTTTCAATATGGTCCTGGCTTCTCCGACGCGTTTGTCCATCGTAGTAATATCCTGGTAGTAATTGGCCATGGCCCTTCGGGTCAGCTCTGTGTCAACAATATATGGGGGCAACTGCAATTTTGCCGGGTCGTAGATTTTGTTCGGCTCCCAGGTGACATGCGGGCTATTGTCGGCAAGAATCATACATAAAGGCGTATCGGGCCGGTCTTTGGCATGTTCGGCAAGAAACTCGTCAATGGCCCTGATATTTAGGCCTTCCCTGCGATATTTTCTGGGGTTAGCAGGGTTACGAGCTAATTTGGCATCAATATATTCGAAACAGAAGACTTCCCTTGGCTTGGTATGATATTTGTTTGCCAGAACAATCCGATAGCCCAAACGGCCCAGGTACCTCGGCAGTGACGTGATATCATCCCGGCAGACAGTGTGGTTTCCCATGCAGCCATTACGAGCAGAATGAAGTCCTGTCCACAATACCGAACGGGAAGGTGCACATGTCGGTGAGGCGGCAAACATGTTAGTAAACAACATTCCCTCTTTTGCAAGGGCATCAATGTTGGGAGTTTGAATATCTTTATTCCCGTAACAACCCAGAAAATCCAGACCGTGGTCGTCGGAAATATACATAATAATATTGGGTCGTTTGTTAGGATTGTTTTTTCTTGCATATAACGAAGCTATCGGCATCGGAGCACTTACCGCACCGAGGGCTCCGATCGCTGAGCGTTTCAAGAAGCTCCGCCGTGAGGCGTCCCCAAGTGGACTGCGTGTTATGTTTTGAGTCATATTTTATTTTCTCCGTTTATTGCTTTGCTGAAAATAAACAAAGATTGTCATTCTGAACGGAGCGCAGCGGAGTGAAGAATCTCTTTACGACTCAAGAGATGAGATTCTTCGGCCCTTCGGCTACGCTCAGGGCAAGCTTTCTTTCGCCTCAGAATGACAGTCTATGTTTTCAACAGAGCATCCCTTTATCCAAAAAATACTTTGCGCTATCCCATAGACTTATCGCAGCAGTTTCCTTAGCTTTGCAATGGTCTGGGTGTGCTGAGGGTCACGAGCAAGGTTGTAGTATTCCCCGGGGTCGGTGTTGTGGTCATACAATTCTACGCCCTGTTTGCCCTGGTCCCATTCTGTGTAGCGCCAGCGCTTGGTTCGTACGGAACGACCGGCTATCCTGCCACGCTGCACCTGTGTAAACGCCATCTTCTTCCAGGGCAGCTCCGGGTCGTTTAGTAACGGCTTAAAGCTGGTTCCCTCCAGATTCGCAGGCGCGGACAGCCCGCACAAATCGGCCAGGGTGGGATAGATATCCACGAATTCTACAATTTGCGAACAACTCTTACCCTTTCTTTTCATTTGGGGTGTTACGGCAATCAGAGGGGCCCGCGCTGACAATTCAAACACAGTGTTCTTATTCCACCAGCCTCGTTCGCCAAGATGGTAGCCATGGTCGCCAAAAAATACCACAGTAGTATTGTGCCAAAGCTCCAGTCTGTCCAGAGCTGCGATTATCTTTCCTACCTGCGCGTCCATAAAAGAAATTCCGGCATAATAGGCACGCATAAACTCGCGTCGTTCCCGGTCGGTAAAACGGTCGAATTCGGTTTTCCAACCGCTTGCAATCGCCTGGCCAAGCTCGGCAGAGCGGTCAGGCGGGTCTTGCGGCGGCTTCAAATCATCAATTGAATAAAGGTCGAAATATCGTTTCGGCGCAATAAACGGGTCGTGCGGCTTGTGAAATCCAACCGCAAGGAAGAACGGATTATGGCGATGCTGTTCCAGCAAACGGACGGCTTCTGCGGCAACTTGACCATCAGGCTGGTCCTCGTCGTCTCCCTGGGCAGCAAGCCATCGACACCATCTGACTCGACCGCCGGTAAGGTTTCTACCTTGCCCCTTTCTGCCCAATGGTGTTCCTTTAGGGTCAGATTTTACGTCCCACGCCTGAGGATCATCCATATTCTTAGCTGAATGAAAAACTTTTCCCACGCGGGCTGTGAAGTATCCGTTTTTGCGGAACAGCTGCGGCAGGGTTATGGCATCCGGCAGCTTCGACCGGAAAGGGGTGGCGTTGTTTAAAATGCCGGTTGAATCCGGCCTTAGCCCGGTCAGAAACGATGTGCGACTCGGATTACAAACCGTGAATTGACAATAAGAGCGGTCAAAACGAATGCCACGCGCAGCCAACCGGTCGATGTTGGGGGATTTGACTACAGAATGTCCGTAACATCCGAGGGAATTATTCAAGTCATCAACTACGATGAACAGCACGTTTTGCCTGCGTTGAGGACCTCCCGTATCAGAGCTTTGCAACCGAGGTGATAATCGTTGCTGTGCCCGCCGCCCCGACTCGCGTCGGAAGACGCGGGGGCTGGCCAAAACGCTCGCACCTGTTCCGTGTCCGAGTGCCACAGTTGCTATCGCGGTACTTGCTTTCAAAAACTGTCTTCGCGTTATCGTGCAATTCTTCATCGCGTTTGCCTCCACAGATTTCACCGATTATTACAGATTTCACAGATTTATCCGTGCTAATCAATCCCAATCTGTGTCATCTGTGTTTCCTACTTACCTTCCAGGCACAATACCTGGCCGTTTTTCATTGAAAGGTACAGCCGTCCATCAGCGGCGGCCATACCGTCAAAGACCGGTACAGTTTCGAGCTTGTATTCTGCAAGTTTCTTGCCGTCCGAGGCCGAAACCACATGCAGCGAAGCGCCCTTTTTCCCATCAAGGGCCGAAGTTTGCTCGCGAAGCTTCCTGGCAACGCCTGGAGCATCAGGATTTTTAAATATCTGTTCTTCGTCGATTATGTCCGGTGGGCCTGCGACGAATAGAGTTTTATTCGCCAGGACCATTGCACGGACGTAAAGCGGCGCTTCCCGCGACCAATAATAGAGCGGCCTGGTGGTGGGGGCAGTGCGCTGTTTCTTTTTCTGCTGTCTCTGCTGCCGAGGTGTTAGTTTAGCTGTTTGCTTTCGTGCCGTTCTCTTAACGATTTCCGGTTCTCTATCAGCGGCAAAAAGGTGATATTCCATAGGTGTTGTCCATTTGTAGTATTCCAGTTTGCGGCCGTAACCTCTGTGGATGTTTGTATTTCTAAAACTTTTTTGACCGAGCCCTAAGGCAGTACTATCTTTGCTGTCTTGTTGATTGGGCGATTAATAATGCATCTTTATCGCCTTTGGTTTTTCTTGATAACAG
>JAIVYN010000264.1:0-5039 GCA_048635425.1 Candidatus Aegiribacteria sp.
ACCGGTATCCTGGCGCCATGGGGGACCTCAAGAAACTCGCGGTAACCATATGAAGCAGGGATATTTCGCACATAGCTGGCATGGGATGGAATACGGATCAGGTAGCTATTGAGGCCGTAGCTGCCGGCGATCCCATTCTTTCCCGAGGAATAGCCGCCATGATCGCCTTGGAAAATGCCCCAGGCCTGATCGATGTTGAATCCCTGATTTTGATTGCCAAACTCATCAATGATGGGTTTCGTGGCGGTCGGGCAGAACCAAATCTTGTTCTTTTTCCAGTCCTTTAAATCCTCATCGAGCTGACAAGGCCACCAGTGTCCAAAATCGTTGACTCCGGAGAAAAACTTGCCATCGTTCTCGGTGCAATAGGTATTTAGGACCAGTACCCACTGCCGGAGATTGGCAGAACAGCCCAACATGCGGGCCTGTTCCCGCACCCGTCGAAGAGCCGGCATCAAAATAGCCATCAATATGGCAATAATGGCAATGACGACCAATAGCTCTATTAAAGTAAAGCCGTTTCCTTTGCGCATGACGTTTTGCCCTTCTCTTTCAAAAAGAGATAATGAGTTTCGTTGGTATGCTTCTCTGCCATTATTATAACATACACAGAGCCATTTTAAATCGCAATCTCGGAAAATATGTGGTGTGGGTCAAGGGAAGATCGTCCATTCTATGGGCACAGAACATGTCTGAGGGCTATTCTGTGAGTTCTGCCACTACAATTCAGGATGGTTTTGTAGGGCGTAAGACAGGATCAACATTAGTATATACATTGTTTGTCAGGTCTGGCGAAGAGTGTTCCAGTATTGCCCAAGAGGTCGTAACGGTCATTAAAAACGTTACCATTTTTTTGGATTTTTGTAAAGCCTTGAAGATGTAGAACTTACGAATCCGGCATTTTTTCGAATTGGCAGATAACGGGTTGCTGAGTTGTACAACGGTTGTAGCCGTCAACTGACGAAAAGAGGGCCATTTAGGAGTGCTTCGTGGGCACGCACTGGGCTCGATCGGCTGGTGGGACCGGTCCAAAAGTTTAACGCAGCCTGTAGCTTTCGTAATCAACAGAACCTAATGATGAATGTGAAATCAGTCAGGTACATCATTCTCTTAATTGTGGGATTTTCATTGACGGGAGAGTAGCTAATTTGGTATAAGTAATATTGGTGAAGCTCGTGCCCGCTCAGTTGGGCATCTGTGGCCTTGAGGTTGTCCAGCGGGTGCGATTCTCGTAGTTTTCCAGAAAAATGGAGGATTGAATTATGAAAGTACGTACGGCTCTCTTTTTCTTATGCTTCTTCTTCGTTTTGCAGGTGGGATTTATTCAAGCCAATGAACGGGATGAACGGGCGGACTATATCCGTGAAAATTACACGAAATATGAAAAACGAATCCCCGTGCGTGACGGGGTGAAACTCTTTACTGCTATCTATACACCAAACGATACCTCGAAAGAATATCCGATACTGTTGTTACGCACTCCCTACAGCATTAGTCCTTACGGGCCCAACCGATACAGAAGACGGATCGGTCCCCATGAAGAATTCGAGAAAGAAGGATTTATCTTTGTTTATCAAGACGTGCGCGGCCGTTTTATGTCGGAAGGTGAGTTCGTTCATATGACTCCGCACATTGCAGATAAGAAAAGCAATTCTGATACGGATGAGAGTACGGATACCTATGATACGATTGAGTGGCTTTTGGAACACGTCCCCAACCACAACGGTAAGGTTGGCCAATGGGGAATCTCTTATCCCGGGTTTTACACATCCGCCGGGTCTATAGATTCCCACCCCGCCTTAAAGGCAGTCTCTCCTCAAGCGCCGGTTTCCGATTTTTATTGGGATGATGTTTACCATCACGGAGCCTTTCTGTTGAATCATTGGTTTGGATTTCTGAATAATGTGCGACAAAGACGTAAAGGGCTTATTGATGAACGGTCAGATCCTATCTATGAGATTGAAACGACAGACGCGTACAAATTCTTCATGGATGTGGGACCATTGAAAAATGTGAATAAATCATATTTCAAAAAGAAATCCAAATTCTGGAACTATGTTGCACGCCACCCCAATTACGACAAGTTCTGGCAAAAACGCAATATCCTTCCTCATCTGAAGAATATCAAAGCGGCGGTAATGGTTGTCGGTGGTTGGTACGACCGGGAAGATTTGTTTGGACCCTTGAACACGTACCAAATGATTGAGAAACAGAATCCCGATACATTCAATATGTTGGTCATGGGGCCCTGGTATCACGGAGGTTGGCTCGGCAGTAAAGGCAGCGAGTTGGGAGATACAGATTTTGGTTTTGCTACCTCGGAATACTATCAAAAGAATGTCGATCTGCATTTCTTCAAGCACTTTTTGAAAGACGAAGAAAGTGAATTAAACCTGCCGGAAGCCTTGATATTTGAAATCGGGGCTAACCGCTGGCGACGATTTGACCAATGGCCACCGGCATCCGCCGAGAAGACAAGTTTCTATTTCCACAAAGGCGGCAAGTTATCATTTAACAAACCCAACGAAGATTCTGATGCTTATGATTCCTATATCAGCGATCCAAACAAACCGGTTCCTCATACGAGAGATAATTCGAGGTGGATCAATAACACGTTTTATTCAGAAGACCAACGATTTGCTTCCCGGAGGCCGGATGTATTGGTGTATCAAACAGACATTCTCGAAGAGGATGTTACGTTAGCGGGAACCATCCAAGCCAATCTCTTTGTTTCCACCACCGGAACGGATTCGGATTGGGTTGTGAAGCTAATCGATGTTTATCCTGACGATTTGGAAGAAAAAGCTGCTCAACAAACCTTGATTCGCGCCGAAGTGTTTCGAGGACGGTTCCGGGAAAGTTATAAGAAGCCTAAGCCTTTTAAGCCCAATGAGGTTTCCAAAATTTCGTTTGAATTGTGGGATGTTTTGCACATGTTTAAACGGGGGCATCGGATTATGATACACGTCCAAAGCACATGGTTCCCGTTTATCGATCGCAATCCGCAGAAATACGTGCCAAATATTTTTGAAGCGGATGAAGGCGATTTCATCAAAGTCACCAATCGCGTGTATCGATCTAAAAGGTATCCCAGCCATATTGAAGTCGGTGTGTTGCAGCAACTATTTTGATGTGGAGGAAGGTCAATGAAGCTGATTTGTCTTACTTGTTGTATGTTTTCCGGCAATGGCAAATGCGAAGCAAAACAATACTCACGAGAAAAATCTTGGCCCTAACGTGGCGAAGCCAGAAAGTGTTCGAGGAAAATGTAAATCTGCTCGTTCGATTCTGGAGTTGGAGAATGACCCTTGCGGTTAGTCATGGCAACCCTGTTCGCATACCCGAGAAGCCTGTTGACTGCAATCGTATGATTAAGAGCTTTCCAGCGCTCAGGCCGATCTTCCGAGCCGCCTGAGACTAAAAATGGTCTCGGTGCCATCAACGCATGTAGCTCGTGGAGGTCATGTCTTTCAAGAAACAGCTTCCTGTACGCACCGGTCCGAGGATTAGTTGCGCTTGGGATACCTCTTTGGCGTTGTTGATTAGGGTCATATCCCAAATACCATGGCTCCCAATAGTTTACATTTGCCCGGTTCTCGTCGAAGACAATCCCGGGGTCGGACCAGACAGTACAAGCGAATTTATCGTAGAGACAGGATGCGAACATCGCCCATTTTCCACCATACGAATGGCCAATGATACCAATGCGGTTAGGATCAACCTGCGGCAAGTTTGCCAGTGCAGTGTGACAATTGGCTGCCACATAGGCCAGCGCAGAAAGTGGCTGGAGGGGGGTCTGGTCTCTGCCGGACTCATACAGTGGCTTGTAGGGGGCTCGTAAACTGGAGAACTCTGGTGTTCCGATGGACAGCGTAACAAAACCACGTCTTGTAAGCTGATAGCCGAAGTCACGCAGCTCCTTGCCCAGGCCCACCGCTGTTTCAGCGTCATAGTAGACGACAAGCATTGCAGGAAACAATCTCGTGCCATCGGGAACAAGTAGGTAGCCATCAACTGTCTGCTGCTCCGGTGCTATCTCGACACGCACTTGGTGCTGAGTGAAGTCTTCCCGCAGCTCTTTTGCCAGGTATTCGATTTTCGGTTCCTTAATCAACGGTGGCCAAGCCCCCATGAGGCCATGCCACGTTTTGAGTATTTCGTACCTGCGTTTTTGCCAGTCCGCCTGTGTCTTCACAGGACTCCCATCATGGAATCTCAAAGGAGACCGGTACTCCCTAAAATTGTGGGCGAGTTCCGGAGGTGGAATAAAAAACGGGGCAATTTGCCTGGGAATATTATTTGTTCCTTGGCTGCTATCTGTGCCAAATTGACTATGTGAAGTAGTCTGGTTCGGCAATAGCAAAAAAACAGAGAAAGATAAAGTAAGGAAATACATTCTCATCATGCCCCACTAAGGCCTACCCTTTGAATGGCATTTAATATACTTCTGACTCTTACAGCTACTAAGGACTTGTAAATAAATTATCTTCCATTTTTGGCTGGCTGCGGCTGCGGCTGGCGGTGTCAGCAAAACTCGGACTACCAACCAGTAGGCCTGCGTTTTGCTTCCTTGCCAGCCTTGTCCTCGCTCAGCCAAAAACGAAACCTAATTTCTTTACCAGTCCTAAGATAATCTATTTGCTGCGATTTTACAAGCATCAGATATTTCTCTTGACGGAAAGGGGGCTAATCTGATATAAGTAAGATTATTAGAGTCTGTTGATTTTATAAGGAGGACTATTATGCGACGAACACATGTCTTTTTGGCTTCCATAATACTGCTCGCCGTAGCAGCCTGCACACAGGCACAGGATCCGGATCTCCTGGGCTGGTGGAAGCTTGACGATGGCACAGGTACCGTTGCCGCTGATTCGAGCGGTAACGGCAACGACGGCACATTTGTGGGAGACCCCGAGTGGGTAGCAGGCAAGTTCGGAAGCGGGCTGCTGTTTGACGGCCAGGGCGGTGAGCGTGTGTCACTCGGGGGACTCGATATTCCCTCAGGGGCCATGACCATCGCCTGCTGGTTCAAGGCAAAC
>JAIVYN010000265.1:0-4939 GCA_048635425.1 Candidatus Aegiribacteria sp.
GACAGGACACAAGGTGACTTTTGGATATGTTTTTTTGTTTTCTTCTGTCTTTTAGGCTTTTCGCCTTATTTATCGTTTTCCTCAAGCAATTTTCTGAGGTATTCGTTCTCTCGGCGAGTGGCTTCAAGGTCAAAGACCTGGTATTTGATACATACCCGCAGGTAATCCAGTGATTCCTGCAGACTATTGATACTTTTTTCAAGCTTCTTACGGTTTGCCTGTGCTTCTTTGGCAAGCTTCGCCAGCTTTTTATGTTGGGGGGTAGCTGTCTCTCCGAATTCCTTGACCAGTTCGTTAAGTTTGTCTTCCAGGTTTGTCTCGTCCATCACACTGCTCTCCTCTCAAATGCACGTTCTTTTCAAATCACCCTTAAATAGGGAGCCCCCATAGCCCCATACTTATTTAATATAGCAAAGCCTATACCCGAATGCCTAAAAAGCGTTTTTCCGCCCAATTTCGTTGCCTACCCCCGAAAAAAGCCAACCAGGGCAACCTCTTTTGTCGTCCTTAAGTTTTGTTTCTGTTTTCCGAAAAACAGCCTTTATAGGGATTAAAACCACATGTTGCCAAAAAACAACGCTTCGAGTTTACGCACATTTTCTCGCTGTGGATAACGACTTTATCATAAAATAGTTAGATTAACGTTGACTATTGTAAACATTGTTGTTGATTAATAGCCCCAAATATGCTTTAATAGCCCTATAAAGCAGCTTTTTGTACTCTATACGACAGGATTGTACAGCACTATTTAGGAGAGAGTAGTAGAGATACAGTTTATACTGTAAAATAGCGGAAATTTCTACAAGAAAGCGGTTTTTGGTGCCCAAACCGGCTGTCCAGAGACCCAAAAGAGCTTTGTAAGGATGCTGCTCAAGTACTGAATATCAGGTCGAGTTTTCCCCGCTCCGGGGCAGGTAATTCGGCTTGGCACCGCACGCAATCAACCCGGGCCAGCCCTCGGCGTTTGCCGCAAACAGGGCATTTGATAATCGCTGTATGGTTCAGGGCCAGATACGTTAATAGTCCGGCTATATTAAACGCCCCTACGAAAACCAGCCAAAAGACAAATTTGGCCCAGGAGGTTCGTCTCGGCCAGCCGTGCCAAAGCACAAAAACCATCATCAGTGCACTTAATACGCGGTTTATGACGCCGCCATAAGGCTGAATATCCATTATCATCCGCACTAAGGAATAGATGAAATCGCCCATATTCCGAGAACTATAGGCCCATGACCAAAATTTTCTACCTAACAAACGCACGACAAAGTCATACAACGGAGGGGAGAATTGAGATACACCGTGTTGAACTACTGGCCTGGGGTCTCTGGCTCTGACCACAGACATGGATGGGGCCGGCACGGTCCAATCGTAACGATTAAGCAACTCAAGGCCGCCCTGGTTATCCACTTTATAAAGCTCAATCCACAAGTTCCTTGGTTTTCCCCGGAGTTGCTGAAACCATTTGTTAAGAAGCTCTAGTGAATCTGCAATATCTTTGGGTGGCAGTGCATCATTCCCGGGATGACGCGCAAAAATGCCCTGCTTTGTGGCGGTGAATCTGACAAGATTGCTGCGCCAATCATTGGGAACCGTGATTGTCAGTTTCCGGACTGGATTTCGTATAACCAGGTGATGCTTGCCATCCTTCGTTATGCAGAGGAGCAAAGGTCGGTATTTTTTATTGTATCTATAATGCGTCTCGCCCGGTTTTACATCTCTCCATGCGTGCAGGCTTGTCCTTTCAACTTCAATATCTGCTTCGGTACTTTCAAAAATCAGTTCTACGTGTTGTTTTTCAAAATTGATTTGATATATACGTCTTTGTGTCTGCCACAGCAATGTCGGGCTGGAAGCATCCTGTGGACACCAGGCGGTAAAGAGACTGAATTTTCCTAACGGTTTTGCTTTTGATTTTGAGTCTGTGAATCCCGTCGAGCCGGCGTAACCGATTTTCTCACCATTGGTATTGTAGCCCTTAAAATACTGTGCGCCCGGATGATAACGCCAAATCTGCTCGGTCTTATCATCTGAGCCAACGGGTATCTCAAGGTATCGGGAAAAGCCGGGCGTAATCATTTGTATTTGCTTCATCTTCTGTTGTGTAAAACCGTCTCTGTTGCCACGTATTCGCTTAGCCCAGAAAAGAAGGTATTCATAGGGTCTTTTTTTATTGCCTGGACCCTCCCAGAGCAGGTTGTCGTTGGCGTCATATATCTGCGTTGTCTCGGACTCGTCCATTCGACCTGGTGTACGTCCCAGCTTGTAAATAAGGTGAATTGTCCCGTCGGGCAAAAACTCTTTGGCTGAATTTCTTATTCTTTCAAGTCTTTTTTCCTCCTGAGTAAGTTCTGCTTCGGGCTTCGTTGTGGCTGGGCGTTGTTTTGCCTGGGCAAACGTACGCTCTATTTCGAGAATAATACCCTGCAGTATCGACACTGCAATCAGGACTATAAGAACCGTCATAAAGATTTTGGCCGACGTTGCGATGTATTTAAAATTGTTTTTTAGTTTCATAGTACTACTCCCTGGTCAAAATTCTCTTCTCAGGAATGAGTCAAAAATTAGTGAAAGCAAGATAGCAACACTGATAGCTATCACCGTAAAAATCCCGACAAGTGTCCATTGAGATAATGTCGTAACAATAATGACGGTCGCAAATGCAAGGCCGAATATCTTTGTAGTGTACCATTTGGCTGTGCTCAGACCCGAAAGTGCAGTTCCCAGATAGGTTACAAGTCCCAGCATTATGAAAATCCAGCCTTCGATGAAAACTCTGGGCGTTTGCGGTATTGGAAAGACCTCCGGTCGGTTGGCATACCAATAAAGAGCTACCCACACAGTTCCAAGCGAAATAACAAAAGCTATAGATGCCGCAATCAGCTTCGCCGCAAGTATGGTTTTTCTACTGACAGAGCGATGGAGCAAGAACGGCCAAGTCCTTGTAAAATGAGGTATCCAGAACTGCCGAATACCGAGGACCAGACCAAGCCCAATAGAAAAACAGAACAACCACGGACCCGTTACATTCAGTATTGAATAATAAGTAAGCCGATAATGATCTACGGCAGTGCCGGGCGACAGACGCGAGTAATGCCTGATGTTTTCGTAGTAGGCCTCTGCACGCAGAAAAAAACCACCCACAGCCAAAAATGCAATCGCCGCTAACAGCATCCACGGCAGACATTCACGGAGTTCTTTGCGGAGTAGTGTTGAGAATCTCATTTTATCTTTCCTCCCACTGGAATAATCTTCTATGATTAGCCGGGGCTGTAAACTCGATAAACTGATCTTCCAGATTCATCTTGACGATGTGGTAATTTTCCGCACCGGCTGACTTTGCCCATTCGCTGATTTTTTCTTCATCGGTGCCGATTAGCGTCAGTTCAAGCCCTTTTTCGCTGCGTTTGCAGTGCAGAAGCCCGTCGATATTAACATCGTCGGGAACAGAATCGGCAAAGCTCAATATTACTTTTTTAATCGCTTTTTGGAACTGCTCAAGGGAGCAGTTTGCTCTTAATACCCCTTTGTCAATAACCACTATTCGGTCGGACACCCTTTCGACGTCGCCGAGGATATGGCTGGAGAAAAGAACCGTTCTGCCCTGGCGCATAATAAGCTCAATCATACCCTCTAAGAATTGGCGTCTGATTGCGGCATCAAGTCCAAGCGTCGGGTCGTCCATTATCAGCAGCTCCGGATTCGGAGCCAGGGCAAGAGCCAACGAGACCTGTGCTCGCTGGCCGTTTGAGAGGTGCTTTATCTTTTGCTTTTTCGGCAGGTTGAAGTATTCAATCATATCGGCAAAAAACTTGTCGTCCCACTGCTTCGGGAAAAACGACCGCTGAAATTTCTCTAATCCGCCGATACTCATCCAGCGAAACAGCCTGTGACCTTCCGTTACATAACCTATGCGCTGACGAATCGCAGGCGTTAGCGCTGTCGAATCACAGCCTAATAATCTTGATGAGCCTGCTGTGGGTCTTAACAGGCCTAACATTAACTTGATGGCGGTGGTTTTTCCTGCCCCGTTTCGGCCCACGAATCCGCAGATGCAGCCACACGGTATCTTCAAATCGATGTGGTCAACTGCAAGGGTGCTGTCGTAATATTTGGTAAGGGCTTTTGTTTCCAATACTATCTCATTCATTTCTCTTCTTCCCGCTTATTTGATTTGTTACCGAATTTCGCCAGTCTGCTTTCGAACAGTGAGATTAAATCCTGAGTTTCGAGACCCAGGTTCAGGCCCCTGGTAATGAGGGTATCCATTCTCTCGGCAAGCATATTGATATCTGCGGCGTCAGTTCTGCGCAGCTTCGGGTCGCTGACGAACGTGCCGGAGCCGGTTTTGGTTGTAACCAGCCCAGCCTGTTCTAATCGGCTGTAAGCCCTGGCAGCGGTATTGGGATTAATCACCAGCTCTGCCGCAAGTTTTCTGACTGCTGGCAGTTTGTCACCGCTTGCCAACTCACCCCTGGCGATGGCCTTGCTTATCTGTTCAGCAACCTGAACATAAATAGGCTCACCAGAACCGGGCAATATCTGTATCCACAAAGGCATTAGGACTATTTTCCTTTTCTATAAGAGCTTTCTTCGAGTTCAACGAATCCACTATTAAGAAAATTGTATTAATACCATTAATACATTATGTACTACTTGCGGCAACTTAGCAAGTATATTTTTAAAAAAATTCAAAAAATCTTTTTTATTTGACTGGGATATAGAAATCCGCTTTTTTAAGACTGTTATCGGGGTTATTTATCTTTTCAAAAGCTTGAAGAATGCTACAAGTTGTCCGGAGAGGGTATTTTTTTTGGTTCATCCGGTTAATGCGTAGGTGGACCAAACAGATCAGGGCCTTGGAGCTGTTTGGAGAGAAAAATCGTTTGGGCAGAGGCTCAAATTTGGGGCAGGCGGGGGGAAATTTGTGCCTCTGGGGCCC
>JAIVYN010000266.1:0-4844 GCA_048635425.1 Candidatus Aegiribacteria sp.
CAATTCGGTAACGCATCGCCGCCAAATCCGTCGTGGCATAAAGATATGCACCATCGGACTTCTGAATAATAAACGGCAAAGGCTGCCCCTCTTTATTCTTAAACCCCGGCGGAAAAACACAAACCGCACCATCAGACTCTTTAGCCCATTTGTTTTTCTTGAGGTCAATAATCACATTTGGTAGGTCGTTCTTATATTCACTTTCACCGCGTATGTGATGGTCATACAGTCTTACTTTTAAGTCCTTGTAGATTTGCTCATAATGTTCTTTAGACGCGCGGATAATTTCTCTCCAACGGGCAAGCCAGATCTGATTACCAGAATGCAAACCTGCAATTGCCTCGCGTGCATCCCGAGCAAAGTCTTGATCAGTGTCAAATAATTGTTTGGCTTCCTTATAGAAAGCCTCAAGATCAGCTAAGGGCATATAAGGAAAGGACTCTCCCCCACGCTTAATTGCTTCATCTCGTTTTCTCTCATAAAGTGCGCAAAGCATTCCAAAATGTGTACCCCAGTCGCCGATATGGTTTTGGCGGATAACATTGTGGCCAAGAAATTCAAGTATATTGCAAATGCAATCACCAATAATTGTACTTCGCAGATGACCGACATGCATTTCTTTGGCAATATTCGGGCTTGAAAAATCAACGACGATAGTCTTTGGGTTACTGACCTTATCGATGCCAAACCTCGGAAGAGGCCGAAAAACACCCCCAGGATATTCCTCCTGCACGTAGTGGTTATAAATTTCGACTACAGCAGTTCCAAGGAAATCGGTTTTTAATCGCAAGTTAATAAAACCCGGGCCTGCAACTTCCGGCGGCTCGCAAATATCGCTGAGATCCAAATTCTTCACTATCTCTTCGGCAAGTTTGCGGGGATTGGTTTTGAGCTTTTTGGCCAATGCCATTACACCGTTGGCCTGATAATCGCCGAACTTAGGGTCGGTAGAAGGTCTGACTATGGCGGCACAGTCATCGCAGCCCGTAGCAATGGCCATCGCTGTACTAATCCGCTCCTCAAGTATGTCAACGGTTGGCTTCATTCAATAGTCCCATTGCTATGTTGAAAACATCAGGTCGGAGTAAGTCATTGCGAGCGAAGCGAAGCAATCTCAAACACAACGACGGCTTTTCTGCCTGTCACATAAGAGATTGCCACGGCCCTTCGGGCCTCGCAATGACATTTTTCAAAGGTTTTATACATAATATATTCACTCATCAATAACCAATCTTTCCGCGTCGCCCCAGAGCAGTTCCAGGTCATAGTAGTCACGATATTCGCTGTCAAAGATGTGGATAACAACATCGACAAAGTCCAGCAGAATCCAGCGTGCCTGTTCATAGCCGGCCCGGCCGAAGCGCTGCAGACCCTGTTCTCTCGCAGCTTCACAGATTTCATCGGCAACGGTACGCATTTGCCTGTCGCTTGTGCCGGTGGCGATTACAAAATAATCGGTAGCAGGCGATTTGCCCCTCAAATCCAGAACGGTAATATCACTGCAATGCCTCTCAGCCGCCACCTTAGCTGCGGCCAGAGCAAATGCCTTTGTGGCATCAGCAACCTTCTCTTTTCGCTGCCGGTGCTCGCTTGTAGAATCTTTAATGGGTTTTGCCTTGGCACTTCGTTTTTTTGTCAAACCTCATGTCCTCATCTTCAATAAAAAAAGGGCGGCCCGTTTGGCCACCCTGATAGATTAACTTTATTAGTCAGTTATGTCAACTGAGGAGTGTTTAATAACAAGCAGGCACCTTCCAGATGAATAAAAGTAAAAGAAACAAAAACAATACAAATAAAACTACCCGACTATCTGTACAATGATACCTAATACCCATTTTTCACCTCATTCTCTTTTTTCGGCAAGAATGGGCTACCTCATAAACAAATTTTATTTACCGCCGAGGCCGAGCCAGCCACTGATAACGGGGGCTAATTTTACTATAACGCCTGAGAAGACCACGCTAACCATCGTCATCAGCTTTATAAGAATGTTCAGGCTTGGCCCTGAGGTGTCCTTGCAGGGGTCGCCAACGGTGTCACCGACGACGGCGGCCTTGTGTGCATCTGAGCCTTTGCCGCCGAGGGCGCCTTTTTCGATATATTTTTTTGCGTTGTCCCAGGCCCCGCCGGCGTTGTTGAGCGTAATAGCAAGAACAAAACCACAGCTTAATCCGCCTGCCAAAAGCCCCATCACACCTGCTACACCTAAGAGCAGCCCCGTCACAACAGGAATGATTATAGCGAGCAGCGAAGGTAGAATCATCTCTTTTTGCGCGCCGCGTGTGGAAATAGAAACGCAGCGGGCGTAATCGGGCTGGCCCGTCCCTTCCATAATGCCGGCTATTTCCTTGAACTGCCGCCGGACCTCATTGACCATAGTCCCTGCGGTCCTGCCGACCGCCTTCATTGTCATAGCACAGAATACAAAGGCCATCATAGCGCCAAGGAACAGGCCGCCGATTAACTTGGGATTCATAATATTGAGGCCGTAGGCATCGACGAAATACATAATGGAGGCGGTCTTGACATTGATGGCGCCGGCAACACCATCCGTAGCCGAAAACGCCACCTCACCAACGCGATATATTCCATCGGCACTTTCTAATGCGAGTCGGCCAATCCATATACGAACCTCCTCGAGATACGCCGCCAAAAGTGCCATAGCCGTCAAAGCCGCTGAGGCGATAGCAAAGCCCTTCCCAGTCGCTGCGGTAGTATTGCCTAAGGCGTCGAGGGCATCGGTTCTCTTTCTGACCTCCGGGCCGAGGCCGCTCATCTCGGCATTTCCGCCGGCGTTGTCCGCAATCGGGCCGTATGCGTCGGTTGCCAAAGTAATGCCTAACGTGGAGAGCATTCCGACTGCGGCAAAGCCGATACCGTAAAGCCCCATCGAGATATTTGAGAAACCGCCGGCAAAACCAAAGGCACATAAAATTCCAATTACAATCGTTATCACCGGCAGGCCTGCTGAATACATACCGGTTGCAAGGCCGTCGATAATTGTTGTTGCAGCCCCCATTTTTGTCTGCTCGGCGATACCTCGTGTCGGGCTGTATTCGTCAGATGTGTAGTATTCGGTAAACTGACCTATGAGCACGCCGGCAACTAAGCCTGAAATAACCGAGCCAAAGATTCCCCAGGTAACCCACTCGGCCCAGGCCAGGCCTGCCACAGCGAAAATAATCAACACCGAACTGCCGAGGGTTCCGAAAAGCAATGCCCGAAGCAGGTTCTTCTGGCTGGCGTCCTCCTTGCAGCGAACCATAAAGATACCCAAAATCGAAAGTAGAATACCTATGCCCGCAACAAGCATCGGGGCAAGAACAGCCTTGAGAACCTGCTGTGATGACAGCGTCAAGGCCGCTCCTAATGCGGCTGTTGCAAGGATTGAACCGCAGTAACTTTCGTACAGGTCGGCACCCATGCCGGCAACATCACCGACGTTGTCGCCGACGTTGTCAGCGATTGTGGCCGGGTTTCTGGGGTCATCTTCCGGGATTCCGGCTTCGACCTTGCCAACTAAGTCTGCTCCGACGTCTGCGGCTTTGGTGTAAATTCCGCCGCCGACACGGGCAAACAAGGCCTGGGTCGAGGCGCCCATACCAAATGTTATCATCGTTGTTGTAATTTCTACAAGTTTATGATGTGCGTCCATAGCTTCGGGCACAAGCTGCAATCCCAAAAATCTCAGTCCTGTTTCCATATTTGCCGCTGTGTAAACAATCTTATCAAGAACAAGATACCACAGTGAAATATCCAGCAGGCCGAAGCCCACAACGACCAGGCCCATAACAGCGCCCGAACGAAAAGCGACCTGCAGCCCGCGATTCAAACTCACGCTGGCGCCCTGAGCGGTACGGGATGAGGCGTTTGTCGCCGTTTTCATACCTAAAAAGCCGCACAGCCCGCTGAAAAAACCACCTGTCAGAAATGCCACCGGAACAAACGGGTTTTGAACACCCAGATAAGCGCAGATCGCGAAGATGACCAGAAGAATCAAAAATACCAGCGAGACAACGCTGTACTGCCGGAACAGATACGCGTATGCCCCTTCTCGCACATGGTTGGCAATGCTTATCATTTTTTCAGTGCCTTCCGGGGCGGCCATCACCTTCTTATAGAAATAGTAGGCAAATCCCAGCGCCAACACTGCCGCTACCGGCGCAATCCACCAGCTCCAGGGCGTCCCGGCCATCTCAGCCGGTCCTGTGCCTTCCGCCGCCATTGCCACCGCACTAAATGCAAAACTCGGCACCAAAAATCCAAGGGGGCTCTTAATAACTTTCACTTTTTTACTCCTTTTCGAATTTGATTATTGTCCCTACTACTCTGTAACAACTCAAATGACGGGTGTCATTGCGAGCGAAGCGAAGCAATCTAAAGAATAATGGATGAGATTGCCACGGCCTGCAAAGCAGGCCTCGCAATGACAACCATACAAATCACATGCTATAGAGTACTACTGCTATAACAGACATAAATTTGCCCGCAGTTTAACTAAATAGATTGGTTTTTCAACTGTTTTATTGTGGGAAAACCGAAAATAAGCCAAAACTCCGCAAACTTCTGACTTCTGTTTTCTGACTTCTGTCTTCTGATTTCTGTTATGTGTGGTAATCAGCATTGATTCTTACATATTCGGCGCTTAAATCGCAGCCGAAGCAAAAATCTTCCGCTTTGCCTGCCCCTAAATCCACGGTTATGGTGTGCTCGGTTTGAGAAACGACCTTACTTGCCTTTTTTGCATCGAATTTTTTCGGCGTACCATTCTTAAAAACGGTTATTGGCCCGAGCTTACAGGAGAGCTTATTCGGATTCAACTTGACAGAAGCCGAACCAACGGC
>JAIVYN010000267.1:0-4913 GCA_048635425.1 Candidatus Aegiribacteria sp.
TTAAAATAGCAGGGATTATAACTAAGTACAAAGGCGAAAACTATCTACTGCCGCAAAAGGCAACCCGAGTTTACAGCCACCAAAACTTCGACAGATAAAGGAGTCAACCGTGCCCCACGAACTCGACCAAATCCTGATTTCTTCCTCCCAGCCGGACTTTGGTGAAAGGTTTGTACAGATTCGTAAGGTTGTATTTGAAGCCACGCACTTTGGTGATAGTAAAGATAAGCAGTTAGATGATATTCTTGAGCAAGTAGCGAAACGCAAAGATTCAGCAGTGTCAGAATACACAGAGAAGTTTGATGGTATCAAACTTGCACCGGAACAATTCCGAATTAGTAAAGAGGAATTGGAAAATGCCCATGTAGAAATTGACAAAAATCTTCTGAAGTCAATTCGTCAGGCAATTGAAAATGTCAGGAAATATCAAACTGAAATCTTTGTAGGCAACTTCAAGCATCCGGGAATAAAGTACACACCAATAAAACGGGTTGGTATTTGTGTGCCGGGTGCTTCTGCGCCGCTTCCTTCTACGGTAATAATGACGGCCGTACCTGCTCAGGTAGCAGGTGTGAAAGAAACTGTAGTAGTTTCACCCCCCAGGTACAAGGGCAGTATTCACCCAGTAATCTTAGCAGTTTGCCACGAATTAGAAATTAAAGAAGTATATCGTATCGGTGGTGCACAGGCTGTAATGGCTTTAGCGATAGGAACTGAAATAATTAAACCTAATGTGGACAAGATAGTCGGGCCTGGTAATCAATGGGTACAGATGGCAAAGAAAAAAGTGCTCGGGATGGTTGGTATTGATTCGATAGCCGGGCCGAGTGAAGTCTTGATAATTGCAAATGACAAAGCAAACCCCGCTTGGATTGCCGCCGATATGTTAAGTCAGGCAGAACATGCGCCGGGTAGCGCTGTTGTGTTGACGGACTCGCAAAAATTAGCTGTAGAAGTTCTCTCACAACTCAAAAATCAGGTAAAGCAACTAAACCGCGCAGAAGAAACGATAAAATGTATTGAGGAATTCGGTGGCATTGTCGTATTTAACGATATGGAAGATGTAATTGACTACGCAAATGTTTTTGCAGCAGAACACGTGCAAATCCAGTGTGGAAATGAGAGCAGAAAAGTTGCTGACCAGATTAGAAATGCAGGGGCGATATTTATCGGTGATTATAGCCCAGTAGCAGTTGGAGATTACTGGGCTGGCCCGAGCCATACGTTACCAACGGGTACTAGCGCAAGATTTTTTAGTGCTTTAAGCGCCAACGATTTTATTAAGTCAACGAGTATTATTGAATACGATAGGCAAAAGTTAGCTGCAAGTGCGGAGGATATTATTCGTTTGGCTGAGGTTGAAGGGCTGGACGCCCACGCAAAAAGTATAAGAATCCGGCAGCAATAATATTGCATTGTTGTCATTGCGAGCGAGGCGCAGCCGAGTGCGGCAATCTCAATTGTAGCGTCGGAGATTGCTTCGGCTAAAAAAAGCCTCGCAATGACTGTTTGTACTACACTTCCCAGTTGAGTTTTTCCTGATACCGCCAGTAGAAGCGCCCCAACAAATGGGCCACAACCAGCAGAATGTACATAACGAGGTAAGCCGAAACAAAAACTGCCCATTTGCCGGATAGCATCCTTGGCAAAGCTATAACAGTCATCGCGACCGCCCCTAAAATTAGAATAAGTCCACAGTATGTGAAAAAAGTACTGAAGATTGAGCCGACGAGTAGAAAAGGATTAAGACCGCGTATAGAATCAAATAGAGTGACGGCTAATAAACCCATCGGCAAAAAAAATACGGCGTAGGCCAATAAAGACCAGAAGATTGCATCAAGTCTATGGGTCTTGACAAAATAATAACCCACCGGCCCCGCGAAGATAAGCAGGCACACGAGTAAACGGAACAATTGCAGCAACAGGTCACTCAAGCCTGGGGTGTTAGCTAAAGTTTCAGGCGCCCGGATTCCGCCATCGGCACTGTCACGAACACACTCGGCAATGTACCATAAGAAGTACAAGCTAATGACGATATTTATAAAGAAACCAGGGACCAATACGAAAAGACCGAAGGGACCCAGTAAACCTACCGCAATATTAATCAGCAATGGTATTGAGATTATAATTCCGAGGGTTATCAGGCATGGTATGCTTATCGGATAGAGAAATATATCGATAAACCAGGGCAGTTTGCGCTCGGCCGGAGACTCCGTGTCAACCGGCGGCTCTTCTTCAAGTTCCTGTTCGTATTTGGTGGCTTGTTCAGGGACGCTGGATAGACCGATTGGTTCGTCTTGAATTTTGTCTTTTTCTAAGGCATTTAGGAGGGTTAAATTATCAGTGGAGCTCTTTGAGCTGACTTCGGGAACTCCCGAATTACTTTGCTCTGTGAGGGGGCTTGTGGCCTGTATTTCCGGAACAACAACTATATTCTTGCACCTTGGGCATTTGCCTTTTTTGCCGGCACTGGTTTCAGGGACGCTGAACTTCCGGACACAGCTTTTGCAGTGAAACTCAATTTTAAAATCCGCCTTATCCATCTTCAAGCCTTTTTGCCAGACCTCGAAGTTTTCACATACTCAATGGCTGTACTATAGACCTGCTCTATGAAATAATACGCGCCGGAGACAAATTTCTTCGGCCTAAATCACCTGTGATTATATTTTTTCCCTCTTATATTCAAGGATATTATCGCAAGTTACACTTCCCAGTTGAATTTATCCTGATACCGCCAGTGGAACCGTCCCAAGATGTGAGCGGCTACCAATACTAAATAGGTAACGACAGAACGAATGATAAAAATCCAAAGCTTCGATTCCTGCACTTCCGTGTAGAGCATACCGATTACCACAACCGGTGTAACAAACAATAAAACAAGCCCGCAGTATGGGTAAAATGTGCTGGATATTGAGCGAATGAGCAAACGAGGGTTAAGGCCGATAGCCGAGTCGAACATAATAGTGGCCAACAACCCCATCGGAAAAAAGAAGACCGCATAGATTAGTAACAGCCAGAAAATTATGTCGGCTCTCCTGGCAAACAGCATGTAAAGACCAAACGGCGTAAAGAAAATCGCAAGACAACCAATTACGTTCACCGTCTGCCAGAACATACCCATAAAACCGGGAGTCGAACCTAATCCCTCAGGCGCTCGCACCCCCCCATCGGCACTATCGCGGACACATTCAACAAAATACCAATATATGTAAACGAAAATAAAAATATTTATAACTATAGTGACAAGAAAGAAAAGACAAGAAAGCTGGATAGGAAGAATCGTCCCCAGAATATCGATTAACAGCGGTACTCCAATGAAAATCGCAAGACTCTTCAAGCCCGGTACGCTGAATGGATATAGAAATATGTCTATGAGCCACGGCAGCCTGCGTTCATCAAATGGTTCGGCTTCCACCTGAGATTCTTCCTCGAGTTCCTGCTCGTGCACACCAGTTTCCTCATAGATGCCGGTTTGGCCCCTTTGAAAAGTGGAAAGTTTTTCTTTCTCCGAGATATTCAAAAGAGTTAAATCATAGTCGGAGTTTTTGGAGGTGGTTTTTATTTGCTCGGAACCATTTTGATTTGGTGTGGTCACTTTGGGCTGGGCTTTGGGAATGTGGATTATATAATAGCATTGAGGGCATCTAATTTGTTTGCCTGCGTAGCTTTCGGAGACGGTGGATTTGTAGCCACAGTTGTCACAGTAAAACCTGATAAAAGAGCCCGCTTCACCCACTTTCAATCCTGCCTGAATATTTTGCGGTTTTGCCGTATAAAAAAATATATTTGGGACTGGTAAAGAAATTAGGTTTCGTTTTGGCTCCAGCGAGGACAAGACTGGCAAGGAAGCAAAACGCAGGCCTACTGGTTGGTAGTCCGAGTTTTGCTGACACCGCCAGCCGCAGCCGCAGCCAGCCAAAAATGGAAGATAATTTATTTACAAGTCCTTAGCCCCCAGTTTCACTGGGGATTATTTAGCTGGGCGGCAAAAATCATAATTGTCAGGGTACTAATTTTTCTTTTATCAGCTCTGCGGCCTCTTTAAGGGCGTCGTTGATTTTTTTTGGATTTTTTCCGCCGGCCTGTGCCATTTGAGGCCGTCCTCCCCCGCCGCCATCAATTATCGGTGCGATTGCCTTGACGATGTCGCCGGCCTTTAGGCCCTTCTTAATGAGATCATCTGTCATACCTGCCAGCAGTGTCGCCTTATCGTCCTTGCCGAAGCCCAAAACGATAGCGGCGGATTTTGCCTTCTTCTTGAGCATATCGACAGCTTCGCGGGCCTGCTCGATACGTGTGTTCTGCAGTCGGCCGATGATTATGGAGGATTCATTGATTTTTTCACATTTTTGGAGAATCTGTTTTGCCTCGGCCATAACGTCCGAGCCGGATGCCTTGGCCGCGGACCTGAGCTCTTTGGAAAGCTTTTTATTGTCCTTTATCAACTGGCCGACCCTGTCAACCAGCGCTTCGGAGGGGACTTTCAACATCGCTGAAAGCTCATCGACGATGTCGCTTGCTTTTTCGAGACAGGCGTTAAGGCCGGTGCCGGTAAGGGCGGTAATCCTGCGAACGCCGGCGGAGATGCTCTCTTCTTTGATTATCTTAAAGCCGCCGATTTGTCCCGTATTATCGCAGTGCGTCCCACCGCAGAATTCTCGCGAAAAAGCTTCTTCAAGCAGTTTTTCGTTTGCTGCACCGATAGCCACCACCCGGACCTCATTTCCATACTTTTCGCCGAATAGTGCCATAGCCCCCAGTTTTTCCGCCTCCGACCTTGGCATCACCACACAGGTTAATGGCAGGTCGGAGGCGATTTTTTCTCTGACCAAATCCTCAACCTTTTTTAGTTCTTTGACAGTGGGTGCTTTGGGATAGGTAAAGTCGAATCTCAAATAGTCCGGGCCGACGTA
>JAIVYN010000268.1:0-4905 GCA_048635425.1 Candidatus Aegiribacteria sp.
CGGTATTTCGGTGCAGCTTGAGGGCTTGAAAATTTCGAGAGCAGTTTGTTTCTGCTTATTCCAGTTGGCAACGGTTATTACCATCTCCCGGCCCTGGATTTGCTGATTTATAATCTCCGTCAGATGGAGATTCGCCGGTGCGGATTCGGGGAAGATTACCCGCAATTTTTTGACCCGCTCTTTAAGCTCTTCAAGCGGACAATCCACAACGAGCTTGCCGGCGGCGAGTATTCCTATCTTATCGGCGATTCGCTCCACGTCGCTGAGGATATGGGAGCAGAACAAAATGGTTCGGCCCTGCTGCTGGATGAGCTCGATGGCAAGCTCGAGGAACTGCCGGCGGGCAACGGTATCAAGTCCCAGCGTCGGGTCATCGAAGATAAGCAGCTCAGGGTCTATCGCCATAGCCAGCGCGAGGTTCAATTGCGCTCGCATACCGATTGAAAGCTCTTTTACCTTGCGGTCGGCCGGTAAGCGGAATGTTTCTATCAGATGGTTAAAAAACTCGTCGTTCCACCGCAGAGAAAGGTCTTTGCAGAGCTTTATAAGCCGCCCGACCCTGTAGTTCTGGATAAGGTTGTGCCCTTCTGCAACGTAGCCGATCCGGCTGTGGAGCTTGGCGGAAAGCTCCGTCGATTCGGCGTCCAAAAGGAAGGTCCGTCCGCGCGTTGGCGGTTCCAGGCCCAGGAGAATCCGAATAATCGTTGTCTTGCCGGAGCCGTTTCGCCCCAGCAGCCCGTAGATGCAGCCCCGCGGCACCTTTAGATTGATGCCATCCAGGACACACCGTCCATCAAAATATTTGACAAGATTTTCCACTTTGATAACGTTCTCATCCATTCGGTCACCCTTTCTTCGAAGGCAAATTGAATTTGACAACTGCGTTATTGAACCACTCCAACAGCGTTTGCCCGTCAATTTGCATATGATATGCTTCAACTGTGATTCGCTCGAGTTCCTCGGAAATGAGTTTTTTTCTGACCGACCTGCTCAAATTACTGTCAAGATTCGCGACAAAAGCACCCGCACCGGCCTTGGTAACAATAATGCCCTCCTGCTCCAATTGTCGATAGGCCTTGGCTATTGTGTTGGGATTTAGGGCAATCTGGCCGGCTAATTGCCTTACCGTAGGCAGCTTTTCATTTTTGATGAGCCTGCCTAAGGCAATGTCACGCTTGATTTGGTCCATTATCTGCTGGTAAACTGCCCTGTCGGATGCGTTGTCTATACGAAACTGCATAAATCAACCTCAGTATTTGTACTATTTCAACTATTACAAGTATAACACAAATTTGCCGTCTGTCAAGCCATATCCGGAAAAAAATAAAAAATTTGAAAAAAATTTAAGCCCTATTCGGAACCGGGCCCAAAGATGAAATTTCGTTATTGCACTCGCCTTTCCGCCGGCTGGTCGAGGTGTTGACGGCCAAGAGAATTCTGGCTATCATATTGTTAAGTGGATTCTATAAAGTGCTTCGATACTCTGACTTTCGGGCGGAAGATTCCCGTCTTGACGACCATTGGCAACGGATTATTCAGAAAAGACGTAAAGGCTTATTGCCTGTATACCACCTTAGTTCCACATCGTCTCCCGTAGTTTCTTCGATGGAACTGACATGTCCGTCCAGCCATAAGACATTGGCTCGTCCCCCGGTTCTCTCGTCTTCATGACGCCTTATATTATGTCTGAAGATTTGCCGATAGTTGATCCAGCGGCTGCCCCCTATACTTTTTCGATATTGCGTTAGATTCATAGCGCCAGGTCTGTCATCATTATGAAACCCATCTCTGGTGGTACATCCCGGTCTTGGTTCAGCGTGGTCCTTGCAAAAAATGAATTCATCAAGACGATATATAGTATTTGTATTCCGTTCTTGGGCTTCGGGACGAAAATTCAGACCAAACGCTGCTTGCTGAATTAGTTTAGAAGGGTCGGGAAAATCACCATACGAGTATATTAATCCTTCGGGAACACGTTGCAAGCTCGGACAGCCGAATATCTTCGTCTCTTTCAGGTAATCTTTGTAGTAGAGACCCCAATAACTATCGCTGGAACCGGGTCTTCGGTAAGTAACACCGTCTGACTCGTACCACAGAAATTCGTTGGCACTCTCGGTATTAGGCAATGTGCGGTTGTAGTCGTCGAGGTACATTAACACGGCTATTCCAATATTCCGTAAATTCGATTTGCAGACTTGTTCCCGTCCCATCTCCTTGATCTTTCGCATGGCGGGCATTAGGATCGCCAACAATAAAGCAATGATAGCAATCACCACCAATAGTTCTATTAACGTAAACGCTCTTGCCTTATGCCTAAAATTCATCGTTTTTTCTTTCATAGATTTGTCTAAGGCTAAATCGACAATTTTTTCAGGCTGGCATTTCGCACGTGCCACAAGTCCAATAATACCAAAATTCCATTGAGATTGCAAGAAATTCTCTTTCCCGGTAAACCTCATTTAAGCGACAACCTTGAACAGCCTAACCTTCCCCTTCACCCAGCATCGAGAATCCAGAATCCAGCATCGAGTATCGAGAATTCAGAATCGAGAATCCAACTTTAGCTCACTTTAGGCACTTTAGTCACTTTAGTTCACTTTAGTTCACTTTAGCTCACTCCGCACTAACGACCAGTAGCAGGTGTAGAAAATATGGAACGACCGGCCCCCGTGATTGTAAAGGTCGTTATAAGCCGATAAAAGACTTATGCGACAAGTGGTACGTAGCCACCGATAATCGCGGATTATTAGCCTTGCGGCAACAGAGCCGCATACAATTGAAAGGACCGATCGATCATGGAAAATACTATAACATATGTTGCTATGGACACACACAAAAAACAGCACAAAATCGCACTGCATTACCCCTGCCAGGAGGAGATCGTCGAGTTTACCATCAACAATACAGTTCGGGATATTAAAAAAATGGTGAAAAAGATCACCAAACAGGCACCGGGAGAAGTTGAGTTCTGTTATGAAGCCGGCGTATGCGGTTTTACTCTCAAACGCCGGATCGAGCAATTTGATTGCCGATGCAGTGTCATTGCCCCATCGCTGGTTCCAAGAAAGCCAGGCGAGAGAGTCAAGACAGACCGCAGAGATGCCAAAAAATTACTTATGATGTTCAAAGCAGGGCTGCTCACCGAGGTACATGCCCCTAACGAACACCAGGAAGCTGCCAGAGAACTAACCCGGCTTCGTGAAACGGCCAAGGAAAACCTCAAAAGGATTCGTCATCAGCTTCTCAAGTTCTTAACACGTCACGGCTATGTTTACAGCAATGGTCGTCATTGGACGCAAAAGCATATTACATGGCTGCGCACTATCGAATTTACGGAATCTATGCTCACAAGTGTTTTTGAGAATTATTTTAACGAGATGATCTATTGCATTGGGCGACTGGAAACTTTGGACAAAGAGGTTGAGCTTCTGGCCAACTCGAAAGAATATAAAGAAATCGTTGGCCTATTGCGCTGCTTCCACGGCATTGACACCCTCACTGCAATCACGACATTAACTGAGATATTTGAGTTTGGACGCTTCGAGTCGCCGCGTTATCTGATGAGCTATCTTGGACTGACACCTTCGGAAGATTCGAGCGGCGACAAACAGAAAAAAGGGTCGATAACAAAAGCGGGAAATAAACGTATTCGACGTCTGCTAAACGAAACTTCCTGGCATTACCGACACAGGTATGTCCCGTCAACAGCACTCAAGAAGCGAAGAAAGGGGCAACCACAGTGGGCTATCGAAATTGCCGATGCAGCAGGACGAAGATTAAGTAAACGACATCGGCATCTGGTAAATAACGGCAAAATGCCCTGTAAAGCAAATATTGCAGTAGCCAGAGAACTCGCGGGATTTATCTGGTTTGTAGTTACGCAATACCACGCAAGGAAAAATACAAAGGATGCGGCCTGATGATTTAATCTTTTTTTTCATCAGCCCTCCACCGAAGATATTTTATGATTTAATTAAGGATTTTATGATGCTTGACGGCGTGGGCACAACAAAGCTACTTGCGGCCACCCTATATGATAGGCCCGTTTCATACGGACTGAACTCATGACTGTAGAACGCAAAGCTTGCGACGAAGAATATCAATGTCGGCTCTGCCCTGATTGATCAGGGTAATCCACGAATATCAGACTGATTCATTGTCGAAGCAGCCCACGCTATTAAGCGTCAAATAAAAATGATGAAATAAAAATAGAAAAATAACATTTGACAAAGGTCGTTCCATATCAGGGTGGGGCTTGCCCCACCGTTTTTATTCGCCGAAACCTTCTGTGTTCACTTTCGTGATATGTTCGAAATTGTTCACTCGACCGTAGAATCCTTCGTTTACATATTTGTGATATGTTGACCAAGGCCACTCTTCAACATTCTGTACCAATCCATGTTTGACCGGATTATAATGAATGTAATCAACATGGCGCTGAAAGCAACGATATCGAAGGGCCGCCGTGATCTTCTTGTTTTTGCGATGGCTTCTCTTATTAATTTGGCATAGAACGTATATTATCGACATGGTTATGGTGGGGCAAGCCCCACCCTACAAATCTGAGATATTTCGCTAAAAATCTCTTTTAATTCCCACTGCACTAATGTAGATGCTTACGTTAGCGAACAACGATGCGAGACATCTTGGATTTATGCGTCAGGATTAGGACGGATGTATTGTAAATGCTCCTACATGTTGAAGGAAAACACGGGCTTTTTCAACAGCCCCACTGTCCCTAATGAAAAAGAAAAGTAATAGAGTAAAATAGTATGAAAAAACATATTTCCGGCAAGATAAGGGTATGGATTGCTGTGTCAATTGGTTGGGTCATTTTTATGCGTATATCCATTTACCAATACCATGAAACCATAGTTGTAAAAAATGATTTTACTGATTGGTTGC
>JAIVYN010000269.1:0-4866 GCA_048635425.1 Candidatus Aegiribacteria sp.
CTCCGAGAACGGCAAGATCTATACCGAAGACGGCCTCGACAATGATACACTCAATGTTACCATAGAAGGCTATTCCAGCCAGGCTGATGACATGGGTGTTGAGCTGCCTCTCGACCCGGACAAAAAGGCGGCAATCGTGATTATAAGCAAGGATGACTTGAAGTTCGGGACGAGTTCCGAACTAATAGCCGATGGAATGTACTACACTACTTCTGAAGAATTCGACCTTACAGGCATTGACAACCAGGAGGCTTTTGACAACTACATAGATAGCCTGGAGAATAAGTTTGGCACCTCTCCTATTGACAAACTCAAGCAAGACTTCGAAGAGTATCTTGGATATGACGTAGACGAAATCCGAGATTTCGCTGACCTTAAAGACCTTCTTGAAGGATATTTAGACAGTATTGGAGGTTTAACGTTATATGCCGATGACCGTCCGGCTGTTGGTTTATTAGATGATGGTGACCCTGCGACTGCAACGATTGGTGGGGTTCTCAGGGACGAAGGCGAACCTATTGATGTGGCAATCTACCTGGCGAGCACAGGAACAGATACCACTGCCGGACAGGGCGATGTCCATTTCGGCGGGTCGGTCAGCATTATGTCTAACCCCAGAGTGAATGGCTTCCTCGCTGTCAGCACCAATGGCAATGGTGATTATGAACCCACACCCGAATTTGAACCACAGGGAACTATGGTTATCGATGCGTATGACACCGTTACCCTGGGAGAATTTGGCGAGACACCGGTACCGAATGGGGACACTGTAGCAGCAGAACCGCAAGTTAGGTTCTTCGATGTTGACAGGCTGGAGGTTGTTTCTCGCATAACCGAATGGCTATTCCAGGCTGTTACTTTCGGTCGTCTGCCCTTTGCCGGTGACCCGGCTGCGATAGCGGCCTTTGAGGAATTTATCGGTGGTGACTACATTCTCCGTGGTGCCGGCCTTGATAATCCCGATATCACGGACGGCAGGGCCTGGGTCCTCGAAGACCCGACGCCCCCAGCTCCTCTTTATGAGGAAGCAGGTCAGGCAGTTGAACCGCTAACGTTAGGATTTGCAGGCTGTCCTGTTCTGGTTGCCGCAGTGTCCGTGGAGCTTGGAGTTCCGGGAGACACCATTCAAGTGTCCCTGGCCAATTCTTTCGCCCTCAACACGAATATCCAGCCTTGCGAGAGCTGCGCAAGGCTCCTTAACGCTGCTACAATTTTGAGGGATGAAGACGGGTCCGGAATGGCTGCGATGAATCAGGTATTTAACACGGTGGCACCGGCTGGTGCACCGTTCACGCCGGAAATGGCTACCTCGATTGCTACAGCATTCGCAGGACGCGTCAACGATGGCACCCAGTACGCTACAGCTATAGAATACATCGATGCTTTCGTTCGATATTTAGCTGTTCTGGACACTGAAATGGGTTCACCGGTAGCTGATGGTGATTCTATCGCCTTTCTTATGGGAAAATACGGTACAGGCATAACGGAGAGCGATAACAGCAACATCGCCGCATTTGTTGCAACACGTTTGGAGAGTGGTGAAACTTTCGGCGAATAATAAGGTGAATTAGAAGCAACAGATTATTGATTGTTTAACCAAATAAGCCTGTCCCCAAAAGGGGCGGGCTTATTTTTTACAGTCTATCTTGAGGGTGGTAATTTAACCACCTACGGCCTTTGCGACCGGGCCGGAAGTGGTCTGGCTGCCTGCGCGGATTTCCTCTACACGTCGTTCGAGCTTTGCGTATATGGCCAGGTTGCCGGTTTTTCTAACTGCGGACAGCGCCTTTTCAATCAATTTCTCTGAACGGACGTAGTTGCCCTTTGCCTGACACACTCTTGCTTTGGTCAACCAGCTCGGCGCTATAAGGTGGTTGTCAGGGCCGTAAATTTTTTCCTGTGTTGCTACTGTACGGTCAATCAGCTCTTCCGCTTCATCGTACCTTCCCTGTAGCGTATAAAGTCTTGCTACATTGCCAAGGACATTTGCCGTGTAAAGGTGCTCCGGCCCGTAACTGCTGTTGATTAAGGTCATTACCCTTTGATAGTAACTTTCGGCTTCTTTGAAATCACGCTTTGCAACGAGAAGGCCGGCAATATCCACCCAGAATGGGACCAACGCCTTGTCATTTTCAGTATGACTGTCGAGCATAATAGCCATTGCTTCGTCCAAAGCGGACCCGGCTTTGTCATACTTGCCCTGCTCCTGGTAGATTGCCCCTAAAGTTCTGAATGTGTAAGCCACGTAAGGATGCTTTTCGTAAAGAGCTTTTTTCTGTAGTTTCAGACCCAGCTTGCACATCTTTTCAGCATCGAGCAGATTGTTTTGATTCTTATAAAGCGTCGCCAAATCAATCAGGCACATGGCAAGTTCGGAATCGGACTCGCAATTTTTTTGTGCCAGAGTCAATGCCCGCTCTGCCAGCGGTTGTGCCTTTGTGTATTCTCCATAGGCCATATATACTCTTGCCATTGTTCTCAGTGTCTTGCACGAAGGACTTTTTCTGGCTTGCTGTGGTTCTCCACCGGCCGCGCTCCCTATAAGCAGCCCTAAACAGCTAAATGCGAGTACAAGGAAACGAGTTTTGCCTTTCCCGTAAGGGATACTGCGTACAAAAGCTGTACAATTTGCCTGGTTCTTGCAGGTCATTTAATATGCCCCCATTTCTTCCCCCAATTTCACGGTTATCATGGTTATTGGATACTTAAAGCATAATAACCAATCCCGGCAACGACAAATTACACAGACGTCTTTATAAATAATAAACTTGTCCTTCGCCGAGAAAAACGGGCAAAAAGATGCTAAAACGATGGGCAATTTTAGCCGATAAAAAAAATAAAATGAGAGGAGCTGAGAAAGAAAAATGCACAAACATTAGCGGACTGTATTGCCGAGTGGTTACTTTTTTGCGATAGAAATTATACCGCATCAACCTGTTACTACTACCGTTGTGTGGTTTCACAGATGCTGAGAAGCTTGACGCAAAACGGGAATCGATTATCATCATCTGCTATAGAAAACTTCTTAGATGGCAAGTATAGGGCGGGAGGCAGCAGAGGCGGGTTCAACACCTACAGGAATATCATTTGCAGTTTCTGTAGGTGGAGGCAAAGAAAGTATGGAATCGAAAATCCTGCAAATAAAGTTCCACAAATAAGAGGCAGTAGTCCAACGCCGCGATGCCTGTCTCAAGAAGAGTATAAGCTTATCGTAGAATTCACCAGTGGAATGGATCGCGACATATTAGTTTGGTTGGGAAATACTGGCCTCCGCAAATCTGAGTTCGCACGGATGCGTTGGGGTGACATAGATGCAGATTGTAAATACATTCGTGTCGCAGGGAAAGGCGGGAAAGGCGGGAAGCACCGTGTAGTTCCACTAAATTCTACGTGCAAGGAGATACTGTAAAAAATATAGACGCGGGGCGGATAGTGAGCTGTTACAGCTCGCCACAAGATATCCGGGGTCAGAAGGAAGTAGTTGGCTCTGCAGAAAAATTTGTCGTAAGACGGGCGTACCAAAATTTGGTTCACACGCCTTGAGGCACTGCTTTTCAACCCAGCTCATACGCAAAGGAGTAAGCATTTATAAAGTCAGCCGCCCTCTTGGACACGCGTCTGTAAAAACAACGGAAAGCATCTACATTCATTTACTGCCGATAGACTTACTGGGCATTACGGATGTTTTGGATTGACAATTTAATGGTTTGTTTAATAGTTTTACTGTCTAATTTCATTTTCGTTCTTTAACCCTTAGCGGAGCCAATAACTTATGTCGCTTATAATGATGAAAACGAGCAAGCTCTCTCCGCTTGCTTTTGCGCTTTACAAAACGTATTGCCCAGCCGGGATACCTGCGGTCGCAGGCTTGACGCAACAGCAAGTACAACAGAGCGCGAACCTGCGGAACCGTCAGTGCCGGCGTATATTTTTTTCCCCCGCCGGGTTTCACGAATTAAAAACCATGTTGCAATAAGTGAGAGTGTTTGATGATGATACCAGCCTGCCCACGTACGAACTTCATAATCCGAAAGCCCGGCTTCACTCTTGGCTCGCTTGAGACTGTCTTCTATACGATGTTCGGCCTTGATAACACGCGCCAATTCATCCAAAGGTGTATCCGCAGGTGCATTGGAAAGATAGTAATCATATTTAACTTTACTGTTTCCTTCTGGTGTGCGCGTAACTATCAAAAGTTCTTCTACAGGCTCATGCCAACTTCGCTCAGTTCGAGCAACAACACGACAAGTAACAATCTCTATAACAAGCGGGCCTTTTTCGCCATCCCGAACATCAACTTTTGTCCAGATGTTATCATCCAGCAAATCTCGCCATCTATCAACACGCTGAAATGGTTGTTTGGGAGGCTGGCCTCGACCACCGTAAACGGGAGGCTCGCTGTCAAGGTCGCGAATACTCGTATTGGATGGAACAGCCAGAAGATACTGTTCGCCCAAAGCCCGCAAATCCCTGCGAAAACGGCTAGAACGGCCCATTTCATCATCTCCGGCTATCCATTTGTGAGGCAGGTATTCGTTGTTGTTTTTAAGCATTTCCAATGCCAGTTCATGACGGGTTTGATAGCGAATATGTTTCGGCACGCCACATTTCTTTCGACGGGTTTTATTTTTGGCCCACTCTTTCGGAAGATACAGGCGTATATCCGCCAGCGCATGTTCTTTGCGAGAAGCATAGCCCATGTAAACACCAACCTGCCCATTGTCAACCTTGCCAAGACGACCCAGCCATTGTCGCTGTACGCCCACCGAATCGTTGCCGCATTTTTTATGTCCCGAAGGGTCAAAAACAATTACACCATCATCTTCACCAAGTTCATTACCAATCTGTCTGGCCAGTTCTTGCTGC
>JAIVYN010000270.1:0-4811 GCA_048635425.1 Candidatus Aegiribacteria sp.
GGCCCCCCTTGCGAGAAGCCAGTCAATCATGTCCTTGTGGTGTTTGCGTATGGCCCAGTGCAGGGGAGTTTGTTTCCCAGGTTCGGCATTGATGTCGGCCCCTTTGGCAAGCAACAGTTCCGCCACTTCTCTGTGGTTGCCCTCTGCTGCGTGGTGCAGGGCAGTATATCCCGCTTGCGTTTCCGAGCGTACGTCTAATCCATTTGCCAGGAGTAACTCCACGATTGCTGTGTGCCCTCCTGCGGCTGCCGCATGTAATAGGCTCAGGCCCTGCTCAAACGTCTCTTGTGCCTTGCCATTTGCGATTAGGCTCTGCACCCGCGTTAGGTTCCCTTTATAGGCTGCCATGAGATCGTTCGGAACGGTTGCTCCGTTGGTTACCATCAGGTCGAACATATCGGTGTTCCCAAGTTCGAAGGCAATCATGGCTGGTCTCATACCCTTCCTGTCCCTGGCATTGACGTTAGAACCCGCAGAGACCAGCAGACCCGCGTTTGATATGCCCCAATGACGCGCTGTGAAGTGCAATGGAATCTCTCCCCTAGGATCCTGGGCATTGGGATTGGCGCCGGCTTCAAGCAGCAGTCTGATCATCTCATACCTTTTCTGGCGTACAGCAACGTGCAAAGGAGTTCTCCCATTGTTGTTCTTGGCGTCCAGGTCGGCTCCTTGGGCGATGGCCGACCTCACCGACGTGATATCCTCGGCTTTTCTCGCCCGGTAGTCGGTGGCTTTCATCGCCCGGAAGAGTGCCGCAGTGGCCGCGGCCTTGTCTTTTGCTGTCGGCGCAGGAGGCGGGGCGGCTGTGCTCTTCTCCTGTGCCTCGGCGGTTAATACAAGCGCAGTCGGTACAGTCAACAAAGCCAATAGCAGTACGACTGTCACAGTCACTAAACTTGGGCGTTTGTAGAATTTTTTTCCTGGTCTTAACATGGTCTTTATCCTTTCTTCAATATTTTTCACTGGCCCGGCTACGGCCAACGATGGAACCGGCCGGGTCGATTCGTATTTAGCAACTAAGGTTTCCACAATGGCTGTGCTGTAATCTCTTGGCGAGGTGTTCAAACGGGCGATAACCATTTCATCGCAGCATTTCTCGCGCTCGGCGCGTATCTTCCTGTTCGCCCACCAGACAAAGGGATGGAACCAAAAGATGGCCTGGACGATTACCTGCAAGAAATTCACAGCAGCATCGAAACGAATGACGTGATTGAGCTCATGGCCTAAGAGGTTTCTGCAACGCTTCGAGTTCTTAAGGCTCAGCAAATCAGTGGGTAGGTAAATACTCCCGCGCAACAAACCCCATACAAATGGCTGACTGATGCCGTCAATCTGCCAAACGCCTGGGAAATTCTTGATGCCATGGGCAGAGAATAAGTTTTCAATATCGCTGAGCAATTCGGCTGGAAGTGGCTTCCGTTGTCTCCATAGCCAAAGACTGGCACGCAAAGCCTTTAGTAAATTGAAAACCAGAAAGGCAATTGCTCCCACGATCCAGCTGGCCCCGAGCCACTCGTGGATAGTGTTGTTCGCCGGTCTTTCCCTGACCATTGACACCAGCGCCGTCTCAACGGGTGCCGAAGGCAATTCGGGAGGTTTAGTTATAGTCGTATCCACCACTTCAGAATCCATAGCCGGCATCCCAACCAGTGGGGATGTTGGAACCGGCTCGGCCGGTTCTTCCTGCGGCAGAATCGCCACCGGTACGGTCAGCAAAGGCGGCACAAGACATTTGGCTAAAACAATCAGCCAAAGAAGATAGCGAACGTGTGCGCTTTTATTTCTCAGTACCAAGCTTACCGCTGCTATTACCACCACCAGAAGCGCTATCTGCCAGCTTTGCGTAAGCAAATAGTCTGTGACCCGGGTCAAATAAGTCTCCATTGTCAAAACCTCCAAAGCAAAATATTACTTATTTCTTCTCTATCAGCTTTTTCAATCTTTTGATGTCCTCTGCGTCTATCTTGCCATCTTCGGCCAGAAACTGCATAAGCGGTCTGGGGTCGCCGCCGAAAAGCCTGTCCATAAAGTCAAGAACAGTTCTCTTGATTACATCCTCACGTTTGGCGGCTGGGAAAAAGACGTAGGCCTTGCCCCTCGGTTTGTGTTTCAGATAGCCTTTGTTTTCAAGCCGGCTCAGCAGTGTTTGAACCGTTTTGTAAACTATTTTTCTCTTCCGGGGTAACAAATCACATATTTGCTGTACTGTCGCCTCGTCAAGCTGCCAGACTAATCTTAGAATTTCGGTTTCCGCAGGGCTCATCGCCCGTAACTTTTTCTTTACCATAGTAGTCTCCTCTTACATTCGTCAGAATAGTATATCCTACATACGTAAGACATGTCAACAAAAAAATAAAATATTTTTGAAATTTTTTTTGCCTTGCGAAATGTGCAAAAAAACTGCATTACCGGGCTGGAATCGCCTTTTTTGCAATCTACCCCTATAGGGGTATCATCATATTTAGTTATTTTGTCGTTTTCTGCATTTTTTGTAATCAAGTGGCCGGGCATTGCATGTTGTCCAGGCAAGGCGAGTGAGGAGGAGATGGTAAAGCAGACTTCTCTTTACTGCACCCGTGCTTTTCTACACTGATATTCGCAGGTACAGGTAGAAGTCTTTTTAAGCCTCTCAATAAAAACACAGGAAAGTTGTATTTTTATTGTAGATTTGGTATGTAAGTGAAATTGAGAGTCTTAGTCCGCCAGCGGCGGATTGCTAAAGTGTGATATACGGGAAATGTCAGATAAAAACTATTGAAAGAATATTGCGGTGAGACCAGCTATTAGATTCCTTACTGACGAACTTATCCAAAAGATTGTTTCCGAAGCAACCGGCATACTATGTACGCTCGGAATCGAGATTCACAACAAAACGATTCTGACCATGCTCTCGGACTGCGGCTGCCGGATTGACACTGAAGAACATCATGCGGTCCTCACACAGGACATCATTGACAAGGCCCTGAAAGCCGCTCCCGAATCGTTCGGGCTTTACGATGTCACCGGAAAGCAAACCCACGATTTTTCCGGTCACAATGTTTATTTTACGCCCGGCTCAACCGCTCTACACATCCTGGATCCGCAAGCAAGGAAAATGCGCAAGCCTGTCACCGCCGATTATATTAACTTTGTAAAAGTAGTTGAACAGCTCCCTCATATCGCCTCGACAAGTACCGCTTTGATACCTGCAGACGTACCTGAAAGAATTTCCGACAGCTATCGCCTCTTTCTCAGCCTTCTTTACGGCAGGAAGCCCGTAATTACCGGTGCTTTTACAATCGAATCGTTTAACGTAATGAAAGATTTTCAACTTGCTATTCGGCAGTCCTCAGAAGCCCTCAAAGAAAAACCTCTTACTATCTTCTCCTGCTGTCCTACCTCACCTCTGAAATGGAGCGATATCACTTCGCAGAACCTGCTGGATTGCGCCCGGTATTTTATCCCCGTGGAATTTATCGCTATGCCGTTGTCCGGGTTCATGGCTCCGGTCACTCTTGTCGGAACACTCGTGCAGCATACCGCCGAAACCCTGAGCGGTGTTGTTATCAGCCAGATAGCAAGTCCCGGCACTCCTATTCTTTATGGCGGTTCACCGGCGATTTTTGATATTCGTTATGGAACGACACCGATGGGCGCGATTGAAACACAGATGATTGACTGCGCCTACAGCGAAATAGGAAAATATCTCGGGCTGCCGACACAAGCGTACATCTCATTGAGTGATGCCAAACAACTTGATGCCCAGGCCGGATTGGAGTCATCGCTCGGCGCCGCTCTGGCTGCACTATCGGGTATTAACAGTGTCTCGGGGCCGGGCATGCTTGATTTTGAAAATTGTTTCAGCCTGGAAAAGCTTGTCGTCGATAATGAAATCTGCGGTATGGTTTTAAGAATGATTCGCGGAATCGAGCCTAAAGAAGATTTTCCTTCGTTGCCAAGGTTTGAAGAACTATTAAATGAGAAGCATCTGCTGATATCCAAACATACACGCAAATACTTAAAGGAAGAACATTATTTTCCCGGCCCGGCTATCGAACGCGCTAATCGTCAACGGTGGTACGAAGAGGGCAGCCGCACCCTGTCGGAACGGGCTGCGGAACAGGTCAAAAAGTTATTGAAGGAATATGTACCATCGAGCCTCGATGATGATTTAAAAAAGGAACTGACTGCTCTTATGACATCTGAAGCACGTCGGTACGGAATGGATAAGTTACCTCCGATTAATCTATGAGAGAGATTGTCGAAATATCATTTGCGGATATAATCCCCGATAAGATTGCCGTTTTAAAAAGTCAGGGGATATCGAAACTGAGTGAATTAACCGATAAGGTTAATCAACTTTGTGATGATGCCCTCTCAATATTTAAGGAGTTAAACAATCCGATCGGCGTCTATTCCGAATTATCCAAAGAGCAGTTTGAGGAAATCTATGAAGGTGAGGGCGAAAATGAGGTGCCGTCACCGGTAGCTGAAATATCTCCCCGCGCAAAAAAGCTGGCGCTGTTTGCATTAACGGTCGGTGGGGGATTAAGTGATAAAATCGTCGAATTGTTTGAAAACCATGATTATGCCCTGGGTTCCATGCTGGACTCGGTTGCTTCCGAAGCGACCGAGAATGCGGGATTTTATCTGGAAAGTCATTATTTTTCGTCGCTGGCCGGCACTGATAATATCAGCATAGATGATTCGGTCATGCGTTACAGTCCCGGCTACTGTGGCTGGCATATAAGCGGGCAGCGGAAACTTTTCGAGTTTCTGGGTCCCGAAGAAATCGGGATTGAACTTAATGACAGCTATCTGATGCTGCCGCT
>JAIVYN010000271.1:0-4778 GCA_048635425.1 Candidatus Aegiribacteria sp.
GGCTTGGCCGAATGTGTGTAACGGTAGAAGAATATGACACCGGACTCACCGTCTCATCACCTGACTTTAACGGCGACGGAATCGTGGACATTAAAGACCTCCTGAAACTTATCCAATCCTGGGGCCAGGACGACCCAGTGGTTGACATAGCACCGCTGCCGTTTGGCGATGGAGTTGTGGACGCTTTGGACCTGGAGCTTTTGATGAGCTACTGGGGACAGCCAGTTGATGATCCCACGCTGATAGCTCACTGGCCGTTGGACGAAGCACAGGGCGGTATCGCCTATAACAGCGCTGCCGATTGCGATGGTGCCTTAATGGGCGGCCCGGTTTGGCAACCTGACGGCGGTGTGGTGGCTGGAGCGCTTCAATTTGACGGTATAGATGATTATATTAGTACCCATCCTGTGTTGAATCCGGCGGTTGGCGCATTCAGTGTGGTTGCCTGGGTCATGGGTGATGCTCCAGGCCAGGCCGTTTTGTCGCAAATCGGCGGCGTGAATTGGCTTTGCGCGGATACATTGGAAGGTAACTTGATGACGGAGCTTAAAGCTACCGGCCGCTCTGGAAAACCATTGCAGTCACAAACAGTAATCACAGATGGCAACTGGCACCGGATAGGTCTCGTGTGGGATGGCTCGTACAGAACGCTTTATGTTGATGACATCGCCGTGGCTGAAGACACACAGGCTAATTTGGCAGGCTCCTATAATGGTCTGTACATTGGCACCGGAAAGGCTATGGAAACAGGCTCCTTCTGGTCCGGCCTGATTGATGACGTCCGCATCTACAAACGGGCACTAATTCCGTAGACAGGCTGTCCGCGGGTGGATTAGAAGACCTCAGATTCAAAACAGCCCGGAGTGGTTCTTGGGGATTTACGCCGTTAGAGATTTTTCCCTTTTTGTATCATATTTCTTACCGGTTATAGAATTTCTGTCGGTCTTTACACTAAAATCCTTGACGGAACGTCAGGAATCGTTAATATTGGTATCACTTTGGACGTTGTTGTCCGGGAAGTGCGCAAATAGAAAACCTTGCGGATGTGGCGGAATTGGCAGACGCGCAGGCTTCAGGTGCCTGTGGGCTTCGGCCCGTGGAGGTTCGACTCCTCTCATCCGCATTAAACTTGCCCTAATCGAACAAAACCGCCTTTTTTACCCCCATATCGCACACGCAGGCCGCGATTTAACGAAAATTGTGCAAATAGGCCGATAAATAAGGAATAGACTAACCCCCGTTTTCACGGGGGCGGGCAATAGGTTCGCGCAGCTTATAAGAACGCTATGCTTCAAATTTTACAAGATTTAGAATCCGCCATTGGCGGAACGGCAGGTCTGAGCCCTGTAGTTTTGCTCTGTCCTGGCTTGGTTTGCGTTATAGCCGGTTTATTTATCTGGCTCGGCGGCCTGGGTTTTAGAAAACTTTTACTCCCAACTGCCGGCGCGATTACCGGAGCTGTTTGTGGATTTTTTATAATCGGCCAAAATCTCATCTCGGTAGTGTTCTCAGCGGCTCTTATCGCAGGTATCGCAACAATACTTGAAAGGTTATTTATCGCAATACTTACAGCCGCATTAGCGGCGGCGTTTGCCTTTGTCGTTTTAGCCGGGCCATACATTGAAAATTCACAACAAGCAGCTACAATAAGGCCGGGCGGAATATCAGCTGAGGGCCAAGCTATAAGCGTTCGCGTAAGCGCGGAAAAAATGAAAGCTTATATAATTGATGCCAGCCAAAGGATAAAACACGCCGGTTTACAAATGCCCGTGTATCACTGGGCGATAATAATGGTGTTGGCACTAATTTTTATAGTGGCGGGATTTTCCCTGTGGCGCTTGGCCATGGCTTTGTGCTGTTCGGTTCTGGGAACGATACTTATTTTCGCCGGTATGATTTTGCTGTTGTTGCATAAAGGGGCTGTGCCTGTCAGCATCATTTGCAGTAAGTCATCATATTATGCCACTGCCTTTATAGCAATGACGGCTTTCGGCACGATTGAGCAGCTATTACTTTGTAAACATCCAATAACACACTCGGTACGAAAAAGACGAATTGGTAAGAATAAGGAAGGACCCGACCGAACAAAGGAAAGTTGGCGGACGTCATAACAGCTCCGGTGTTTTGCAAAAAAAAGCTACAAAGAAAATTTAAGGAGAAAGATAATGGATTGTATTACCATCCTTGCACAGGCGGTTGAAACTTCTTCGCCGCAGGCCGCGGAAGAAGCAGTTGTCCCAATGGAAACCTTTTGGTCATATATTACTTCTCTCAATTTGGTTGAAGCGGTAACTTTCATCTCTTTCGGTGTGGTCTGTCTTTTCTACGGCTGGCGCGTCTTCAAAATATTGGTCGTAATCAGCTTTGCCCTTTTGGGCCTTTTTCTGGGTTTTACAGTAACCGACAAAATTGTCGGCCTGAACAGTCAGCTCTGGGGAGGACTGATAGGCATGGTCCTGCTGGCGGTTCTTTCCATTCCCTTGATGAAATGGGCTGTTTGTTTATTAGGTGCCGCAGCCGGCGGAATACTATCGTCAGGGATATGGTATGCTTCCGGCTTGACTGAAAGATATATCCTGGCCGGGGCACTTATTGGCATGGTCGCCGGCGGTATGATCTCATTTATCGTTTACAAAATCGCTGTCATACTCTTTTCCAGCCTCGGCGGAAGCTGTTTAATCGCAGTGGGGTCTCTGGCGCTTTTGTACCTTTATCCGCAGACCTCAGAACGAGTAGAAGAAATAATATATACCAAAAAATGGTTTCTGCCAACTGTCCTGATGGCACCGACATTAATAGGCGTCATCCTGCAAAACAAATTTGTAAAAGACTCTAAAGACTGGGACATGTAACCTTTTGGTTAATTGGTTATTTAGATGATTGACGATTTACTATTGAATTCGGGTCCCGATTTCCTTTTCAATAATCAATAGTAAATAGAAGATAGTCAATTCGACGATAGGCCGGCCTGCTCACGGCACCTGTCTTTTACCTAAGGAAGTGAAACGCTCGCCCGATAAGCTTTTAAGAATCTCGACTTTGCTTTCCCATTTATGGGAGTCAACGCCGGTCAGTGGATTTTCACATGGCCCCCAAAACTTACACAAATGTTTCCATATAAATCCCAATATTCTCAAGGCACACCTCCCGTCCAGATACTAAAGTTAGTGTACCACAAAAGGTGTTTCAGCACCAGTAAAAAATTGAAATGATGCCGTTTAATAAATGTATCAAGGCGTTCTGCGTGAAGCAGCGAACCTTTTTATCGGCCCACGGCGAGAGGTTTTTTCAGGGCACAGCCCTCACCGGACGGCCAAGAAGGGCTGCAAGCTGGATACTCACAGCCCCGGCAGTTGGTAAAAGGCTGGACTTCTCTTACGCCTTGCGTTTTCTTAATAAAGTCAAACAACCTATACCCAGCAGAGCAATCGTCGCCGGCTCAGGAATCGACATGGCGCCGCTGAAGCCATTGCCGCCCACATAACCGCCGGCCAACATCTGGGCAAAGCTGAGATAGTTAGTTCCACTGCCCCCCTGTAATGACAGTTCAAAATCAAGTCCGGGCGTTTGCGTGTAAAGGATCATATTCAACGCAGCAGAACCAAGCGCCTTGCCGGCGTCCGTTACAAGCAGGTTACTAATATCCGCCTTAAAATTCGTATAGCCTCCTGCTACCGTTCCGATTGGAACCAGGTCGCCGCCGGCCAGAGTACCCAGTAAGTAAACCGCGCTATTATCTGCGCTCGTAATCGAGATAGTTGGGCTGCCGATTGGTTTCACTTCGTACGTACCACCTGCACCTGCGCCTACTAAGAGAGTGGGAATATGCACCAAAGAGCCAGTCAGGGCATCATAATTACTTCCCAATCCTGCATCAACAGCAATATTCTGGTTAAAGCTAAGTATGCTGGCCCCATCATATTGCCAGCTTCCCCCGGTGCTTGAATCAGGACTGAACTCGATTGTCGGTGTTGCCAACGCCGGCGCGCCGGCAAAAATCACCAATGCGAGAATCATTATTACTAACCTTTTCATTTTTTGTCCCCTCCGATATTTTATGTTCTTAAATTTCTGACCATTTTATCTTTGTGCTGCGGATTACTCGCAGTCCCGATTTTATCGGGATTTTATCAATCCGTTGGCTTCGAGTTATTCCGTTTGTTCAGTAGCGATTTTGTTTTATGAGTCTTCCCCCTTTCTGCCGATAACTACCGTCGGCTTTTTGTTCTTGGTTAGTCTTGTTGATAAGTTGACAAAAATCTTTTTTTACCCTCTAAAAAAATTTCTTACCGGGTCGTAAAAGCCAAGGGCGTGGCCGTTGAGAAGGCCGGCTCAGCCCTCCTGCATATTCGTTTACGTCGGGGTCCTTTTCCTTTTCTTACGCACCAGGCTTAGCACGCCTCCGAATCCAAGCAGAGCTATTGTTGTTGGTTCCGGTACTTCCACAAGATAGTCCTGTTGTCCGTTGTAGCTAAAGACTCGCAGGTCCGCCCTTGGACCGGTACCATCGAGAGAATGCAGCATATAATTGGCCAAATCTGCATCAAGATACGCGGCCCGGAAACCACGGTCGCCCGGTGAGCCATCGACAGTAACGTCCCAACCTAACGAGGTCTTCGGAAGGTCCTCGTGAACTATCTCCCATACGGCTGCCCCAAAAGCCTCGGCCTTGGTATTTTGCTGGTAGGTAAATGAACCGCTGCCCACCCAGGATGGGTCGAAGTACCTGCCCCAAAGCTCCTGCAGATATTTGGCCTTGGTCAGTCCCATTGTACCTT
>JAIVYN010000272.1:0-4767 GCA_048635425.1 Candidatus Aegiribacteria sp.
AAAAAATGGGTTCATCCGGTTAATGCGTAGGTGGACCAAACAGATCAGGGCATTGGAGCTGTTTGGAGAGAAAAATCGTTTGGGCAGAGGCTCAAATTTGAGCAGGAGGGGGGAAATTTGTGCCTCTGGGGACCCGAACGATTTTTCTCGATCGTCCGAAACGCCCAATACACCTACCCATTATTCGGAAGAGCAAAAAAATGCTCCTGCTCCTCTGCGAAGTTGCTGTGTAGCACAAGAAATTTTTGAGAAACTTTTAATATGCACCTGTTTTTATTCGATAATAGTGTTGTTTTACACAATATGTACAGAAGGGCATATTTGTCGTTCGAATATGAGGAAGGCATAATGCAAATTAGATACGCTGTTTCTACAATGCTATTTTGGGGTCGTGAACACCCCTTATCTTTTGAGCAAGAGTGCCAATTCTTAAGGGCGCTGGGCTTCGGCATAGAGTTATGGCCCAATATCAAGGGTCAGAATGATTGTCGTTACCAGAGGCGTAATTGGACCAGGCTTGCTTCCGCTACCAATGATATGTTAGTGGCGATGCGCTCCCGCGGTGACAACCCGACTTTAGGGCAATGGCACGAACAAATCGAATGTGCCAAGCTGCTTGGCGCAAATATTGTAACCGATTTGCAAAATATGGGCATTCCCGATGTTCCGGAGTTTGATGGCTGTGATTTTGCTGACGAAATAGTGAAAATGGCCGAGGAGAATGATGTCAAATTGTGCCTCGAAACAGGTCGGTTGCCGTTGCTCAAAAAGGTCGGCGAGAAATTCGAATCCGTCCGATATTGCCTTGACATCGGTTATGCCAATCTGGATGGTGAATATTCCTTCAAGGAATATGTGGATGATTTGGCCCCGAGAGCGTCCCATCTGCACCTGACTGACAATTACGGCCAAACGGACGACCACGAGCCGCCAGGCCTGCAGGGCGGTATATCACGTGAAAATTGGGATTATCTTCTGAAGGTTTTGGACAAATATGACAATGATATAGTTGGTTCGTTTGAGATGTGTCCGTGTATGCCGGATGTGATGGTACGCCAGGCCTGCGAGTTTGTGTTTGATGTATTGAAATGGCCCAATCGTCCTCAAAAACAACCCAGTTATGCGGACGTTGGCTATAATCCGATGTAGTACGGGCCGCTGTCCATCAGTGCTGCCCCCCTCGCTTGGGAGGTGGATAAATATATAAGGTCCCCATTTTGCGATCTTTTGCTCCTGCTTTCGCAGGGGTAAATTTGTCCCCGCGAAGGCGGGAATGGGGTCCGCATAAAAAGGTTGACCCCCGCTGCTAACTTGATGCTATAGGAATTTGTTATTTTGGGCAACATAGCGAAAGTAAGCAACCAAAAGCCCCCGGCGAAGCCGGGATAAGTTCCGCCAGCAAGCCGCGGGGGCTCGGCCTTTTTTGCTTCGTTAAACCGACAGCCAGACCGGGTGGGATTTTAAACTGGGCATAACATAAAAAAGCCCTGAGGAAGAGGAAAATCAGGGAATTTTTTCTTTGTAAAGCGTGATACGGATACGGTCGAAAGATACAAATAAAGCTTGACAATTTCACATAAGTCTTTTATACTAAAGTGCTTTTAGGTTCATTCGGAGGTATAGGCTATGAAGATCGTTGTTTATATGCTGGTAATAGCTATTTTGTTTGCCGGCGGCTGCTCTTCGGGACGAGGACAAAGCTTCTCCAGGGTCGGTTATAACTTTAGCACGATAGATAAGGTTGCTATCGTGGCCGTTGAAGGTACTTTGAGAAGCGAGCCTGCCAAAAATCAAATTGCTGATTTATTCGCGATGGAACTCCTGAAGAAGGGTTATGCACCAAAAGAACGGGCCAGTGTTGCAGCGTTGCTTAGGGAGCAGGGATTCCAGGCTTCGGAATTAATAACTGAGGCTGGTGCCGCTGAGGCCGGGAAAATTCTAAACGTTCCTGCGGTTCTTATCATCAATGTACCACACTTTGGTGATGAAATCTTTATTTCGGCAAAGATGGTAGATATCGAGGATAGCAGCATTTTGTGGCTTGGCAGTGGTACGGGCAAAACCGGAGGATTTGGAAGTCTATGGGGTGCCGGCGCTTCTGTCAGCAGCGAAGAAGATGAGTTATTCGGCGGCATTGGTATTGCAGGTGGAGTGTTGGGTGGCGCTGAAGACCTACCTTTATCACCTCAGGAGATTGAACGAGCACAAAGAATAATAAGAAGGATGTGTAACACTCTGCCCTCGAGGCTGAGCACCGAATGGTAAAGCCTACTTCGCTGAAGAGACTCTCGCCTTCGCGCAGCCCGCTTCGGTGGGCGAAGGGAAGTCGGAAGCGAAGGCCGGAAGCTCGCGACTCGACTAATACCAATTGGAGTTAAACCTTGCGCTTTGCATAACGGCTATCAAGCCATCCACAAGCCTTCGACAAACTCAGGCGGGGCGCTGCGCTTGAGGCTGCCACCCGTCGAATGATAAAGCCTGCGACTCGACTGCCCGGCTCCGGCTTCGGGCTACGCCGAGACGAGAGCTGGTCGGAAGTCTAATTATTCTTGTCGCTTTCGTTGCCTATCATATAGCCGCCGGCGGCGCCTGCTCCAGCTCCAATCAGTGTTGCTTCCGTATCGCCGCCTATGGCCTGGCCGGCAATGGCGCCAACCCCCGCACCAATTAGAGCACCGGTTTGGGCGTCGCTTTCACAGCCGGCAACAAATGCCAAACCAAGACTAACAACGACGAACAACAAAATTATTATCAGTTTCTTAACCATTTTACTCCATTTCAAATTAAGAAAATGAGGTTGTAAAATCCATATGCTCCGTTAATTATTCTACGGCAAGCCCACCAAAACAGTCAAAACAACAACCTTTTAGTCTTTATAAAGAGACATTTAGGGCTGTTATTTTTGTTCGGCTATTGGGGTAGAATAACTTTAATTATATCGATTCATTCTCCTGCAGTATGAGAAATAAACTCAAAATTAGGAGGTTTACGATTTTTCCGTCATTGGCACGAAATCCGAGGTCAATTCAATGAATAACGACCCGGGTAACAGGCTGATTTTTGAGCGACCAGCAAAAAAACCAGTCCTTGTTCGGACGTAGGTTATGCGTTGTTTTTCGTTCCACTCTTTTTTAAAATGTTCCAGTGATAACCCTTGAGCTTTGACAAAGCTTTAAAGAGAGCAAAACCATATTCAGAAAAGATTACAAGATTTTGATTCGCTTCATTGAAACCTGGATCCATTTTATAACCTTCGGCAACTTGCAATCCTGATATAAATTTATCTAACAAGACTAACTTATCAGATGCCCAACCTTGCATCCGTGGCTTTTTGATAACGCCTCCCGAGTGAGTCGAAGCATGTCTTGCTTCTTCAATGACTTTGTACCATTCGGCTATATCAAAAGCCCGATTATTTCTCTTTTCAGTTTCTTCTACGTCAGGTGATAGAGATCGAAAGTATCCTAGCAGGTCATTGTTATTTCGGTAAGCTAAACGTACGAATCTCTGCCAGTAGTCAAAATTTTTGGTACTAAGACCTTTTTTATCAAGTTTTCTATGATGCTTTTTTAATCTTTCTTGATCTACCTGATCCTGATGCTGATGCATAAAGCACGCTGCCAGATCTTTAATGAATGTCTCAAACGCTTCATACGCCTGAGATATAGTCCAGAGAGCTCCATGACAGACTAATTCATTGGAAACCTTGAAAAACTCCTCTCCTCGGGATGTGAATTTTCCAGAAGGATAATATCGCGCCCATCCATTAATGGGCCATTCCGTCAGATCTCTGATCACAAGAGCAGAACCTGCTCCAAGGTACGAGAGGTCTAATCCGCTATCATTCCATCTCTCTTTGAGTATTTTCTTAAATACGTCGAGCTGATTATTTAAATGGAATAGCAAGCCATTAATCAAATTAAGTCGCTCAAATAGGCTATCCAACGGAGATTGCAATGGGTTATTAACTTTGACCATATTTAATTATTGGATCATGTCTAACATAATAATATACAACACGATTTCCACTGATTTTATGCTGCCATTATACACATTGCCGTTACGGAGCAAAGCCCGTTCTATATCACCGAACTGATTGAAAACAAACAACGGATGATAACGTGATGAATCACCTGCAATCATTGGAGCGTAACGCACGGAATTGATTGTTAGGTGAATTCAATGGTTCGGTTCTTCTTGGTCAAGGTGTAATTCCGATGAGCACCAGAGGAACAGCGGGAACACCCCGTCCTTGTCTGACGACGTTGTAGAATTCTCCTTCATAATAGGCGACACCGGAACTCATTTGGGCTTGAAGGGATTTCATGGGAAGGATTTCAATACCAACGTCGATATGGTCTCCGACATAAAAGGCGAGATGTTTGACGAACAGATCGTAGGCAACGAAAGAATATTTCCCGAACTGAACCTCTATCGCAACACGGTCTTTGACAAAGTCGGTTTGGTTGTAGCTGTAAATTGGTAATTCGCCAGCTCCTTCTATCTCTCGCTTCTGCTCCTCCGGTGTCATGGTCAGGGTTTTTCGGATGAGTCTCTCGCTTTTCGTTACCCAATAGCTTACCCGGCTTTCTTCCTATTTCTTCTTCTTGAGGAGCTTCTTGAATATCTTGTTCATGTCGATAGGGCTATACAGGAGCTTGCCCTTCATATTCTTTTCCTGGCACTCTATCGAGTGGCTATGTTCAGCGGCAACACGTCAGTTTCATCATAATCGGGTTTCATCTTGCTTCGCCAAGTGTTTTCCAT
>JAIVYN010000273.1:0-4758 GCA_048635425.1 Candidatus Aegiribacteria sp.
ATTCGGAGGGATATTGTTATAAGTGTTATACTAATCGTGCTTCTGCTGGAGGCGACGAGGCGTGCGATTGGACCTGCCCTTGCCATTATTGCCATTCTGTTCACACTCTATGCCTTCTTAGGCCCTTATATGCCGTCGATATTTGCCTTTCGGGGTGTGTCACTGCGAAGGTATCTCAGCCAGATTGCTCTATCCACGGAAGGGATTTATGGTATCCCCCTTTATGTTTCCGCCAATACGGTTTTTCTATTTGTGCTGTTAGGCTCAATGCTTGATAAAGTCGGGGCCGGACATTTTTTCAATGACCTTGCGCTCTCTTTACTTGGTCGATTTAAGGGCGGCGCAGCAAAGGCTGCCGTTGTCTCAAGCGGATTAACAGGTCTTTTCTCAGGCTCAAGCATTGCTAATGTTGTTACAACGGGGACCTTTACGATTCCCTTAATGAAGAAGGTCGGCTATCCAGGAAAGATTGCGGCGGCAACCGAGGTTGCTGCAAGTACTAACGGCCAGTTAATGCCTCCCATAATGGGAGCAGCGGCATTTATTATCGCAGAATATTTAGGCATTGATTACCTTGATGTTGTTAAGGCTGCCGCCGTTCCTGCCTTTGTATCTTATTTTGGCCTGTTTTATATCGCTCATCTCGAAGCCTCAAAACTCGGAATGAAAGGCCTGCCAAAATCGGACATCCCCAAATTTCTGACCGTGCTGAAAAGTGGATTTCATTACCTCATCCCCCTGATTGTTTTGATATACGAATTGATAATTATGCGTCACACTCCAAACCTGGCGGCTTTTAATGCAATACTTGTCCTGATTGTGATTGTCTTTGTACGGGAAATCATCAAAGCGCTAAAGAATGGCACTGCCGTTATAAAGGCTGCTATTAAAAGTGTCAGCACCATAGCTGAAGGATTAATCGCAGGAGCGAGGAATATGCTCACTGTCGCATTAGCAACTGCTACTGCAGGTATTATTGTCGGCATCGTTTTCATGGGGCCAAGTGGCATGGTTGTTGAGATTGTAACAAGACTTTCTTTCGGTTATATATTCCCTGTGTTATTAATAACGGCAATTGCAAGTCTGATACTTGGAATGGGACTGCCAACAACGGCAACATATATTGTTATGGCAACAATCACAGTTCCTGTAATCAGAGAGCTAAGTCCCGTAAACGGTGTCGGTCTTATCCTTATCCCTCCAATTGCTGCTCATTTGTTCTGTTTCTATTTTGGTATTCTTGCCGATGATACCCCGCCCGTAGGACTTGCCGCCTATGCTGCCGCGGCTATTGCGAAATCCGACCCCATATCAACGGGGATACAGGGCTTCATATATGATTTAAGGACCGCCGTTATTCCGTTTATGTTTGTGTTTAATGCCGAGCTTGTCCTTCACCAAATCAATAATTGGCCTCAGGCACTGCTCATTTTTGTAATGGCGATATTCGGGGCGTTTGCCTTTACAAATGCAGTCCAGGGATGGTTCATAACAAGGAATAAATGGTATGAGATTCCCTTGTTTCTTATCGCATCACTTATATTGTTTTGGCCCGCTATCGTAACGAAGATTTTTAATCTTGATGATAGTTTTAGATATTATATGTACTTTGTTGGAATAGCCATCTATAGTTTACCTTACCTTATTCAGAAGCTAAGACTTAAAGCATCTAACAAAAAGACAGAATACTGAAAAGAATAAAGAGAAAGAAATTGTTTAACAGATTTCTCGACTCCGCCTGCGGCTACGCTCGAAATGACGGGTGAAGTTAGTTGTTCATTTTGTTAGACGTTCTTAATGCATCAGAAGGGCAGGGGGGCCGCTACTCAAAATCCAATTCGAAGCTGTAAACGCGGTCTTCCAATTGGCTGCGAATTTTACAGCCGCTTTTATGCAGCACCGCCATCATCGGTTTATTCTCTATCAGAACCTCAGCGGTGAAACCGGCAATGCCGTTGCGCTTGGCGATGGTAACAAGATACTTCAGCAAAAAAGTTCCAATACCGCGGTTCTGCCACTGGTCGCGAACAATGAAGGCCACCTCGGCGCGATTAGTTCGTGGATTCAGATAGTAGCGCCCGATGGTAATAATCTCTTCGCCGTGTGCTTCAGGTAAAGTCCCGACAATCGCCATATCGCTTCGGTAGTCGGTATATAGGAAATTCAGGACCTCCTTCTGTGGTATTCGCGTTATATTTGACATAAAACGGTAGTGTATGGTCTGCTGGGAGAGCGAGTAGAAGAGGTCTCGCATTCGCCTCTCATCAGTCGGATGCATAGTACGGAAGTTTACTTGCATTCCGTCTTCGAGCACCATCGAGGTCTTCAATTCCTGTGGGCAGATAAATACTTTCCCTTCGACGGCCGCCAAATCAGAACTAAGGTAATTATCTTCGATGGCCTCTTTGAGTAATTCGGCGCGAAATTTTGGATGTGCGATGCTGATAAGTGCCAAAACCCGCTCCCGCAGGCTTTTACCGTAAAGGTAGGCAACACCATATTCGGTAACTACATAATGCACTTCACAGCAGGTAGCAGACACGCCGGCGTGGCGACTAAGATGGGCGGTGATCCTTGAGATAGTGTCGTGACTCCGAGTGGACTCCAACGCGACAATCGATTTGCCTCCGGAGGCCCTGGCAGCCCCGTGAGTAAAGTCCATATGACTGCCCAGGCCGGAGAACCCGGATTCCAGCGAACGGGCACAGACCTGTCCCGTTAAGTCTACCTCTTGTGCAACACTGATGGCAACCATGTTATGCTGCCGGCTTATAAGGTAGGGGTCACTGACATACTCAGCGGGCCGGAAAGAGAAAACAGGATTGCCGTCAATATAATCATAGAGCTTGCGCGTGCCCATGCACAAACTTGCTACTATCCTGCCGCTGTCGATATTTTTTCGCGCTCCTGTTATCACCCCGGACTCAACCAGGTCAATGACGGCCTCAGAGAGTACTTCCGTGTGAATTCCAAGGTCGCGCTTGTCTTTTAGAAACTCGACTACCGCCAGTGGAATGCGCCTGATTCCTAACTCCACTGTGGAGCCGTCCGGAATCAGGGCTGCTACGTACTCGGCGATGCGGCGGGATGTCTTCGAGGGCTCAGGCAGCGTCGCTTCGAGAATGGGACTCTCACCCGGCACGAGAATGTCGATGTCGTGGACGTACAACTGGCTTTCTCCCATAGTCCACGGCATCTGTGGATTTACCTGGGCGATGACAAAGCCGGCGTTCTCGGCGGCGCTCTTGGTGATATCGACAGAAATCCCCAGAGAGCACATTCCCTGCTCATTAGGTGGGGTAACCTGTATCAAAGCAACATCAACAGGCAGCTCCCCGGAGCGGAACAGGCGTGGTATGTCGGAAAGAAATATCGGGGTGTAGTCCCCTAATTCCTGCATCTCGTTAATGTTACTACCTATGAAGAAGCTATGGATATGAAAATGTTTGGCCAATTCCTTATGTCCATAAGACGGCTCAGCAAGGCTCAGCAAATGTATAATTTCGATATCCTCTAATTCGGCGGCACGATTGACTAAGGCCTTAACCAATACCTGAGGCTGGGCACAACCGGTACCGATGAACACCCGCTGCCCGGGACGTATGCGGGCAATAGCTTCCTCGGCTGAGGCAATCATGCTCCGGTATTTTTCCTGCCAGCTCGCGGTGGTTTCTTTATTGTAGCCGGGATTGGGTTCGGTCATTTATTTGCTACCAGATTCAGCAGGCCCCTCGAATGCTTCTTCTTGTGATTGAGGACCCCGGCAGAGGGTTATCCGCGCATCTACTACCATCGCCTTGGTGCCGAGGCTTCCGACGATGAACGGATTGATGTTCAACTCTTTAATCTGCGGGAAGTCAGTAGCTAATTGGCTTATTCGCTGCAGACCGCCTGTAATAGCGGACAGGTCCACATCGGCCTGGCCGCGGGCGCCTTTGAGCAAGGCGTATGACCTGGTCTCCATTAACATCTGCATCGCTTCGTCGGCGGTGATAGGGGCCAGATAACAGGAAACATCCTTAAGCACATCTACAAAAGTGCCGCCCAGTCCGAATATGAGCATAGGTCCAAACTGCGAATCGGACGTCATACCAAGGATTACCTCCAGCCCTCGGACGCACATCTTCTCTACGTAAACGCCGTTTAATCTGGCTTCGGGCGCCCGCCTGCTGACCCGCAGCGTCAGCAGGTCAAAGGTATCGCGCACCTGGTCGTGGCTGGATATATTCAGCTTGATACCCCCCACATCGGACTTGTGGACAATATCAGCCGAAACAATCTTCATAGCCACAGGAAATCCGATTCTTTCGGCGATTTCTACGGCCTCTTCGGACCTGTTGGCCACACGACCATCCGGCACATTAAAGTCGTAAGCCCGCAGGATTTCTTTGGCTTCAACCTCGCCGATCTGGATATGATTTGTTTTTAAATGCCGCGAGATGATACGCTCGACCCTATGCCGGTTAACTGGAAACCGAGTAACAACACGCGCCGGACGGCTGCGCCAGGTACCATATTCATACATAGCCCGCAGTGCTGCCACGGCCCGCTCCGGCGAAGAGTAATCGGGCAGATTGCAATCGGCCAATTCCTTGCGTTCAGGCATCGCATCAGCACTGCCTAAGAAAACCGCAAGCACCGGCTTGTCATCAGAACCGCAGGCGGCAATAGCCCGAGCCGTTTCCGTCGGCTTGGTCATTGCGTGCGGCGTTAGAATCACGATGATAGCATCGACTGAGTCGTCTTTTTGCGCGGCAC
>JAIVYN010000274.1:0-4657 GCA_048635425.1 Candidatus Aegiribacteria sp.
CTGGCACTACCCGCATTATCATCACTCCAGACCCGCCGGTGCAATTCGGCAAGGGGATTGGAAACTAATCGAGTTCTATGAGGATGGCCGACTCGAGCTTTACAATCTCAAACGCGACATCGCAGAAAAAAATAATCTCGCATCGAAGATGCCGCAAAAGGCGGCCCAACTGCAGCAGAAGCTCGCCGCGTGGCGGGAATCGGTCGGCGCCAAAATGCCCACTCCGAATCCGGATTACGACCCGGCCAGGGCACACGAATGGGGCCGTCGGCAACAAAAGAAAGCTCGCAAATAATTTCGTGAGTTTTGTCTATAATAATTAAATCTTGTAAGAGTAAAATATAATGAAAAAAAAACATATCAGGAGAAGAGAATTCCTGCAAACCGCCGGACTCGGTGCTGCTTCGATGTTATTCGGCCAGACCGCCGCTGCAGCAAAAGCATCTGAGTCATCTGCGACAGCGCCGACGGGTCCCCATTCGCCTCAACAGTCTGACAAACCTAACGTTCTCTTTATTATGACCGACCAGCACCGGGCTGACCTGATGACCTGTGCCGGCAGAAACCTCGTTCCTACGCCAAACATCGACCGCATTGCCTCTCGCGGCGTCCGGTTCAAAAACGCCTATTGTCCCTATCCGGTCTGCGTCGCCTCAAGAATGGCTTTGCTGACCGGACTGTACGCACACAGCACCGGCGCAATCACCAACACTAACCAGCTTGACTGGCGATACCGCACGATGGCCCATCATTTCGCTGAAAACGGCTATTTGACCGCCCTGATAGGCAAGATGCACTTCGTAGATGCCCACAATCACGGCTTCGAGTATTATATGTCCATCAACGACTGGCTGATGTACCTCGGTCCGAAGGTACAGCACTACGCCAACGAAATCGCCAACCATCCGCTGGGACAGCACTTTTTCAAAACGGTAGATGACGTCGGTGCCGGCCTGCCTGATATAGACGGACTGTGGCCAAAAGGCAGCCCCTGGGTTGGTAACGTCGAGAGATGGAGCTTTGACAGCATGGCCTCAAAGCTCGAACCCGAAGACCACCTGGATATGTTTATAGCCCGCGAGGCGGCGAAGTTCATAACCAGATACCGCCGACAGCCGTTCTTTCTGGTCGCCAGTTTTATGAAACCACATTCTCCGTTTTATCCCCCGAGACAATGGGCCGAAAAATATCCTGTTAGTAAGATGAAACTTCCGAAGGTTGGCGACATCTCCAAATATCCTGCGCATATCCAGCGACGCATTAAAAATACAAGAGCACAGAGTGAAAAACGTCAGCGAGCCCATCGCGCAGGTTATCTCGGCAATCTCGCATTCGTTGATACGTGCGTCGGATATGTGTACAAAGCACTCGAAAAAGAAGGTTTACTGGAAAATACCATCGTTATATATACATCCGACCACGGCGAGATGGACGGCGACCACGGGCTCTACCAGAAGTTCTGTCTGTTCGAGCCGTCCGTTCGAGTGCCGTTGATTGTAAGCCACCCAAACCATCTCCCACAAAACAAAGTCACTGCCGCGCTGACTGAGTACTTTGGCCTATACCCGACATTGGTCGAGCTGACCGGCGTCAAACCGCCCGAAAAAACAACACTGCTCGATATACCTGGCGCTCCAGACAAAATGGATGCAACCAGCTTTGCCAACGTATTGCGCAACCCGGATATCAAAGGGCCGTCCACGGCGTTCAGTGAATATAATTTAAGGACCAGGACCTGCGAATATATGATTCGCACCCAGCGTTATAAATACATCTTCAATCACGGCTCAACTAACGAATTGTACGACCACGAGACCGACCCGGGCGAATTCGCCAACCGCATCAACGACCCGACTCTCAAAAAGGTCCGAAACCGATTGCACGACCGGCTATTCGCATGGTATAATCCCCAAAAGAATCCTTATCGTCCTGCTTAAACTTTCTATATCTTTCAAAAATAATACGGTGGTAAAAAGGAGCTTAAATTATGGCGGACACTTTTGATGTTGTAGTAATCGGCAGCGGCCCGGGCGGTTACGCCGCCGCTATCAGATGCGCACAAAGAGGCGCTTCGGTAGCAGTTGTCGAAAAGGCACTTATCGGCGGCACCTGTTTAAATTGTGGATGTATCCCGTCGAAGACACTGCTTGCTTCGGCCCATACACTGTTGTTGATAAAGCACGCAGCGATGATGGGTATTGACGTCGCATCAGCCACTCCTGACTGGCCAAAAATCCAGGCAAGAAAAGATGCTGTTGTAGGCGGCTTCCGAAAAGGCCTGACAGGACTAATCAAAAGCCACAAAGTAGAAATAATCCCGGGCAGGGCTGTCGTTACAGCACCAAATCAAATCAAAATCGAAACAGACACCGCACCAATGCAGATACAGGCGGACAAAATAATCATCGCGACCGGCTCGCAGCCGATCCAAATCCCGGCAATACCATTTGACGGCCAGACCATTATCAGCAGCAAAGAAGCCCTGGCTTTCCAGCAAATACCAAAATCAATGGTAATCGTAGGCGGCGGAGTAATCGGCTGTGAAATGGCCTGCGTCTATGCCACCGTAGGGACAAAAGTAACAATTATAGAAGCGCTTTCCCGATTGATTCCTATGGAGGACCAATGGGTCGGCAGACTCATAGAACGCGAATTCAAAAAACTCGGTATTGATTCGCACACCGGCCGGAAAGTAACTTCAGTCGAAAAAACCGGCACGCCGGCAAAAGTCGTACTTGAGGATGGCCAAACAATCGAGGCGGAAAAAGTACTCGTCTCTGTGGGACGAAGAGCGGTTGTCGATGAGGAAACAATCGATGCTTTGAATTTACAGATGAACGATTCCGCTATCGCAGTTAATGAAAAATTAGAAACCAATGTCCCCGGCATTTATGCTATCGGCGATGCCGTAGGTACAACATTTTTAGCTCACGGCGCCTTCGCCGAGGCCGAAGTGGCAGCCATCAATACCACAGGTGGCGATGAAAAAATAGCCGACTATTCACTTATACCGCGGGCCGTCTATACATTCCCGGAAATTGCATCCGTCGGCAAGACTGAAGAGACCTGCAAAGACCAGGGCCTCGATGTCTCAGTTGGATGCTCGTTTTTCAAAGCCAACGGCCGAAGTGTGGCGCACAATGAAACTGTCGGCCAGATAAGGGCCGTAAGGGACAACTCAACAAACAAAATCATCGGCGTCACAATGGTAGGCGCTATAGTAACCGAGCTGATAGGCCCAGCAAGAGCACTTATAGGCAGCACCGAAAAAATTACCGAGATAAGCTTCCCCCACCCAACCGTCTCAGAGGTGCTCAAAGAAGCCGCCGAAGACGCCTTCGGCCTGAGCCTCCACAATCCACCTAAAGCATAACAAAAAAAACAAAAAGAAATAAGCTGAAACCATTCTTTGGTGGGCTTTTGTTTTGCTCGGAGAACGTACAGGATAAGTCGATTTAGAATTTAGCTCGCAAATTAAGGGCTGGCTTGTCCAGCCCTTTTTGTTTGTCTTCGAAAAAATCGCGGATTTTGCTCTCAGCGGTCAGGATTGGCCTTGTGTGTCTGAACCAAGGGCAGATCGAATTCTCGGGCGAGCCTTTCGTCCTCCCTTGCCTGTTTAGATAAAGGTTTAGTTTTGTCCGCCAGGTAGGCTTTTTTCCGCCAGCGGCGCACCCGGCTGAGCATTTTGCTTTCACGAGATTTAATCATTATAAATTAACTCCTTCGGGCTGACAATACGAAGACGATGATGATAGCCTTCAAGGACTGCTACAGCGTTGAAACGTTCTTCGCGCCTGATATTTACAATATGTCTGAAATTCCACGAAACAAGCACATCCAGGCCGTGAATCATAGCAATCGCGACATGTCGGGCATCTTCCGGCTTGCTCGTAGGAACAACATTCTCGCGAAGGAACGCTTCCGAAAGACTGTCCGCTTCCGGTAACGTAGAGAGCAACACCGGTTTAACGTCGCGAACAAGCTCTTCCAAACGTTTCCGTAACGGAGCATCGGCACGATGGATTTCACTCAAGACCGCCCTGGAAATATAAGGTTCAAATGCTCGCTTTTTACAGAGTTCAAAGAATGCTAAAGTGTCGGCTTGATAGTCTGGCACGTCTTCAGCAAAAACAAAACTCCAAACACTTGTCTCAATATAAATATGAAACTTCTGCATCACATAGTATTATACCCAAAGAAGATAGGAGAGTAAAGCCCTTTGTTTGTCTGTGAAATAAATCGTGCAATTTGTACAATCTACGGCTAAAATTAAATCTATGAAATCCGTGGCTGAAAAAACCCAAAATCGAAAACTTGTGCCCGCGCAAGCGGGTATCGAAAGCCCTTTACGTATTATTGATTGTGGGCTGGCCAACTACCGAGAGGCTCTGCAACTACAGCACCGGCTGCGTGAGAAAAGACGCTGTGGCGAAATAACAAATACCGTTTTAATCGTTGAGCACCTCCCTGTCATTACTCTCGGCGCCAGGCAAAGTGCCAACAAACTCTTAGCCGACAGGAAAAATTTAGCACAAAAGCACATCGACATAGTCGATATCCGCAGAGGCGGCCCACGAGTTCGCTCTCGAGTATCGATGGATCGACCAATCGGAGGTTTCCGGCCTCGATGTCAGGCCGGCGGTGCTGACGCGCCTGC
>JAIVYN010000275.1:0-4712 GCA_048635425.1 Candidatus Aegiribacteria sp.
GTGCGACCTGTCTTATTCGCATTCGCTACTCTTTTACCCAACGGGATTTTCTCTTCCAGAGACAAAGCCAATGCAGCCCCGGTCGAGGCAATAACGGATTTTTTCAAAAAATTCCTCCTGCCTGCGCAGGGGTAAGCTTGTCCCCGCGAAAGCGGGGAATCTAAATTTTCGGCTCGACTGCCGGGCTGCGGCTGGCTTCGCCCTGACGAGAGCTCCTCGAAGTCTGACATGATTTATTTGTCCGGTATTTCAGTGGTTTTATCACCGATACTACTCTGCGAAATACTCGCTGCGTTGCGCGGGTTTTAGAAACAGGTAATATAGTTTGCCTTCCTGATAAGTTTGTCCTGCTAATTTACCCGCCGTATCGCCCTGACCCATATAAATATCGCAGCGACCCGCCGCACGTATCGCGCCGCCCGTATCGTGGTCCAGGGCGAAACCGCTGTAGAACTGATTAGATACTATCCCGCCTGTCGCCCGGGGTAAAGTAGTGGAGATGAAAGTTAAACATCCCCGCGGAAAAATCGATTTGTCGGTGGCGATACTCCTCAAGGCCGTTACCGGCTCATTAAGACTGCCCCGGGGTTCTCCATCTTCTCTCTTAAAGAACACAAATCGGGGATTCCGCCGGACGTACGTATCTACCAGCTCTTTGTTTTGTCTGAAATAATCTATCATTGCCGACAGGCTGAGCTGATCGCTGCTTATCCTGCCGTCTTTAACCAGTTCTTTAGAAACGCTTTTATACTCATACCCGTTGTTGGCGGCGTAGCCTACGGTAATCAGTTGGCCTTCGGGCTGCTTTACCTTAGCGGAACCTTGCACGTGAGCTATATAAACTTCAAACGGGTCACCCAGCCAAACCAGCTCTGTGCCCACCAGCATCTTTGAATCTTCAATTACAGCTCGGGACGGATATTGTCTGAGCAGTCCGTCTGCTACGCGTCGTCCGAGTATTTGGCCATCGAAGCCTTTCACAAGATCATCGGGCATTTTGTACAACGGATACCTGAAACCCTCGGTGCGTACTGACGAACCATCGAAAATCGGCGTGTAATAACCTGTAAACAGCACCGTACCCCTGTCATCGCATCCCACCGACATATACACGTCAAATCTCTCTCGAATTGTCTCGCTCAGTTGCCTGCCCGTCAGACCCGAATCCAAAAGCTCCGCGAATGCATTCAGGCTGTCGACCGCGAGGGTATGAGTTATCTCGCCCCCAATGATTTGATCTTGCGTGCCAGAACGGAGGGGGAAGAATTGTTGACTCGAAGGTTTTCGTAGATAATTCAAACTGTTGTCTATCGCCGCGCGCAGGTCAGTCAGGTCAAGGCAGGCCATCGTAAAGTCAGGAATTTCGTGAGGATTCGTTATTTTACGTAAGGCGGGCTGACCGGGTAATAAAGGCCTATCGTAAGGCGTCTTAGCCTCTTGCTGGCTCCTGCAGCCGACGATAACAAATGCAATCAGTAACGATGCTGAAACTAAAATTTCTTTCTTCATTCTGCACTCCAAAACTTTATAGCCGACGATTCACAATGCTAATAACAATACGCCTGTGAGAAGCGTATGTATCCATATCTGAAACTATATCCGGATATGTTACACCAATTACAGATGTTTTTTAAATAAAATTTCACACTTTGGTTGCTGATACAACGGATACAGTTTTTTGGACCTCTCCATCTCCTGCTCGTCTTTAGGCATCAAAGCTTCTTTGTCAATAAAATGCTCGACATTTGTTTTTCGTAACCCGATGGGACCTGAGCTGCGCCGCGGCGATCGCAGAACTTAATAACGTAAAAATGATGCAAGGCAGCGTTTTATAGGCCTAATAAAAAAAACCGCCAAGTGTAATTTATTGGCGGCCAAAAGCTTAACGAAATGGGCAGGGGCGGATTTGAACCGCCGACACACGGATTTTCAGTCCGTTGCTCTACCAACTGAGCTACCTGCCCGTAAAACTCAGAGCCCGAGTATCTCGGGACTCAAATTTAAACAAAAAAAATGATATTGCAAGTAATTTTAAAAAGAATTCGCCGGGTATGCCGCGTCCTGTCCCAAAGGGAAAGTCAGCAGCACACCCGGCGAACATAAACATCATTTATTCGCGAGGTACTCGCTTAATTAACGAACCTGGACGGTCATATGGCTTCTAAGCTCTTCCAGACGCTCAGTAGGACTACTCAGGCCGCCAATAATAGTGTATACTCTTAAGGACTCTCTGCCGTCTTCATAGATCCCGCGGTGGATTGTAGCCTTGCCGGTTATCTCTGACAAGACGTCAAATGAATAGTCGATGTTGTCCTGTAAGCCTTTGGCGCTGGCCATCAATTTCCTTCCGCCGACGGCTATACAACCAGCCACTTTGGAGGATGGTAAATCGAATCCACCGGCGAGCAGCGTCTTCTCGAGGTTCTTTTTCACTGCCTCTGACAGTGTGAACTTATCCCCGAATTTAGTTACTTTGGTCAGGCCCATTATCGCGCATCCGCCGGACTCCATAATGCTGTGATAATCTACCGGGTCGAACGAAGTATACTGGCTGCTCAAAGCGCTGAGCTTGTTGAAGATATCAAACAGACTTGCGACAGTATTGTTGATGCTGGGCCAGAATGCCTTTACCGTCATTCCCGGATACATCTTGTTAATCTTGTCGTTGTCCACAATAATAAGAGGCGATATCTTCCCTGAGGTGGCCATTTGACTTAGCTCCCAGGCCGCTTTGTACGCATTTTCAGCGACCAGCGGTGAGCTGGCTTCACCTACAGTGGGTAAAGTCATAACGACACCCACGTTCTTGTTGGGGTTGTTCAGGCCGATATAACGTGCATATCTTTTGGCAATCTCAATCAATCCAACAATGCTGCCGCTGCCTGTACCACCACCAGCTCCGAAGCAAACCATAATATGGTCAACTTGAGTGCCGAAAGTCTGCCTGGTAAGGTGCAAAATATCCTGCTGATGCTGTTGAACGGCTTCTTTGCCTCTTTCCATATCCTTGCCGGCACCCTTCTCGCCTATGTTCATTAGGAACTTTTGGTTCTTCGGAATATCGAGCAAATCCAAATCTTGGTGAGTAGTATTTACAGCCAGGACCTTCTTGTAACCAAGGTCATAGAAAGACTTCACCAGTCTTCCTCCACACTGACCTGCACCGATCCAGGCATAGCGGGTAGAGCCCTTGATCTTGTCCACAACACCAGCCTCTTGCTCAATATTCGGTTCATATTGCTCCAAAGCCAGAGTGGGCAGTAACCAGGCTTGGAAATCAAAATCGCCCTTTGACGTTACCGGGCTGCGTCTTTTCTTCTGGGCGACTTTCTTCGTAGGCTTTCTGGTTGACTTGGCCTTTGGGCTTACCCGCCTCTTGGCTGTCGGGCGTTTTGGGGTTGCTCTCTTTTTGGTCGCCTGGGGCCTTGAGGGGGTTCTCTTTTTGGTTGCCTGGGGCTTTGAAGGAGTTCTCTTTTTGGTCGCCTGGGGCTTTGAAGGAGTTCTCTTTTTGGTCGCCTTGGGCTTTGAAGGAGTTCTCTTTTTGGTCGCCTTGGGCCTTGAAGGAGTTCTCTTTTTGGTCGCCTTGGGCTTTGAAGGAGTTCTCTTTTTGGTTGCCTTGGGCCTTGAGGTAGTTCTCTTTTTGGTCGCCTTGGGCTTTGAGGTGGTCCTCTTTTTGGTTGCCTTGGGCCTTGAGGTAGTTCTTTTCTTGGTGGCCTTGGGCTTCGAGGTGGTCCTCTTTTTGGTCGCCTTGGGCTTTGAGGTGGTCCTCTTTTTGGTCGCCTTAGGCCTCGAGCTTACTCGCTTCTTCGCCGTTGGGCGCTTTGAGCTTGCGCTCTTTTTGGTCGCCTTGGCCTTCGGGGAAGGTCTTTTTTTAGTCGCCTTGGCCTTGGCTCCAGGTTTCCTTTTAGCTGATGTTTTTACCATTTTTAATTTCTCCTAAAACTGATTAAATAATTGTTCCTTATTATATTTACTTTACGTCAAATACTGCCCCCGGGCATCTGAAGCGGCATAAACGCCTATCGACTTAGTAAATCCGGCATATAACTTCTTTTTTTGTTTTTTTCACGAACCACGAAAATAGCCATTTTTCGGCCTTATCCCGCAGGTTATGGGCCAAAACTCTGAGTAGTATTTTGTCTTGAGGGTAATTTAAGACCGATAATTTCGTGCCGCAGCAGGATTCTTAGTCCGCAGAATGCAGCGTTGCCTGACAGGATTGTATCGCACGGGAAAGTCCACAGGTTACGGCGGAAATGTTGCTTATCTCCTCGGCGGTCAGCTTGTTTTCCGATGAACGGCAAATCAGTGTAAAGCCCAATGATGAGCCGTGCAGACCCAGCGGGATTGTCACGCCTGAAATCCTATTTAATCCAATCAGATTGCCCTGCAGGCCCATTGCGAACATATCATCGAGTGTGCACACTTTGTTGGACTTGCAGATACTGTCCATCAGCTCGGCATTGAAACAATTCTCAAGATGCTGCTTTTCGAGAGTGATTGGTTGCTCACTTTCGAACGTATGCAGTTCAAAGTTGTCCGACTGACGCAAAAAGAAGGTAACATTTGCGTCGGCGTTTTCCTCTTTGATAACTTTGACGGCGGTGTATAAAAGACTATTCAAGTCTGTTATACCGATGATTGACTCGTAGAAATTCGCTATGAAGCTTATCGTCTTCAGACTTTTGATAAAGTCTCTCTGGGCTGCAATA
>JAIVYN010000276.1:0-4711 GCA_048635425.1 Candidatus Aegiribacteria sp.
CGTGGGCGAAGTCCAGGGTCCCATGCTCCAGAAAAAAGTCTTGTTGTGCAGAGCTGAGTATCTCGAAGACCAGTTCTTTAATCCTTTGTACCGTCATTACTTCGCCGGTAGTCTTTTTCAACTCGCCGTAGAGACGCAACTTGGGCGACTGACCTACTTTCAGATGCAGGTCGCTTGCACGGGTTTTGATAGCTGCCTTGAAAAACTTGTTCAATTCCGGCTCATGCTCAAGGCTTGCTTGTTCATCAATAGGTTGTCCCGTGGACATAATTACCACTAACTCCAGAGCTCACAATCAAATTTTTACCGTCACGACCGGCTTAATTATCGGTCGCGGCCTGGCAGAGTATTGCTCTTACCATAAGATTTGTAAAGACAAACCATTATACAGCTATATTATAAAATCCTAAGCCTTTTGTCAACCTTGATGCTTGAACAATATTGATTTTCACCACAATTTGCAGAGCAATTCTTCCCTACCGTAACCGTAGGGGCGGTTCACGGCTCGTGCTACGTAGCGACTTCCCAGAGTAGTAACCGCCCTTATTAAATGCCCGCTATGCTGCTTTTTTCCAGCCTCAACCTGCCAACAGCAGCCACCGAAGAAAAACTCTAATTCTTTTCAAATAAATATTTGACAATTCCCTTATATCTTGTTAGAGAAGTGGGGACATTACAGGGAAGTAGTCTAAATACAGGGGTGGTCTTATGGAATTGGAGAAAAGAGTACTCTCAGGCCGAGAAAAGGATGAAGCGTCAATAAAACTCCTCAGGAAGCTCCGGGAGCTATTGTACTCCTCAGATGCTTCCAACAGACGACGGGCCGCTTATAAATTGTCCTGGATGCAGGAGGATGGTTTAGACATCTTAAAAACCGCCTTGTTTGGTAATTGTCCCGTACCAACGAGAAACGCTGCTGCCTATGGCCTTAGAAAAATGCGAGGAAGGATGAAAAAAATAGCTCTGGAGGTTTTACAAAAGGGCCTGAAACATCACGACACTTCTACCAGGGAAATATGCAGAAACGCGCTACAGCTATTAGGACAGAAAGTACCAAAAAAGGCTGTTCCCAAAAAACCGCCGGTATCACACTTGACAATTAGGGAGATTCCGAGAAAAAGCAGCCCAAGGAGAAGGGTCGTTAACCGGCGAACACGAAGATAATGAAATCAGAAGTCAAAGTCTGACTTCTGTCCTCTGTCTTCTGTCCTCTGGCCTCTGACCTCTAAGCTCACGTCACCAATAACAGTGTCAAAGTCATATAGATTGTAACGCTTATCGAATCGTTTGCGGTTGTAACTAATGGCCCGGAGCTTATAGCCGGGTCTATACCTATTCGGCGGAATAAAAACGGCAAAAACAAACCAAGAGTCGTCGCCACCATTATTGCCGAGAACATTGCCGTCCCGAACGCAAATACAAGCCACACAGAATTTATGGTGCTTTCCGGCGCCTTTAGATTAAGCAGGACTGCGCACGCCAGACCACCTATAACTCCGCAGCTCAAAGCCACGAGAATAGCGATGCGCACTTCACGCGTGAAAACCTGACTTACTCTCAATGCCACAAGGTGACCGGTTGCCAGTCCGGAAACCACAATCGCCGAGGTTTGCAGACCCGCGTTTCCGCTGATAGCCGCTATCATCGGAACAAAGGCAAGCGCAGCGGTATAAACAATAGATGAACCTTTGCCAAATTTGTCGTGGAAAAACATCAGGACCAGAGCCGTTACCCCCGTCCCGATTAAACAGGGAAAAAGCCACGTCATTCGCACCCGGGCCGCATGAAAAGCCGAAATCTTATCCAGCTCATCAGGATCGGTGCCTGCCATCGTGTACAGGTCCTCCGCGGCTTCTTCCTCCGCGACCTCGATGATACGGTCGGCGGTGATTCGCCCGACTAACTTATTGTCATTCTCCAGAACCGGAGCTACAATCAGGTCATTCTTGCTGAATATATTCCGAACCTCCTCCTGGTCCATATCGACAGTAACGTAAATCGTATCGGGGTCAACTAAATCACCTATCCTCGTCCCTTCCGGCCGGGTCAGCAGGAATCTAATCCTAACATCACCTACAAATCTGCCGTCCTTGTTCACAACATATACGGAAAAGAAGTCTTCATCAATCTCCGCAGCACGGATTCTATTGACCGCTTGAAGCACCGTGGCATCCTCGGACACACTTATCACAACCGGATCCATAATCCCGCCTGCTGAATCCTCCGAGTAGCTCAGCAATTCTTTAATCTCAGCCGATTCAGCCGGAGGTATGCTTTCGAGAAGTTCTGCCCTTTCTTCTTCCGGCAGTTCCAAAAGAACGTCAGCCGCGTCGTCAGGGTCAAGCTCGCTAACAATGCTGCTTAGTTCCTCGTCTTCGAGCAACTCAAACAGTTCCGCTCGCGTTGCCTCATCAACCTTTTCCAGAACCTCAGCCGACGTCGGCTCATCCATAGCATCAAAGATAGCACGTCTTTGCTCGTTATCCACAAGCTCCACGACCTCGGCTATGTCACTGCTTCGCTGGTCGCTGAGCAGCTCCCTCAGAGCCGATTTATCTCCCGATTCGATTAAACGCTCAATTTGTTGCACTAATTGTCTTTGTTCATCCGCCATACGGCATAAAATAACCAAATTTCTCGTACCAGGCAACAATTTTACACAAACTAACCGCTTTTAATTTGTCATCTCTAATTGTTTCGGTTGACACAAACGCCAGGAATGCTTTGTTCTTCCCCCCCTGCCCTGCGAAGCCGAAGGGTCAACGCGGCTTTCTTGTTTAGCCGTCGCCGTCACGGCGACGTTGTCATTCCCGCACAAGCGGGAATCCAGTATCAAGTATCTAATTCTCTAATTCTCTAACGCCAAGATTTACACAGCCAAAATAGTTGTGTTTTTCAGAATCTCCGTTGTGCTGAAAGTCGAATATCCACTTCATATCAGCCCGTCGAAGCAGAAACTGACCATGTTGCCTTCACCACTCGATGTGAAAGAATTGCACAGAGAGATGACCTTTCACCCACCCAAAAAGGGCTGATAAGAAACTATCCTGCCGAATGTTAAGCCTGTCGCAACGTGGCTCGGCCACCCGCTGCGACTCGATGCATTAATTAAGTCGCATCGCGGCGAGAGCGAGCCACGGCGGGCCGTTGTGCCTTCGGAAGTGCTGATTGTCAGGATTTACTTTTCTTTGCTTTCTTTGCTTTTTTGGGCTTCTTTGGCTCTTTAGGTTTTTTCTCTTTTTTGGCTTTCGGGGCTTTCGGAGCTTTTTTAGGTTTAGGCTTTTTGGGCTTTTTAGCAGCTTTAACAGTTCCGTTGCCGCCGCCGAGCATAAAAGCCGCAACAGTTACCAAAACAGCTACCACAGCGACCCCACCCATAATATACCAGATTAGACCCTGTATGCCCGCCAGAATCGAAGGCGTCACGCCTTTTAGACCTGCCACGGCCACGACCGTGGTGTAAAGAACAACCACCAGAGGCAAAAACAGAAGCATCCCTAAGGTATTACTTTGCATATCCGGTGCCAGTTCGATATATGGTCGTGCTAATGCCTGGACATCTGGAGCAAGCTGGGGAGCTACAGGCTCTTCTTCGACAAGCATTTGCTCCGCCTCAGCGGCCACTGCCGCTGCAGAGCCGCTTCCAACTTCGTCCGGAACCGGCTCCTGGCCTTCGCCCTCAGCCATATAAATTTCATCGAGAATACCACCTAAGGAAGTATCATCAGCCTGCAGTGAAAGGTCCAACAAACCTGAGCCGCTTCCGAAACTATCCAGATTTACATCTTCTTCGATCTCTTCCAACGGCATTTCAGGCGTTGTACCTGTTGGTACCGCGGTCTCGGCCAGCGTATCATCCGTCACCTGGTAATCACTGTCGGTTTCCCCGAGGACGCTGATTCCTTCACCAGTTAGAGCGGTGTCTGCGTCTGTCAACTCACTTGGCGCAACCGGCGCCCCGGTTTCCGGCGCCAATAAAATCTCACTTGTGCCTGCCGCCTGTTCCGATGGTACCAGTAGTTCCTCCTCCAAATCTTCAGTCGCCGGTGCTTCGGATTCTGGAGTCTCCGGTGACGGAGCCTCAAGTGAGAGCGCTTCGGATTCCAGAGCTTCTGGTTCCAATGCTTCTATTTCCAGAGCTTCCGGTTCCGGGGCTTGGGGTTCCAGTGCTTCGGCTTCCGGGGTCTCCGGTGCAGCAGCTTCGGGTTCCAGTGCTTCGGGTTCAGGGGCTTGCTCTGACGGCATAACACCTGTGTCGGGCATCAACGCTTCGACTTCCTCAACCTTAAAGAGCAAATTCGGGCCATCGCGAAACTCACGTAACTTGCCTTCCTTGACAATCTGTTTTAATTCCTCCTCTGTCTTATTGAGCTTCTCGGCGGCTTCCTGTAATGAGTAAAACATCCCAGCCATAATCACCTATCTCCTACAAGCTTACAACATGGCTTACGTGGTTTTTTAGCTTACCAAAAGAAACTGGCTCTAACTTCAATCATTGTATCCTTAATGCTGGAAATATGCAACCTTTTTTTTGGTGAAAATATCAAAAATCGACAGCCCAAAAGCCATTTCGAAGCATCCCAGTCTGAAAAATACCCCCGTTTCCACGTTGGCAAGCTTGCCCCTGCGAGGGACCCCGCCTTGCGGGAACCCAAAGCAGGGGTAACAATCGCAAAATCTGCGGTTGTGCCTGTCGCGACTTGGCTCGGCC
>JAIVYN010000277.1:0-4705 GCA_048635425.1 Candidatus Aegiribacteria sp.
GGGAGAGCAGTCCGAAGGTCTGTTCCCCGTCTTCCTTCCTGTAATCGTTCCAGGTTATGATATCGCTCGTGGCAAGAAGCATTTGCTCTGCGATGCGTGTGATAATGTATGAGCCTTTGCTGTTGGCGTAATCCACATCCATTGCGAGGACTTTGCCATCGGCGGAAAAGGAATGGCAGTTTCCACAAACCGGCACTTTCTCCAGGACAATCGGAGGCTGTTTCGGCGAAGAGATGGCGCCAAAACGCCAGCGGATTTGTGAGGGGTCCTTGACGGCATCAACAAAGGGCAGGTTCACTTCCCGATAAAACAAGGGTGCTCCGACCTGGTCTTTGGATGTTTTTATTGAGATTCTGCCTGCCGAGAGGATTTTCCCCCGGCTCCAGCGATTGACGCCCAGGATAGTAACCATTGCGTGGTTTTCCAGTGACCGATTCTTTATGACCTCCCATTGTGCCGGCTTGGGTGTCCACTGGGGTTCCCGGACGAGGAAATTCATAAAATCCACAGATTTCACCGATTTTTGCGGATTGCTCAGATTATCTGTGGAATCTGTCTTTTGAATCTGGGGCATCTGTGTTTCATCCTGGAACTTGATGGTGATAAGCCAGGTGTCAGAAGTTGAGTTGGCATCTTCCCAATGAAATGTAGGGGGCACAATTTCCGGTGGAAAAAGCGTTTCGTTAAGAGGGTAACTAATCGTCAGGGCTTTGTACTCGGCGTCACGCCTGTTAGAAGCGTGCTTTTCAGCATCCTGATAAAGTGCTAATATATTCTCTATCCGAGGCCCGGGTACGTAGAGGGCGATTAGTATGACCACGACAATAACCACTATGCTAATACCCAAAGCAAGATATAAGGATGGTTTTCGCATCTATTTTATTTCCATTTATGAATTATCTATCGGCTGGCTCAAAGCTCGTTTCAGCTCACGTAAGTCAAGCAGATTACATATCTTAAATATCGTAGATGGGAAAATCAATCTTAACCTCGTTAGAAATAAATCGACAGAAAGATTACTATGTATATTTTTGTTTTCTAACGGGGTTAACTGCAAAACGAGGCTTTCTGTTAAAAAAGTATTTGTTTTTTGGATTGCAAGACACCTGTCAGACGCGTGTGTGTCCGTATTATAGGGCTAAAGCTGTCCATCTTTGGCGGATTATTCGCGTTCGGTCAGCCAGGGCTGAACGGGCTCAAGAGGTGCATCGGCCTTTGGGGTAGCCATAGTAACGGGGAACGGGGCCGATATTTTTCGAGAGCCTCGAACAACCCGGCCCAGTGTTTCTTTTGTTACTCTAACAGGCTCCCGTACCAGTTCCGGGACACTGTAGGTCCAGAGGCAGGAGTCGTAATAGGTCGGGTCTTTCTGCGGCAGCAGCAGGGGCTTATACGCCTTGCCTTGCCGGTCCACATAGCTAATGTAGGTTCTTGTAAATACCCCGCTTTGCCTTTTACTGCTGAAAGCTATCCATCGGCCGTTACTTGAGAAGCTATGCCAGGATTCACTTTTGTTGCTGTTGATTTGGAGCCGGCGGTATTCATACCTGCCGGTTTGTCCAGCACTAATTGAGCCTGGGCTCACGGCTAATTGGTGCTGGGCGGCTTCGAGGTCTATCAGGTACAGGTCGCTGCTTTGCTGGTAAACGGGGAAGCAGCCGTAATTGCACATACAAAATAAAAGCCAGCGTCCATCGGGGCTGATACGAGGCAGGAGAATGCTCAGGCCTGTATCCTTAGCTGAGAGGACGGTTTCCAGTTCGCCCCACTGGTCGCGGTCGATGTCGTAACTTATTCGGACCAGGTCGTACTTGATTTCGTCGAAGTAATCAGGAATAACGTTACGCTCCGACCACGATAGCGGTGCGCTGCAGAAATACAAATAACGACCGTCCGGCGACCAGGTGGGATAAGTTTCGAGACGGTCCTTTTTGGAAATCTGAGGCGAAGTCTTTATGGTCTTAGAGTCAGCCAGGTAATAAGCAATCAGGGAATCAAGGTCAATCACATCACGAACCTCAGTTCTGGCCGAATGAAAGAACTGCTGCACCATATTTACGGAATATGCCGCGACCCGGCCGGTTGGATGCCACGATGTATATCCGAATTTTGCCCCAATTCTGTTGACTACGCCGTCTTCGAGAAGCAGGACGGAGCTGCCATATACCGCGCTGCGGATGCCGATAAACATTTTGTCGGTGCGATTGTTACAAAATGTGTGACAGTTAAGACAGCCATGATTGAAATATCCATTGTCTAATACGAGTGATTCATCAAAACTATTTAGATTGCGCTGGTAGATGCCCATGTCCCTCCAGATGCGATGCCCCGGCCGAATCTTTCTGTATACGAGGAATGCATCTATGTCTTCATCGGCGATCTTATTAGTAATGGTGGAAAAACGTTTCCATTGGTCGTTTGCCGTCTTCACAAAGACATCAAAACTTAATTGTTCTCCGCGATTGGTATTAAGAAGTTCGTGCCACCGGTTCCGGGGAATGATAATCTCCGGTGTGTCGCTGAATATCTCAATCGGTTTTCCTTTTTTAGAGTGTATTTTTACGAAATAGCGTGAACCATCCTGTTGTATGAAAAAGTGTAGGGGTGCGATATTGGGCGGTATGACGGTGCCGGAGTAATCGGGGCTGATTCCAGGATGGCGATTAACAACACTATATTGCGTGATTGTCACTTTTTTGCCGCGGAAGGCGTAAAACACAAAGCAGCGTAAAAAATTATAAGGGCGCAAGTTATAAGTGCGTAAATTAATTTAGCCAGGGCGAAGCCCTGGACCGGATAAAACCGCCTTCGGCGGATACTTTTATATATTTTTGCTTTTTTATGTTTTTGCGCTCGAGTCATCTTTTCGTTCCTGAAGGCGCATAGACATTATAGAAGAAATAAGTGTTGCGGAATTTTGTTGACAGATCTTTGGAGGCAGCTTGTTTGTCTCCACCGTAACTACTGAGGAGCCGGGAAAAGTCTTCAATCTGTCGACGCTTTTGAGGACTTGATAGGTAACCGTTCAAATGGAGAGGCTTTCTTGTTCGGTACACATAGATGAGGGCTGCTTCTTCATAATGTGTGGGTAGTTCGGGATAATCGAAATTCTGTAAACGCTCAAGATTCTGGGCAAATTTGCTCAAACGCTTGTTTAACATATACCAAGCCATTAGATATTCAAACGCCATGCGATTTTGACTGTTTTTCTCCAGCAGCCATAAAAGAGTCCTCTCATTGAGAAGGGAGTGAATAGGGTAATCCTTGTCCAGGCACAAAGAGCGTAAATGCTGGATATAACGGTCATCAGAGAGATTCGGGTCGGTCCGGAGGCGGTCAAGATACTGTTTGGCCCAGTCGGCATGAAAAAGAGTCTTGCTAAGCGCGCCGAGATAAATTTTAGCGGAGCCTAAATTGCCCTTTACCATATTTATCAAGGCCAGTCGTTGCAGGACCATGGGGCGGTCCCCAAGCCCTTCGAGACATTCAGTCAGGGCATGTTCAGCCATGTTTACAACACCGATGTCTAAAAAAACATCGAAGATTTGCCAGTACATCCCCTTATATTTCTTATCAGACAAAAACAGGTAATCCGGATGTTGTGGCCAGGAGAACATATCATAGCCGAGTCGGCCGGTATGATATAAAGCTCTATTGACTGCGTGAGCTATAATGGGATTGTTGGGATTACGTCGGGCGGACATGAGCACTTCCGGCCACATCTTGTGGTAAGCATAGTAATCAACTTTAAACCGGGTTTTAAGATTCTCATCGCGTGAAAGGAAAACGGCGCTGCCGGCAACAGCAAGCAAAAGCAGTGATTCGCTGACCCACCTGAGTTTTGGTGAGTATCTATACCAGGAAAATATCTTTGCCGGTCGGTTTGAAGATTTGTTTCGCTTTTTCGCGGATTCTTTATTGGGCCGGCTTTTTATAAAATGGAGTCGTTTACCGAGTATCTGCCAAAGGCCAAATACAAGAAGTGTCAAAGGTGGGAGCAGATAAAGCAGATAGACTATTGTTACTCCTCTTCTGCGAGATTCGTAATAGAGAATTTTCCAGGAGAAAGGTAACATGTTGCAAAAGGCATCGATAAGACTAACGCGGAAGACCAGAAGTCCCACTATATACGGAATAACAACGGCGGATAATAAATAAAATAGACTCATCTTCCACCGAGACCTGCCTGCACCTGTGGTTACCTCGCCACAGGTGGCGCAGGTACAGGTGAACAGCAATTCGTAAAGTGCACAGAGGACTGCAAAAAGTAGAAATGCTCCACCGGCAAGATAATACAGGATTACGGACAGGGACAGAAAAGTGCCCAAATAGCTGAAAATCTTAGTCTGTGATAAAGCCATCTTTAAGTACAAGCATACGAGAAGCAACGCTGTCAACAATGCCAGTGTTGTGGCAAAGTGATAGGCATAGCGGGTGTATAGAATAAGCAGAAGAATCGGCGGGATAAAGCGCATCCAGCGAATTCGCGGTAAGTTCGTGGCTTTCGACAGATAATCTATAGATACACTGAGCAGCCAGGCCTGCACTGTTACCACAAGGGCACCGGCCCAGGAATAGTAGAAGAGTTGGGCCAGGAAGGCGCCAGTGTATTCGAGAGGTCCACCCGGGTATGATAGAAACGTCAGGAAAAAGGCCCAGCCTTTGTAAAAGACGGGGAAATTTGTAATAATGCCGGCTCCATGAT
>JAIVYN010000278.1:0-4620 GCA_048635425.1 Candidatus Aegiribacteria sp.
CGTCACCCGTAACACGCAACCTGCAACCCGAAACTCAATTGTCGGCATCTTACCCTTGGTTCATTTAAAACACTTTCTTTTCGGAAACATCTTGGTCTCCATGCCTTTTTTTGATATGGGCGGCATGTTGGCAGATAACAATGAAATAGAAAAAGCGCTCTTGACTGAGGCTATACAATTCGGCCAGAAATTAAAAGTAGACAACTTAGAACTGCGCCATATCCAACCCATTTCATGGCTCAACGGACTAAACTCAATCAACCCGCAACTCGCAACTCGCAACTGCGCTTTTCAGACCCGTTCTCACAAGGTCCGCATGTTGCTTGATCTTCCGGACTCATCTGAAAAATTAATGAAATCTTTTAAATCAAAGCTACGCAGTCAAATCAGAAAGCCTATAAAGGAAGGTCTGAAACCTCGAATCGGCGGACTTGAACTTCTGGATGATTTCTATGACGTGTTTTCAACTAATATGAGAGACTTAGGATCGCCTGTTCATTCAAAGCATTTTATGAAAAACGTTATTGAAGCGTTTCCTGATAAAGCCAAAATAGTCATAATTTACAAAGAAAATAAACCGATAGCCTGTAGTTTAATGGTTGGTTTTAAGCACACATTAGAGAATCCTTGGGCTTCAGCTTTAAGAGAATACAGCAGTCTAAGTCCTAACATGCTTCTTTACTGGAGCATGATTGAATATGCCTGTGATAATGGATACTCATTGTTCGACTTCGGCCGCTCATCCCCTGATGAAGGGACCTACAAATTTAAAAAACAGTGGGGGGCCGAATCTGAAACTCTGCACTGGCACTACATATCCTTAAACGGTCATGTATTGGGCGAAGAAGCGTCGAAAAAATCCAGGTTCGCAAGAACTATACAATACTGGAAAAGATTGCCGGTTTCACTTACAAAAATTGTAGGTCCATATATTCGAAAATATATCGGGTTGTAATACGGTCGTAACTTCTCCTTGGTTAATTCTGTCAAAAGAAACAAGCTTAATGCACTAATCAAGACACGGCCCCAATGTCTACAAAAGTCTCGCACTGAAAAGGAAAACATGGTAACTTTCCGTTTGCGGAATTTTCTGCTGATTATGAGTGTCATAGTCGCTGCTGGTCTCCAGCCAACTGAAGCAAGGTGCGCCATCACAACCTCCCAGGTTCTGGTTCTTTACAATGCCAATTGGACAGATGATGCACCCCTTACCGATCCGGGGCAGGACTCTCAAGAGATTGCAGAGTATTACGTACATATGCATACCGATCCGAAAACAGGCGAAAAACCATATATCATTGGCCTCCGGTGCGTTCACAGGGAAAAGCATCTCAACAAAGCGCATTTAGAGGAAAAAAGTCATGACAATGCTTCCGGGGTAGCGCTAAGGACTGGCCAGAGAAAGTTCTTTTCTACAGACAAGATGCGTGATAGCCGTTTAGTGGAGTTTCTGCTTCCTGAAAATGATGCCGAATGGCTGTTTGAAACATTAAAACTCCAGATAGGACCTAAACGTGGCACACAGCTCACTGTTGTAGAAGAAGGAAAAAGCCTGTTTCCTTCAGGGGCTGCAGTTCAAGAAGAAGGTCAGTGGAACGTGCGTCTCAATGGCACTTTTTTCTCCTCCGGCTCATTCGCGGTAACGGCATTTTGCAAGGATGCAAACGGGAAAACCCATCGTTGGAAGGCTGATTACAGAGATATTCAGGATTTTGTATTCAGTCGAACTGGCCCTGACAAAATTCGCGACGACAAGAACTATCTGCAAGATGTGGAAGAGCCGATAAAGGCATTTTTGGAAAATCCGGCAAATGCCCGCCCTGACGGAACTCTGCTCAAGAATCACATACTTTTTATCGTTGTCTGCTACGGGCTGCCAAAGACGACTGTTGCAACCTACGGCATTGCTCGCGGGATAACCGACCTGCTGCCTAACTTTGGAGCCATCATCGACTTTGGGCAGAGGCTTCAACTCATGTATTACGATGTGGAATCTGTTATGGGATTCACCCCCCGGCCACACAGATTCCACAACAAAGAACCATTTACAGCGTATTATTTTCGTGCACCTCAGGCCTGGCCGCTTTACGGGAAACAGGCCAATCCGTTTATGCACCCGCTGGTGTATGAGAAGAAAAAAGGTCATCTCGACAAACTGCCCGAGCCGATTACTTTCAACTCAAAAAATCGGAAACGCTTTCCAGGAAAGCACTTGTACTTCGTGATGCGCATCGACGCGCCAACTCCACTGGAGGCGCGCGGCCTGATCGACAGGGCGGTGTACGCTTCTAAATATGGCAGTAGAGTCATGGGGCAAGTCAATGGAGTGGATTATACAAAAACCGGGGAGCGTGTCGGAAAGTTGGATTGGACTCGAACCGGAAGTCGGCTCTGGGAAAAAGGGTTTCGCTATCTCTATTACGGCGGCGCAGCCCGCAACCGGCTTGAATTCCTCCGCCTCTCCCCGGGCGAGGGATTTCTGAATCGCACGCCGGTTTACCTGCCTGGTGGTGTGGGAGGAACGGTCATTTCTCACAATAGCTGGAATAACAAGGAGATGGTGCGGGATTTGGCCATGGGCGTCACCGCGACTGCCGGCGCCGCACGGGCATATCGGGGGGCTCCTCACATTCACAACAAGAGCTGGTGGGATGATGAGATTCTTTACCCGTTTCTTCTCAAAGGCAGAACCTTGGGGGAAGTCCTTTTGATGAACCAGGTTCATTTGGAGTGGATTTCAACATTCGTGGGAGATCCTTTGTATTGTTGGCCCCTATCTGAAGTTAGAGACAAAGTGTCTCCAAAATTTGACAGGGACAGAGATGTTCAAGTTCAGATCAAAACGGGCAAAAACAGAGAGCAAGAGGTGTGGCTTCGGGTGGATCTTGGCAGCACACCGGATTCGCCGGAAACCGCGCAGCTTCAGGCAGTTTGTGAAGAAGGCGGCGAAGCCCTGTGTCAGACCTTCGAGGCAAGGCCGTATGTAAAGCTGGGCAAGCAAAAAGATGTGTGCGGCCGCACATGGCGGGTGGAGGTCATGGATCCGTATGGCAACAGCTTTGCTGCGGACATAATGGTTGATTGCAATAGGGTTCGTAAGTTTAAGGCGGAATTTTCAAAGAGGGAAAAAGAACGTGGTGGCCGGTAATCCACACCAATGCCGGAAATAAAGCTATGCGAAAAACGATTGTGGCGTGGTGCTTGGCACCATTAAGGCAGCAAGTGTGATGAGGGGTCAAGGAATGGCTATCGTTTTTGCACAAGAACGAGAAATTTCGTGTTCTGAGGAGATCGGAGACATCTGATGAAATTGGTAGGAAAACAGATTGATGGTTGGCCTAAACTGGCTTGGGTAGCCAGGATAGAAGACGGCAAAGACACCCTGAACGTTTGTTATGGCCCTATGGTAGAGATCACCGAGCAATGGGTCGTTGAGGCCGTGTGGGCTGGGGACTTTGCGGCGGGAAACTTCGACCAAACTGATCTGGTATTTGGTACGGGTATCCGTTGTCGGGGAGACCACGTTACGTTTGTGTCGTCAGGCACGGTATTTGACCGGTTGTGGCACTGTCGAAACAATAAGACCTTATTTGTTGCAAACTCACTGCCGGCTCTGCTCGCAATGGCCAGGCTGGACTTGTGCACGGACTATGATCACTATTCGCGGGAAGTGATGACAATTGCTCGTGGAGGACTGACTGAACGAGTGCGCACGATACCTACAAAAACTGTAGATATTGATAGCACCTACTATAACAACCTTGTTTTTGACCAAGGTGAACTTAAAGAAATTGGAAAGCCTGACAGCGCGCCGTCTTTCAAAAGCTTCGAGGACTACTACCAGTATCTGACCGATACCGCGGCAAAACTTGGAGCCAACTGCAGAGCCCCTGAGCGAACTAACAAGATAACTCTGCTCTCCAGCATCTCCAGCGGGTATGATTCGTGTGCTACAGCCACAATTTCTCGGTTGGCCGGTTGTAAACAAACGGCAACGATCCGCAAATCTACCAGCCTCTGGCGAGGATCGGATTCCGGCGCTCCAGTAGCTGAGCAACTTGGCATGAGCTACACTGAATATCCACGAACTGCCACGTACTACCCTCTGGAGAAAGCAGTGTGGGCTGCAGAAGGTCGTACTGGCATCCTCAATTGGACGCTATTTGACTATCCTGAGCCGCTTTGTCTGTTTTTTACAGGTTGTCACGGCGAAAAGATGTGGGATCGGGTTGATCATGATCACCCGGATCCCTTTGTACGTAGAGACACAGCCTCGCTGGGGTTTACGGAGTATCGGCTGCATCGTGGTGTTTTTCAGTGCGTCATGCCCTTCTGGGGCGTCAGACACTCGCGCGAATTGAGGGCAATCACTCTTTCTCCAAGTATGCATCCCTGGTACACAAACAAAGACTATGACAAGCCAATAGCTAGGCGGATCGTAGAACAGGCAGGGATTCCAAGAAGGTTTTTCGGCAAGCTAAAGAAGAATGTATCTCATGAATCGTTGTTCTTGTGGCCATATTCTGCAAATGCAGATACCAGTTTTAGATGCTACCTTGCTGAACAGGGACAGCCTGCGCCTCCTGTATGGGTTATCAGGTTGGTCCGCTGCTTGTCCTA
>JAIVYN010000279.1:0-4602 GCA_048635425.1 Candidatus Aegiribacteria sp.
GATGGCCTCGACTGTGTCAGTTGACGCCATAGACAACATAGGATACTCACTTGCGGGTATTTTCACGCCGCGGTCGAGGTTGGTGGCGAACGGTACACTCGACTTATTTGATGGGTCGATAATGAATGGGATTATAGATACAGAGCTGACATCATTCGCGCTTTTCGGATTTTATGTATGGACTGGTTCCGAATATACCGGTTTAGGATACCCCTATTACACTCTGGGGGCGGAAGCAGGGGAGGCGAGAGTGGGCCGATCTGGTCATACTGGTATTTCGTGGTTCACCGACTTCCCCTGGTTTACTTCTCGTGATGCTCAAATATATGCGATAAGTGAAGATTTGAGGGTGGTCCCCGCCCCCGGCGCACTCATACTCGGGGTGACTGGCCTGTTGTCCCTCAGACTGAACCTCAACCGATTGCGCCGCAAGCATCAGGAATAAAACCAGATATAGAGTTACTGTAGGCACCCAGGCCGCTAACGGCCCAGCGCTGCCAACGTCGCACGTATTTCCCAATGCGCTCGACAGACGCACCTTGCTCGTAAAGCCGGGTCAGACGTTCGACAAACCGTTTACGCGTCTGCGGGGCGATGCCCACGATGCCCGCAGAGGCGATTGCTTCGGTCGCGATCTTTCCTGCCTTTTGTTCCATTGGACTCATTATAGTGTCGGGGTCGTTTGTTTCTCCAAATCACCTGCAGCACACAATGAGCATTCCTCCCTCACGGATGCCGAGGACCGGCTTTGCATATAGCAACATAAGGTCGTTTAGTCTTCGGAGCAACCAAATCACTGAAACGCTGCCAGCCTTTTTTCATAATGTGAAGAGTGTACTTGGCCAAGCGCTTACCTTAATTCGAAGTTTTTTCAAGACAGATTGAACACTTGACAGTTAATCCAAAAACACTTACTATCCACAGCGGGAATAATTATCAATTTAGAGGTTAAATTATGGCATATACAATCGGTCTGGATTTCGGGACGAATTCTGTACGTTCACTGTTAGTTGATGTTAGTCCTAGGGACTCCATACGGAGTAACGGCAATGAATTAGGGACGGCAGTTTATGAATATGAAACGGGCGAAGCCGGTATTATTCTTGATTCGGCCGACCATAATCTGGCAAGGCAGAATCCTGCTGATTACTTAGAGGGTATTGAGGTCACTATTAAAGCGGCAATCGCAGAAGCCAAGAAAGCCGATAAGGATTTTGACACCAACCAGATTATAGGTATCGGTATTGACACAACCGGCTCGACGCCTATTCCCGTTGATAAGAACGGCACGCCTTTGAGCATGTTGGATGAGTTCAAAGGCAATCCAAACGCTTGTGCCTGGCTTTGGAAAGACCACACAGGCCATGCTGAGGCGGCCGAGATAACCGAATTAGCTCAAAAAGAACATCCCGAATACCTCGCCAAGTGCGGCGGGACATATTCTTCGGAATGGTTTTTTGGCAAAGTTCTTCATTGTTTGCGAACGGACCCCGTGGTTTTCGATGCGGCATATAGCTGGGTTGAATGCTGCGATTATATTCCGGCGGTTTTAACGGGCAGTACACAGCCGGATAAGGTTAAACGAAGCCGCTGCGCTGCCGGCCATAAAGCTTTGTTCAGTGAGCAGTGGGGGGGATTGCCCGCTAAAGACTTTCTTGCCAAGCTCGAGACAAAACTCGGCGAGCTTTCCGACCGTCTTTACAAAAAAAGCTATACCGTAAAAACTCAAGCAGGAACTCTTACAGAACAATGGGCGCAGAAACTCGGATTACCTGCCGGTATCCCGGTAGCAGTAGGGGCCTTTGATGCTCACTTGGGTGCCGTTGGTTCCGGTATCGCTCCGGGCAAGTTGGTTAAAATAATCGGCACCAGTAGCTGTGATATGTTAGTGTCCGAGTCGGGCCGGGAGCTGACTGATATACCCGGAATTTGCGGCATAGTTGACGGTTCCATCCTGCCGGGTTACTTTGGACTTGAGGCTGGTCAATCAGCGGTCGGTGACATTTTTAACTGGTTCGTCAATTACATCCAGGCCGGCGGCAAAACTGCCGGCTCTCACGAAGCTCTTACCGAAAGGGCGGCAAAGCTCAAGCCGGGCCAGTCCGGCCTGCTGGCTTTGGACTGGAACAACGGCAATAGAACAATACTCGTTGACCAGAGATTGACCGGATTACTGGTAGGGCAGACGTTACACACAAGGCCGGAAGAGATTTACAGGGCGCTGATAGAGGCGACCGCTTTCGGGGCCCTTACCATTATCAATAGATTTGAGGAATACGGCGTTAAAGTTTCAGAAATTATAAACTGCGGCGGAATCGCTGAAAAGAACCCATTGCTTATGCAAATTTACGCTGATGTCACCGGCAGAGAGATGAAGATATCACGTTCCGCCCAGAGTTGTGCGCTGGGTGCCTGTATAGCCGGTGCGGTGGTGGCGGGCAAAAAGGCCGACGGCTACGATAATTTCGCCGATGCTCAGGCCGCTATGTGTGGAATTAAAGATGTCACATATCAACCTGCGCCGGAAAATCACAGTCTCTATCAACAGTTGTACGCCCTTTATAAGCAATTGCACGATGCCTTTGGCTTATCGAATTGGTCCGGCAAATTGGCCAACGTTATGAAAGAGCTTTTAGATATCAAAGACAGTGTGTGACAGAGAACAGAAGACAGAGGACAGATTCTTATAAGGATTTATTGTGTACGAAGAATTAAGAAAAGCTGTTTGCGATGCAAATGTTGAATTGCATAAGCAAAAGCTCGTGATTTATAGCTGGGGCAATGTCAGCGGAATAGACCATTCAAACGGTGTGATTGCCATCAAACCCAGCGGTGTTATGTACGATGAGCTTACGCCCGACAAAATAGTATTACTTGATTTGGATGGAAACATAATCGAAGGGACTCTCAATCCCTCGTCGGATACGCCGACACATCTTGAACTTTACAGAAACTTAAAAGCTATCGGTGGTATATGCCACGCTCATCCGCCCAATGCAACTATGTGGGCACAGGCCTGTCGGGAAATTCCCTGCTTCGGTACTACCGGCGCCGATTATTTCTACGGCTCTATACCCGTCACGGAAGTGATGACGGAAGATGAGATACGAAGCGATTATGAGCTAAACACAGGCAAGTGTATAGTCAGGCGATTTACCGGTATGGACCCAATGAAAATACCGGCCGTGCTTGTTGCCAACCATGCCCCTTTCACCTGGGGGAACAGTGCCGCAGCAGCTGTCGAATCTATGGTTGTTTTGGAGCAGACGGCAGCAATGGCCCTTGGCACTATAACTATAAATCCTGAACAGGGGCCGATTAGCAAAGCCCTTCTTGATAAGCACTACCTGCGCAAACACGGCAAGGACGCTTATTACGGGCAAAAAAAACAAAACACAAAATAGTTCGTTTGGATGTTTAAATGAGTTCTGCAAAATGGAGATTAGGCGTGCTTTGGAAACAGGAGAGACGAAAATGAAGAAAGTCACGTTTGGAGTAATCATTGGAAATCGAGGATTTTTCCCGGATATATTAGCAAAAGAAGGCCGAAAGAATATACTTGAGGTGCTTAAGAAAAACGGCTTCAACACGGTTGCCCTGTCGATGCAGCAGACAAAATACGGCGCGGTTGAGACCTTTGAGGATGCCAAGAAATGCGCTGCGTTTTTTGCAGAAAAGAGTGAAAAGATTGACGGTGTAATCGTAACACTGCCGAACTTCGGTGATGAAAAGGGAGTGGCCGAGACAATCAAACGCTCAGGGCTTAATGTGCCGATTCTGATTCATGCTGAGCCGGATGCACAGGACAAAATGAGTATAGCTAACAGGCGGGATTCTTTCTGCGGCAAGATAAGCGTTTGCAATAATCTCAGGCAAGCCGGTATTCCATATACGCTGACAAACTCACATACGGTTAAGGTTACTTCGGCTGAATTCAAAAAAGATTTGGGCGATTTTGCCTCGGTTTGCAGGATTGTTAAAGGCTTAAAAAATGCCAGGTTCGGCGCCATCGGTGCGCGCACCGGCGCTTTTAATACCGTTCGCTACAGTGAAAAAATCCTCGAACTATCAGGCATCTCGATTGAGACGATAGATTTGTCTGAAATCCTTGGAAGAGCTGCACTGCTCGCTGATAATGACAGAGGGGTTAAGAGAAAATTAAATTCTATCACAAAATATATTCCGACCAAATCAATTCCCGCCGACAAGCTCTTAAAAATGGCCAAATTCGGTTACGTGGTGGACCGGTGGATAAAGGAAACCGAGCTTAACGGTACGGCGATTCAGTGCTGGACCGCTCTTGAGGAATTCTTTGGGATAGTTCCCTGCACTCTAATGAGCATGATGAGCGAGTCGCTGGTTCCGAGCGCGTGCGAGGTTGATATTACGGGATTGTTGGGGATGTACATTCTTCAATTGGCTGGCGGTACACCCAGCGCCCTTCTGGACTGGAACAATAACTACGGCTCCGAACCCGATAAGGCTGTCTTGTTCCATTGCAGCAATCTGCCAAAATCATTCTTTAAAAATTCAAAAATGGACTACCAGGAGATTATTGCCGGGACGGTGGGAAAAGACAATACTTACGGTACTGTTATTGGC
>JAIVYN010000280.1:0-4659 GCA_048635425.1 Candidatus Aegiribacteria sp.
GTTCCAATTCACCTTTGAAGTGCAGAAACTTCGTTCCGATGTCATCATCAGTCGCCAAGTCAGGTGTTTCAGCACCAGGCCAGCCGAAATTATCGCCATCCATTAATCCATCGTTCGGAACACCCTGGACGATATCCCCTGGCGCAGTGACATCAACCGGCTTGATTACCCTCACGTTTTCGAACGTAAAGGTCCGCACCTCGCCGTCTTGGTGTGAGGTAACGGCCAGACCGATGAGGACGGGGTCCGTCATTTCAATAGTCGCCGGAGGCGCGCCTTGCTGGGCCCAGTAGAAACCATCGGCGGACATGTAGACCGTGAAGGTGTTGCCCTCGCGAACCAGTCGGACGTAGTAGGGCGGGGCGATACCAGTCAGCGTGCGGTTCGAAGAGGAACCCTCGCCCTGGACGGGACGCCATTGGAACTGGCCGCCGTCACCACTGCCGCCGGTGATAAAGCCACTAACATTGATGGAATCGGCGTCAAGGCTCTGGCGAATCATGACGCCACCCTTGGCCCAATCGTTTGAGCCTTCGCCATTGTCGACGACACGTGCTTCTATTGTAGCGTCGCCAGTCAGCTCCCTGTACACATAGTGGAACTGATCCGAGTTGCCCCAGATGTCGGCTCCATCGGCGCTAATGGCCCATGTGCCGTCACTCTCAGCAGCGCTACCACCGGTGGTGCCTATATCCTGGCTTTGCCATCCCTCCGGCAGCGCAGCAGGAGGCTCGGCCGAGAGAAACAAATGCCCATATCCGAGACTCTGGTCGTGAGCTTCACGGCCAGTCCAGGTCATCTGAAGTTCTCTATCACCATTGTCGGTGTCGTCGAATACAGGGTGCAATCCGATGGTGTTGCCTGCTGAAAAGTCTAACGACGGCATCTGTCCGTATGGGATAGAGGCTTCGCAGATGTATCCATCGGCAGTTACGGAGGAGGCTATCTGTAGGTAATCAGGCTCGACCCCACCAGCACCGTCCATGTTGCACCAGTTCCATCTCTGGTTATTGGCGTTAAATCCGTACTGGTAATGTTCATCATGTCCTGCAACTGCGTTTGTCGTAGAGAAAAATATTTCTACAGCGTCCGCATTCCAGATATCGCCGCCGGTTTTATTCATGGATAACACATCGTCTTTCATCACCACTGCGATGTAGATGTTCTCGTCATCCCATAGCAGATAGAACTCTCCGCTACTGTCCTCAGGGCTGTCCCAAGTATCCTGTCCAGAAAACAATTGCTCTACCACATCAAGAACTGCTGGGGTCATAGCTTCAAGATTCCAGTCGCTCAGATCTCCGTCAATTGCATCAGGAGTACCCCTGAGACAGTCTATCACCAGTGGTTCTCCAGTCGTTGGGTGTACTGCAGGTGGGTCTGCAATCGCCAAACTCACGCTGAGCAAAGTTAAAATTCCCACCAAAAGGCATTTCTTAGCTAACATTTTTGTTCCTCCTAATTTTAGCTGAAAACTGATATGAAATTTTGCTCCGGCCACACACCGAAGTATCAACAAGACAAATCAATTTTCTATACATAATAATCCTCCTTCAAAAAAAATAAAATAATTGTGAATTATGCTTTGGCCACACACCAAAACACTCGATGTTTACAATAAAGAAACATCGAAAATCAAAAAGCACAAATCGCAAATTATTTATATCTGCCCAGGATAACTTTTTTACGATTTGCCAATACCTTTATGATTTGCCACTACCTCCTTCCTTCAAAGCCAAATATTGGCTGTTAATTTGAAATGTGAAAATCTTAACGGCTGACCACAGAGTCTCCGTTATTACTTTGTACCTTACATATTAACCCTCTCACTAAGCTAATTCAACTAAAAAATACAGAAATCTTTCCACGGTGAGACAAAAATCCACATATTAGCTCGATTCTCATTTATACCAAAATAGCCGTCTTCCCGTCAAGTAAAATCTTTAGAAAAAAAGGGGTGTTCCTTGGACATCCCAAAGGAATATGAATATGTGATTGACCTGTTTCGGTTTTAATGTTACTCTATCGCAGGCGTAATTAAGGAACCTAAATCATGGAATTATCCGGTTTAATGAAGTTAAGAATCGCTGCTGCGATTATCACGGGTGTGGTTTTGATAGGTATTTTAGCTTGGCCGTTAGCAGTATCATCCGAACCCCTCAGTGCTGTGCGTGCCAGCGATATAAGTCTCGGCGGCGCAATAATTTTATTGTTTCTGGCATTTTTAGCCGGCTTCATTGCCTATTTTGTTTCCTGGCCCTACGGCCGAAAAATCGGCATTCTGGCCGCACCATCCGGCTTAGCAATCTGGGCTGTGCGCTCCGGCAGTATGGCTGCTTTGTTACAGCTAAACCCTGCCGCTGAACAGCGCCAGGCGCTTCTTGCCACGTTTAAGTGGGATTCCATTTTCTGGCTGGTTATTGTCGCCGCCGGTTTCGCCGGTGTGCTTTTAGGCCAGAAAATACTGTCAAGCGCCAGACCGGCTGAGAAACAGAAAAAATCTAACTCTAAGCCTGTTCAATACTTAAACGCAATAATTGCTTTGGTTGGCTCAGCTTTAATAGCTCATTTTTGTATCAAAATATTTGCTCAGGATGTAAAAGTATTCGATAACAGTTTAGGCTCACTAATGGCCCAGCCTTCGGTTGGACAGATCTTTTACGCCGTATTTGTCTCATTCGGACTCGCCGCTTTCGTAGTCAAGAAATTTCTCGATGTCAGCTATATCTGGCCCGCAATTGCCTGTGTTTTGGTAACCGCCTTTGCTGCAAGTACTTATGCCAATCAAGAGGTGTTGCAATATCTTGTTCAGCGATGGCCGGCAACCTTTTTCTCTAATACAGTTGTTTCTGTACTGCCTCTGCAGATGGTGGCTTTCGGGACATTAGGCTCGATTGCCGGCTATTGGATGGGGGTCCGCTATGGCTATTGGCGAAAACACGAAATCAAATAGCAAAATCTGCGACATTTGGCAAATTCAACACATCTTTTTTTAAGTCTTCCATTTTATATAACTCTATATATTTTAAGCAGTTATATATATAGCGTCTTATAATAAATCTTCATTGCCCAAACAAAAACAAAAATGGTTATTTTCGGGCTCGAAATTAGCCGAAATATAATTGTGATAGAATTTGTCGGTTGGATGTAGTTTTAGTACTCATTAGTTTAGGAATAATGGCATATAAAAGGCTTTGACAAGCATCTGGACGAACACTTGAGCGGGATTTTCGTAGCATATATGATAGTAAAACCAGCTGACAAAAGGAGTTAGCAATGTTGGTTCTAAGCAGACAAAGAGATGAGTCGATTATGATCGGCGATAATGTTGAGATTATCATAGTTGATGTCCGAGGGGATAAGGTCCGTCTGGGTATCACGGCGCCGAAGGAGATACCGGTTCATCGAAGAGAAATATACGACGCAATTCAACGCGAGAAAAACCAGAAAAAGGAAGCCCAGGAGAAACAGGAGAAGGAATCCCAGGCGCCTCAGCCCTCCCAGGAGTCTCACCAACAGCGAAGCGAATAATAGGCAAAACAGCCCGCAAATTTTTTCAACAATCCTGCTGTTTGTGCTTTTCCTTACTTTCATTAAACAGCAATATCCACCACATTCTCATCCTGCAATGACATACAGATGCCGGTTCATGTTCTTTGACAGACAGCAGACTCAGGATTGATAGCCAAGTGATTTGGGTATATAATCGGCGGAACAAAAAACACAAATTATAATCACCCTGTTTATTAGAAAGGTTTATTATGAGAGGATTGAAGCCGGGATATAAATGGTCGCCGGCAGTACTTGTTGCGACTCTGATGTTGGTCTGTGTCCAGACACGGGCAGCGAGTACTTCGACAAAGAGGATAGAGATTTATAAGCCAAATCCGGCGTACTGGCAATATAAGGGTAAACCTGTTCTGCTGATAGGCGGTACTCAAGACGACAATCTTTTTCAGATTCCGGATTTGAAAGAGCACCTGGATCTGCTCAAGGCCGTGGGCGGCAACTACGTGCGCAACACTATGTCCAGCCGGGACCAAGGTAATGTCTGGCCATTCAAAAAAGTAAACGGCAAATACGACCTGGACCAATGGAACACAGAATACTGGCGGAGGTTCGAGAACTTCCTTAAATTGACAAATCAGCGGGATATTATCGTTCAGATAGAGGTCTGGGCGACTTTCGATTATTATCGCGACAACTGGCAGGTCAATCCGTTCAACCCGAAGAATAATATCAACTACACCGCTAAACAAACGGGGCTGCCCGAGCAAGTTAAAACCCACCCTACCCGAACGGATAACAATTTTTTCTGGTCGGTGCCGGCTGAGCGCAACCAGAAAACCGTGCTTAAATATCAACGGCGATTCGTTGACAAAATACTTTCCTATTCGCTGAGGTTCGGCAACGTCCTTTACTGTACCACATCTTCTTTCTTTTCTTCATCTGCCAGGCTAACACAAGGCAAGATAAAACCGAAAATCCCTAACAAAAGAACCAGCAATCTTATCTTCTTCATATCCAACCCCCTTTTTCATTTTTCCACTTTTCCACCCGCTCACCTGCTCACCTGCTCACCTGCTCACTTTCTCACCTGCTCACCTGCTCACTTTCTCACTTTCTCACTTTCCCACCTGCTCACCTTCAGCCCTTATC
>JAIVYN010000281.1:0-4613 GCA_048635425.1 Candidatus Aegiribacteria sp.
CTAAGCTCTACATCGGGATCTACCTGCTCAGCACTATCAGCCGGGTCGGGTGCATAGGCGGTCTTGGGTGGAATCGTAAAGCTCCAGACATCGCCTTTCCATGGACTATTCGGCTCGGTGTCATTGACCTCATCGATTCGCCAGTAGTAGGTCGTGCCTGGAACAAGACCATCCGGAATCGCAAATCCGGGAAAGCCAATAGTGAAAGAAGTTGTGGCCTGGTTGCCCTGAAACGTACCTTCGGCTCCGTCATTCACATCGTCAAAATTATCACCCAGATACACATCGTGTGAGACTGCGAGTTCCCCCGGCATCCATAAAAGGTTGGCCCAAGTGGCCTCATGCAGAGCGCCATCATCTGGGTCGGGGCCAAAAGCATAAGGCCATGGCTTGGCGGCCATAGCGGCAAGAATTTCAACTTCCGACAGAACGTGGTTGTAAATACGTACGTCATCAATCAGGCCGTGAAAAGGAGTAGTACCCCTGGCACCAAGAGTCACAATAAAATCAGAGGCATCACCGCTATGCTGGTTAATATTCACCGTGTCGGTCTCATAGCCTTTGCTCAGGTCGCCATCAATATAGACCTTCATTGTATCATTGGCTCCATCTGTTTCAAAAGCAATCGTAACGGCCACATGATGCCATTCGTCGTCATTCACGACAGAACTGGAGTTGAGAGATGTCAAAGCTCCAACGCTATGTGCTCGAATCATGATTACACCTGATGCTTCAACATTGATCGATCTATTACCCCGCACGTGTGCCGCCCCGGCAGGTCCCTGGCACATAATTGTGTTTAAGGCACCGCCGGAGGTCTTGAACCATACTGCCCAGGTTAGCTCGCCTTCTAAAGCGGCAAAACCATCAGCCGAACTGGTACTGGGCATCTCTACCCGGACATCGCCATCGAGTTCTAATGCTCCGCTCACTTTACCGTCTACCCATTTGGGATTGCCGAAGATTACCCCGTCGTGTCCGTTGCCGGAACTGTCGGTGACACTACCGTCGAGCCTCCAGTGGGCGACTAAACCGGCCTTGGCATTACCAGTCACCGAAAGTACCAGAACAAAAAAGACTAAGTAAATCAATTTCTTAGACATAATAATCCTCCTTCAAAAACTAAATATAGCTTGTCGATTGAAATGTAAAAAAAATAACCGTGAAACACGACATTTTCGCTGCAACTCTGTGTCTTGCATAATAACTCCTCCTCTACCGAAAAAACACAAAGATTCCACACCTTAACCTTAAAGGGCCAAAATCCACAGATACCCACTCATGCGAGCCTTCGGCGGAGTTTACCCTGAGCGCAGCCGAATGGGCTCAGAGCAAGCTTTTTTCACTCAGGGCACGGTTCATGTGGGCACAAACTACACCAATTCTATTTATACCAAATTAGCCACTTTCCCGTCAAGGTAAATCTCTGGATTAAGAATTTGCATGTGTTTTTTGATAAAGCGAAAAAAAACGTTACATTTAGTATCAACAGTGGCACATAATTATAGTTTTTAGTTTTTGCTGGTTAGTTTTGCAATGAGGGAGGTGGTAAAGTGTATGGAATATACACTATCGCTTAAGCCTCTGCTTTGTTCAATCTACTCTATACAAAGCAGGGGCTTTTTCTAAATCCGCTTTTCCTATACCTGCCCACTGTTCCAGCCTATGTGTTATGCAAAATTGCAGGTTAGGCATATATTATTTAAGAAAATTGTTTTTTTGATTTTCTTAAATAATCCTGTAACTGTTCATTGTGCAAGAGCTTACTGTTCGAAAAGAAAAAAACAAAAAACGTTTTTTTCTTTCCAAATTATGCCTAACCTGCAATTTTGCAGAAGCCTGTTCCAGCCTCATAGCAGTCTTTGCAAATAAACAGGGACGGATTTTCGGCTCTTCCGAATAATGGGCAGGTGTATTGGGTGTTTCGGACGATCGAGAAAAATCGTTCGGGTCCCCAGAGGCACAAATTTCCCCCCGCCTGCCCCAAATTTGAGCCTCTGCCCAAACGATTTTTCTCTCCAAACAGCTCCAAGGCCCTGATCTGTTTGGTCCACCTACGCATTAACCGGATGAACCCTATTTTCGATAAATTTTTCCAAAAATCTGCTAAAGTTTCACTTGATTTGCGTCTGGTAAAATGCTACAATTATCGAATAATCCCCAGAAGTGACAGAGTACTACAATAGGAAAAGATTTATCCAATATAATGTGATATCTCTACGTTGTTTTTGTCCTTTGCTATGTATTCAGGCAATAGCGTCCTAACTGAGACCTCCGTTTCTATATGCAAAGAGCCCCTTTGCTTGTAGGCATGTTGATAAGTGCTTATGATATAATGAGATAAGCCTGCCCTGAGCATAGTCGAATGGGTCGAAGGGCTACTGCAGGCCCTATGTATGTAGGACCAGGCAAAAGCCCGCGAGGCTCTAAAAGGCAGTAGCTTACTGGCAAAATTGTGGAAAAAACGTTATATTTGACCTCTTTGGTGGCACTTAATTATAGTTTTGGTTTGTGCGATTAATAATAACAGGATCCCTGTATGGATCAGCAATTGTGTCAAATCGAACTGATCAGGCGGGCCCAGCTCGGCGATAAGCAATGCCTCGGTCAGTTGGCTCAGCAGGCAAGAGAACGCCTGCGCACGTATGTCTACCGTCTTACTCAACGGGACGACTTGGCGCAAGAAATTGTACAGGAGAGTTTGTTGGAGATGTGCAAAGTGTTAGGTAAGCTGAAAAAAGCCGATCGATTCTGGCCCTGGCTATACGGCATAGCCGTTAACAAGCTCCGGCGTCACTATCGAACCGAGCAGAAACAACAAAGACTGGCGGTCTCCAGTGCAAAACGCAAGGGCACTCTGAAAGACCGGCAGGATGGGCTGGAGAACCTCGTCAGCGAAGAGTTAAAACAAATCATCTCGACGGCAATGCAAAAGCTCAGGACGCGGCACAAAGCCGTCCTGATCATGCGATGCTATGACGGGATGACGCATTCGGAGATTGCCGAATCGATGGGCTGTAGCGAGTTTAGTACGCGTATGCTGTTTTTGCGTGCGAAAAAGGCCTTGCAGCGAGAGCTTTCGCGTAATGGCTTTGGCAAGGGCTCTCTGTTAGCTGCTCTCGTGCTGTTCGGGAAGATGACAGCCCCAAGTAAGGCTGCAGCGGCACAAGTGTCAGTCACGGCCGCTGCGGTTGAGGTTGGGTTACTAACCGGAATCGTCGGCGTGGCAACTACGAAAACGGCGATTATATCGCTCACTGCGGCTACCGCCTTGACTGCCGGGACGATAGTTTCAACATCAGGCCCTTTGAAGCAAGGTACCGAAGGTCCTCGCCCCTCCGTGGACAACCAAGCTATCGGCCAGTTCGACCAGACCGCCGAGGAAGAGTATTGGTACTATTTTCCGCAAGGTCCGGCAAAACCCATGATGCTGCGGGCAAAGTCTGGTGCGGCCGGTGACAAGTCGTACTGGCAGATACTGCAAAACGACCGCGCAAATTACCACTATCACGACAATAATGTCCATATTAACAACTACCGCATGTGGGCCAGAGACCTTAGCGTGCTAACGTTCCCCACGGACAACCCTAAATTGACTGATTTTCTCAGTCAAGTCGAGCCAAGCACGAAGGTTATGAAGCATATAACAGCCAAAGGTAGAGGGCTGCTGCTTATTGCCGCCCGAAGCAAAGACAGCAATCGGTCGTGGGCTGTCCGTCATTACAACGTCCTGGACGAGGATTACTTTCTGTCTGACTGGCCGGCCACAGCCAAGGTCTTTGATAACCGTGATGCTATGCATAAACGCGGCTGGACTTACTTTCGCGTCAGTGGTAAAGTAAACGGCCAGAACGTTTTTGGGACGGGAAGAATACCATTTGTTTACGCTGCCAGTGAACAATACAGCCCCTGGCTGAGACTGCAGGTGGGTTCCCTGATGATAGTTGACACGTACAAGGAAGCTTATCTGGACCGTTTACCATCTGAACAGCTCGGAGCATACGCCGGCGGCAGCTTCTTCAAGGGGCTAACCAGACCCTGGATGGGACTTCATACAATCGATACGGTGCGCCGCGACGCGGCTGAACAGCGTATTTCGTTTGAGACAAAGCATACGCCCGGCAGCCGGTTTGCCCAGGTGGAGCTAATCTATAAAGGTTTCAGACTAATCTACAACATCGACCTGGAAATGGACGTCATTGACGAAATCACATTCTCCACCGACCAAGGCAAAAAGGGGAATCTGAAGTTCTCATATCTTCAGTCCATTGAAGGAGCTGGAGGTAGTGAGGACTTTAGACCTCCAAGACCAAGACGACGCAGGGCCTCTAAGAACAGCCTGGATCTGTTATGGCTCGTGCAGTTGGTGGAAGGTTCACTTGGGTAAACCAGTGGGAGTGTACGCACACAAAGTCATCCCAAACAAAGGAGGACGGCATTAATGGACAGGATGTATTATATCTGATCCAACAGGGGCAAAGTAAATGAAACTGCTAAGAAGAGGTTGGGTTTTTTGGACTACTATTTTGGTGAGCGCGGCAGTTTGCCTGGCCACCAGTCGGGTTGAAGCTGATTGGACCTACGAATATCGGGAAGATTTCAGCACTAACAGC
>JAIVYN010000282.1:0-4585 GCA_048635425.1 Candidatus Aegiribacteria sp.
CTGATACGGCCTTTGCCAAGGATGTGGTTTTCGGCTACCGCAACTCAGATCTCAAACGGTGGGTCGAGGAGAAAACGCAAGGCCGGGTCTCCGGTACATCGGTCCGGTCACTGTCTCTTGAGGAGATCCGGAAAGATGGGCCGGACCATATTGCCGAGAAGATGACCGGATGCAAGCCGGGAAGTGTTTGCGTCGTCAACGCCGCCGATTACCGGGACCTGGAAGTGGTGACGCTGGGCTTGCTCCAGGCCCAGCAGGAAGGACAACGTTTTCTGTTTCGAACCGCCGCTTCCTTTGTCCGTGTCCGAGCGGGGCTAACGACCCGACAACTATTGACCGCTGATGAAATGAACAGCACAGGCAGCACAGGCGGCTTGGTAATCGTGGGTTCTCACGTCCCAAGGTCATCTCAACAACTGGAGCACGTGCTGCAGCACGGAAATGTGCAGAGCATCGAGCTCAACGTCGATAAAATCCTCTCGCCACAGAATCGCGATGAAGAAATTCGAAGGTCCGTTGAGTTTGTTGAGAACGCATTGTCCCAGGGACAGGAAGCTGTGGTTTATACGAGCCGCAAGCTCATTACCGGAAAGGACGATGAGAGCTCATTATCTATCGGCAGGCAGATTTCACAGGGACTTGTAGAAATTGTTAGCTCGATGGGCGTCCGTCCTCGCTACATCCTGGCCAAAGGTGGAATTACTTCCAGTGACATTGCAACGCAGGCCTTGGGAATTGTACGGGCGCACATACTCGGACAAATCCTGTCGGGTGTGCCGGTTTGGCAGAGCGGGCCCGAGAGTAAATTCCCTGATATGCCGTACATTGTCTTTCCCGGGAACGTAGGAACAACCGATGCAATCTCGGAAGTTGTTCAAAGCTTTAGAGAACCAAAAAATCGATAGGGGATTGTGAGCGTTTTATGAAGACATCACGGAATATTATGAGTCGCCAGCGTTTTGTTCTTATTTCGATTCTCTTTTTCCACAGCGTTAACACCTACATGGATCGTGCGTGCATTGCCTCTGCTGCGGATTATATTATCAAAGATCTCTCCATCTCCAAAGAGATGCTGGGTCTGATTCTTGGTATTTTTGCGGTTGGGTACGCTTTGTTTCAGGTTCCCTCCGGATGGATTGCCGACCGTTTTGGCCCGCGCAAAGCCCTGACTATCGTGGTGTTTGTCTGGAGCATGTTTACAGCCCTTACCGGCGCGGCTCGAAACGCCATACAAATGTTAGTGCTGCGGTTTTTATTTGGTGTGGGTGAAGCCGGGGCTTTTCCCGGTGCCACGCAGGCCTTTTTCCGCTGGCTGCCTGTCAAGGAACGTGGAATTGCACACGGCATCAATTTCTCAGGCAGTCGTTTAGGCGCTGCATTATCGCTCTTTTTAATGCCGTGGCTCATAAGTGTTATTGGATGGCGCTGGACATTTGTGGTTAACGGACTGATTGGCATTATCTGGGCCACCGTTTGGCTTATCTGGTTCCGTGACAACCCTAAAGATAATCGTAAAATTAATCAGGCGGAATTAGACTATATTGAAGCCGGACGAGCCAGTGACTTTACTACAGCAATAAAAGCCTCTTTTGCTGAGGTTTTTACATCCTTAAACATGTCGCTGGCGATGCTGCAATACTTTGCCAGTAATGTAACTTTCTTTATTAGTTTAACGTGGCTGCCTTCGTATATAAGAAGCCAATGGCCTGATGACCCACACGCCATCTATTATTCAGCAGTTCCTCTTATTTTTGCTGCCTTTGCGAACTGGATTGCCGGTTCCATGGTGACCGGAATGTTTAAGAAGGGCTACCATGTGGGCTCGAGACGCATCACGGCAATTGTGGGCTTTTCCCTGGGGGTCGTCGGTTTGATTCTTGCAATACAAACCAAAAACCTGGATTTTCTGACCACAGACAAGGCCCAGCTTTATTGGTTCGTCTTCTGCTTCGGTCTTGCGACATTTGGGGTAGATATGACACTTAGCCCAAGCTGGGCCTTCTGTAACGATATTGGTGGCAGTAATTCAGGTGCTGTCTCGGGCTCTATGAATATGGTGGGCAATATCGGAGCGGCTTTAAGTGCCATTATGTTCCCGATCTTATTGAACGAAGAAACAGGAAGTGCCAATACCTTCTTTATGTTGGCTGCGGGACTTAATTTTGTGGCTATTGCGACCTGGTGCTTCATGAATCCGAATCGGACTTCAGATAAAAAACTTTCCCCAAAAGCCATTCGAACTCGGTTTATTGCCATGCTTACATCTCTGGTCCTTTTGACTCTTGGGTCTATTGGCTATAACATTTATAAAGCAACTCGCAAGAAACCGGTGCCATCAACAGAAGCTAAGCGGGTGGATCCTAATAATGTTGGTGATAATCAGATAATAATAGAATAAGATAGATGAGTGAGAAATACTTATGAATTCATTTAAAGCGGTAGCCGTTGGAGCGGGGTATTTCAGTTACTTTCAGTATGAGGCCTGGCAGCGAATCCCGGAAGTGGCGATTACCGCTTTCTGTAATCGCAACACAGAGCGTGCAAAACTAATCATGGAGAAGTACGGGATTGTGCATCACTACACGGACTACCGCGAGATGCTGGAAAAGGAAAAACCTGATTTTGTGGACATTATCACGCCGCCGCCGACACATTTGGAAATGTGCAAAGTGGCGGCGGATTTGGGAATTCATGTGATTTGTCAAAAGCCCTTGGCTCCTACCTTCGATGAGGCAAAGCAGATCGTGGAATACACAGGCCAGGCCGGGATTCGGTTTATGGTTCACGAGAACTGGCGTTTCCAGCCGTGGTATCGCCAAATCAAAAAGTTGCTCGATGAAGGTGCCGTAGGCGATAAGATTCACTCGGTGTATTTCCGCTCACGCATGGGCGATGGCTGGGGGCAGAATGCCTACCTTGACCGTCAGCCTTACTTCCGGGATTATCCGCGGCTGCTGGTTTATGAAAACGGCGTGCACTTTATAGATACCTATCGCTATCTCGGCGGTGAGGTCAAAGAGGTCTATGCCGTGCTAAAGAAGCTCAATCCGGTAATCGCCGGTGAAGATTTCGGAGTCATCATTTTCCATTTCGAAAGCGGGGCCACGGGCCTCTGGGACGCCAATCGGTACAATGAATGCAACTATGAGAAGCCCCGCTACACGTTTGGTGAGCTTCTTCTCGATGCAAACGGCGGGTCCATCCGGCTCTATCTGGACGGTAGAATTACAATACAGCTCCTCGGCGAAAAAGAACGAACACACGATTATCATCACGAAGATCGAGCATTTGCCGGAGACTGTTGCTATACGACGCAGCGGCATTTCATTGACAGGATGCTCGATGGCAAGCCTTTCGAAACGAATGGACGCGAGTACCTTAAGACATTGGCGGTACAGGAAGCCGTATATGAGTCGGCATCGAAGAATGCAACCGTAGGTGTCGGTCAATAGACTTTGCATTCTCAACGCTAATGGCTGTGCGGGCAGGATGACCGTTACCCCGGAGTATTTGTCTGATTGCCAGACGCTCGTTCTTGGCCGCCTGGCTTATAAAACAAATAAAACACACAGTGGGCAGTATTACCGCTATCGCAAGCAGTAATACTACCCACCGAAACTGGTTGTAACCAGCATTGATTTTACCTTTGGTTTTTCACTTGCTGTTTCTATTTGTCTATGTTGTAAAGCTCTGTAACCCCATCTTCACTAAGAGCATAGTTGTAAATACGAACATCATCTATCAAGCCGTCCCAGTAACGTCCTGTATTTTCTGAATTTTCACCAATGTATACCGGCTGATCATTTGTGTTTATCCTGCCGGAGGCCGGTTGAGACGTATCCACATTTCCATCTATGATTAAGTACATTTTACTTCCATCATATATACCGGCAATATGGTGCCATTTTCCATCATTTACGCTTCTTTCTCCATATAAATTCCCCCAGGGGGCACCGCTCGGAATCTTCAGCCCGGAGCAGGCAAATTCAAGAGAGTTGTTATTCTGATTACGCTGTATTCTCCAGGCGCTGTCGCCTTTGGCTATGACTGCCTGCCATTCTTTATCGAACTGGTTGACCTTTATCCAGGTGGAAACGGTAATCTGATCGGCTATATCAAAGTTTGATTCCCTGCCAATCTCCACATAATCACCGTCGCCGTCAAACTCCATTGCTCCGCCTATTTTGCCGGCGGATGGCTGCCACTGCGGGTCGCCAACGACTCTGCCATCATTGTTCCCTGCGGAGTCTTCTGCCGTCTCACCGCCGGTCTCGTCCAGCTTCCACCATGCCACCTGCTTGCCGGTGGTGAAACTCCATACGTCACCGGTTATAACGGTGCCATCGGCCCAAACCTCATCGACACGCCAGTAATACTTGGCGCCTTCTTCCAGCTCCGGCAATTCGTCATAACTGGGACTTTGCACTTCAGTTAGTAGTGGCAGCTCGTCAGCCTTAGTGCCGAAATAGACTTTGTGCGATTTAGCATTCGCCCCCGCCTTCCACTTCAGTTTTGACACGCTTGTTAAGCCAATCGTCGCTCCGTCACGTGGCTGGGGCTTTGTAGCCTTGACCTTCGCTGTGGG
>JAIVYN010000283.1:0-4569 GCA_048635425.1 Candidatus Aegiribacteria sp.
TATAGATAATGAAGAACGGCAGAACAAACAGGGGAGCGTTTTACTTTGATAGTTATTGCGATTATGGTTATAGTATGGGCTGCGTTGACTGGCTGATGGTGACCTAACCATAGTTAGTACAAGAATTTACAAAATCGAGGTTAGGCATACTTTGGAAAGAAAAAATTGTTTTTGATTTTCTCTTTTCAAACAGTAAGCTCTTGTCTAACAAGAAGATAGCTAATTATTTAAGAAAATCGAAAAAACTAATTTTCTTAAATAATATATGCCTAACCTCAATTTTGCAAAACTTAAGTTACAAGATAATAATGACAAAAGAAGAATTGGAAAAACTTTGGGCAGACAAGAATAACTGGCTCTGGGGCGCAATCTATTACTGCAAAAACGACCCGCGTCTGGTTGTGCCGAAACCGATTAAATGGACGGGTTGGACAGTGAATTTTGCATACCCATGGCGGGCAATCGGGTTTATTATTTTCATTATCTTCGCAGCGTCGTTACCATTTATTATTGAATTGAAGTTGAACGTTGCTACGCCGATTGTTATATGTATCACTTTGGCTGTTGTTGCGATTCTAATTATTGGACTTTTTTCGTACTTGTCATCAAAGACGGAGTGATAAAAGCGTGTTTGACATATTGCCGGAACTGTATTTTGCAGGAAAGGTTGTGAACTTATTTTGGAGGTACCTGTTATGGTTACGTGGTGTAGGTTCCCATTCTGGCCGCTAAGACCGTTGTTCGGGTTTGAGGCAATGTGGGGCGTGTTGGCAATACTGGGAGTGATTTTTTCTGTGATTATGCTCATCGATTGTTTGAAACGGCCGACATCGAAGTTTTATCAGCCTCTGACAAAAGAAGGTGAGTACGACAAGCTGATATGGGCTGCTGCGATTCTTTTGTCGCTTAGTTTTTATTTTGTAGGGGCGATTGCGTATTTCTTTGTTATAAAAAGAGCCAAGCCTGAGAGCAAAGAGTAGCAGGGAATAGTTTTGAATTATGAATTGGCGTAGGCTCAGGTTAATTCGATGTTGACAGGCTTTTGCGGTAGGGGGGGCTCGGCGGTTATTAGCTCTTTGCCGAGGCGGAACGCTTCTTTGAGCGCTGAAGGATGTTTTTGTATTTCGCCGAGGTCATCAACTTTATTGACAAACAAATTTGCTGCATAATTTATGTCCAGCACATCAAAATAGGATTTCATCGTTAATTGGATGCATTCAAACTGCTTTTTGCTTCTTGAGCCACCTACGGCTATTACCATTGCCCGGCGGTCGCGTTGGGGGGTAATAAGCTGTTTTTTTAGCACATACTTATACGCCCAAAGACACTGGCTGCGGTCGATAAGCATCTTTGCCTGGGCACAGACGGTCATAAAAAATATGGGGGTAGCGAAGACAAGCCTCTCGGCATCGAGCATCTTTTTTAAGAGCTGCTGAAAGTCATCTTGAATCTGGCAGGTGCCTGTTGTGTAACAGGTATTACATTCGATGCAAGGAGCAATATTGTAATCTGACAGATGGATATGTTCGGTGTGTGCACCTGCGGACTCGGCTCCCGCGAGAGCTTCACGCAAAAGCAAATCGCTGTTTCCCTTAATCCTCGGGCTTGTCGAAATCCCAAGTGTTTTAATAATCATATTAGCATCCTTGCCAGCCTTGTCCTCGCTGGAGCCAAAACGAAACCTAATTTCTTTACCAGTCCTTAGATTACTTCATTTCTGGAATACGATTTTACCGGTGACGATAGTTGTGTGGACTGAGCGGTCGTGGTCGAGCAGGACCAGGTCGGCGTCTTTTCCCGGGGCGATAGTGCCTTTTTTACCTTGGAGGCCTAACAGTCCGGCAGGATTTTGTGTAACAGTTTTGATTGCAACGTCACCAGGGCAATCCGTAAATGCTATGAGCTTTTCGAGAAGCTGACTTAGGCCGAGCGCAGTGCCTATAAGAGTGCCGTCTTTGTACCTTGCAGTTCCATTTTTGGATTCGTATTCGATGCCGTTGTAAATGAATTTACCGTCGCCGAGGCCGAGGGCCTGCATGCCGTCAGTTATTGGTATGATTCGATTTGGGCCGAGCGTTTCAAAAGCAAATTTCAAAACGGCCGGGTGTATGTGAACGCCATCGGCAATAAGCTGTGTGGTTACGTTTTTTGTCTGAAAAATGGCGACCAGCGGGCCGGGTGCGCGATGATGGATTGACGGCATTGCGTTGAATAGATGTGTTACATGTGAGATACCGGCATCGAAGCCATCGAGAGTTTGTTGATAAGTTGCGCTGGAGTGGCCGAAAGAGGCAATGATGTTAGAGTCAACGAGGCGTTTAATTATTGGGAGGTTGTGGGGCAGCTCAGGTGCGATTGTCATCATTCTGAGGTGGCCGTTTGTTATGTCCAGGATTTGGTCGAGAACCTGCGAGGATGGCGGGCAAATACATTCAGGCAGAATCATTCCTTTTTTTTCGAGCGAGATAAATGGGCCTTCGAGATGGATGCCGAGCAGATTCGCACCGCCAAGGTCCCGGCCAACATGTTCGGCGGCGATAGTAAGGTGTTGATTTTCCTGTTCCGGCTTGAATACAGTTGTGGCAAGAAAGCCGGTGGTTCCGAAACGTGCGCAAGTTTGTGATATGGCTTTGAGGGCATCGGGCGTAGCGTCGAGTATGTCGGCACCGCCTGCGCCCTGAATGTGAATGTCAATGAAACCGGGTGCGATTATTCTGCCCTGTGCGTCAAGGGTGTTGTTGGAGCCGGCGGAGGAATTGATTTGGCCGATTTGAGTGATGGTGCCATTTTCGATGAGAATGGATGTAGTCTGTTTGTCGTCCGGTGCATCGAACAATCTGCAATTGGTTATAAGAAGTTTTTGTAACATATCGGTTTCAGGATAATATATTCTGGCTTTGTTTGCAAGAATGAGATTTGGCGAGGATTTTTAAATTGATAATTGATTTAGCCCGCACAAGGTTTGACAATATTAATTACTGTTGATTATCTTTGGATTCGGGTAATTTTATTGACTTTATGAATTTTACATGTTAATTATTCTTAGGTTGCCCGCAACTAATGTGGGCGTTGAGTATTTGCAAATCTAAATTAACAGGAGAGCTATCATGAAAAAGATGTACAGAATGTTGGTGCTCGGTGTGCTTGCAATGTTAATGTTCAGTGGCGTGCTCTTGGCTGAGGAACGCGACAGAGATGGGTCAGTGGGCGGAACGTTTGTACGGCTGGTTGAGCGAGAGGTTGGCGAACGAGGATATATGGGCATCGTCATCAAGCCGTTTGAAAGGGACGACCATGTGACCGTGCTCGTACCCCGGCAGCGTGAGGAACTTTGGCAGGCAGCTCGGAGGCTGCAAGAAGGACAGGAAGTAGGTGTTTCCTTTGTGACCGAGGCCGGGCACAAGTTTATCAAGGGTATGGAGGCTGAGCGGCGTGAGGTAGTTGAAGAAGGGCCGGAGGGCAGAAGAAGAGTGAATGTTCGGAGAGAGGTCATTCGGCTTGAGGGCGTTCGAGAAAGGCGAGAGGCCAGAAGGCCGGCACATCTGGAGCAGATGGAAGGACAATTAAAAGAAGTCGTCGCAGGGCATCTGGAACGTATGGGCAGAGCGCTCAAAGAGGTCCTCGGAGAACATCTGGAGCGGATGGAAGCAGAGTTCCGAGAGCTTCGGGCGCATGTGGGGGAACTGGAGATGGAGCTTCGAGAGCTTAGGGCCGAGAATGAGCGATTGAATTGGCAATTGCGAGAGAGGGGTGGCCCAGAAAGAGAGCGTGAGCGAGAAGTACGGATACGAAGAGAAGACGAGGAACGAAGAGAAGACAGGGAACGAGAAGAGGGCAGAGAACGAGAAGAACGCGAGAGACGAAGAGAACGTGATGAAAGTAGGGCAACAAGGGAGCGTCCAAAGAGTGAGCGCGAAGTTGTGCTCCATCAGTTAGAAGTGATGAGGATGGCACTGCCCGCACTTAAGGAAGCCGAGCGCGGGGATGCGGTCGAACTGCTCAGGTTAGCCATTCGTGCCCGCGAAATGATGCTTGAAAGGCGCAAGGACGAGGAGGCACAGAGTATCCGAGAACGGGCTCCTAATCGCGAGCAGCTTGTTGAAATCCTGTCCATGGCGGCGAAGCTCTGGCGAGAGTTCGGCAATGATGAGAAGAGCGCTGTCGTTGGACAACTGGCGGAACAACTGTCAGGTGCGGAGAGACGGCAGGTTCGGGAACGAGAAGAACGTGAGGTCCGAATAGAGCGCGAGGTGAGAAGAGAAGGCATGGAGCGAGAAGAACGCGAGGTCCGAAGAAGGCGCGTGGAGCGATGAGAAGCCGGCCCATCTTTGCCCGAAGGTATGATAGGATTTCGCGGGGGAGTATTAGTCGAGGCTTTCCATTTCGAAGGCAATCGTCTAACCGTAGTAGAGCAGTTGCGAAAGGCTGAATGAAAAGCCTTAAAATGAGCCACAAGATAGTTTTGTGTAGTTGTTTCGAGTAGAAGATTTTGGTTTTGGAGCGGATATAATGGCCAAGGAAGGAAAGAGCTGGGAAGAGCGTCTGGCCGGTGAGCCGGATGAGCTGACA
>JAIVYN010000284.1:0-4563 GCA_048635425.1 Candidatus Aegiribacteria sp.
GCTTTCACAAGAAAGCAGGGGGGGAGACGGTTTAGCGGGTTTGCCACTGGACGAACTTGAAAAGCAGGCCATTACAGACACATTGGCCAAAACAAAAGGCAACCGTGAAAAGGCCGCAAAAATCCTCGGCATCGGCGAAAGAACACTCTACCGAAAAATCAAAGAATACAACCTGTAAACGTCGCTCGATGCTGGATTCTCGATGCTCGATGTCATTGCGAGCACCTGACCTGATTCTCAGGAAGTATGCAGAAGAAAATGGACCAACAATGTCATTGCGAAGGAGGCCCCCTTCTTGCTTTCGCAGGAAAGCAGGGGGCCGACTGTGGCAATCTCAAACCTCGCAATACGAAAACCGTTGATTTTCTTAGGAGGCCCGAAGGGCCCTGGCAATCGCTTGCGTTACGAAGAATTTACGTCTAAAATCAATTGCAGAATAGAGACCAAAGACGGATAGTGAATAGTGATTTGTGAATGGTGATAAACATAGATGCGCAAACAAGCCGTATATCTTATTATGGGCATCAGCATAGTAGCTGTTGTCGTGGTCGTACTAATCGCTCTCTACTTGCCCGGACCTCGCATAGAGAACATATTGGCACTTTATAAGCACGATGCCCAATACAACAGCTTGACGATTCGTTACCCGCTTAACGAGACGCTTTTTCCACCGGAAATCGTCTCCCCTACATTTCACTGGGAAGATGCCAACTCAGCTTCTGACACCTGGCTCATCACCATAAAGTTCCAGGATAACCAGGGTCGCATGAATTTCCTCGTCCAGGAAACCCAGTGGAAACCTGAGCCGACCCAGTGGGAGGACATAAAGAAACGCTCTCTGGAAAACCACGCAATCGTTACCATCCTGGGCGTCAATCGCTGGGGCCGGGGGAAAATCCTCTCGGCAGGCAGAATCTCAATCAAAACATCCAAAGACCCGGTTGCAGCGCCGTTGTTTTATCGGGAAGTGAACTTGCCTTTTATTGATGCCGTCAAGGACCCCTCGCATATCCGATGGCGTTTTGGTGCCATTTCTTCACCGAAGCAGCCCCCTATTGTCCTGGAGAAACTGCCGGTCTGTGGGAACTGTCATTCGTTTTCAGCGGACGGCGGAATCCTCGCGATGGATGTGGATTATGCCAACAATAAAGGTTCGTACGTTATTACACAAGTCGCCGAACAAATGCTCCTTGCCCCAAGTGACATCATAACCTGGAGTGACTACAGGGAGGAGGATGGCCAACAGACCTTCGGCCTGCTCTCGCAGATTTCGCCGGACGGAAATTTTGTCCTCAGCACTGTCAACGATGAGTCTGTCTTTGTGCCGAAACAGGATTTGAGCTTCTCTCAGCTATTTTTCCCTATCAAGGGCATCCTGGTCGTTTATAACAGGCAAATGCGTACTTACAAGTCACTACCTGGCGCAAATGACACCCAATATGTCCAGAGCAATCCGGCCTGGAGCCCCGATGGAAAATATATCGTTTTTGCCAGAGCAAAAGCATACAAGCTCAAGAACGTTAGCGGCCCCCGCACCGTGCTTTTAAGTCCGCAACAATGCAAGGAATTCCTTGAAGAAGGAAAGCAATTTCTGTTCGACCTGTACCGCGTTCCATTCAACGACGGGAAAGGCGGAAAGCCTGAGCCAATTGAGGGGGCCTCCAACAACGGCATGAGCAACTTCTTCGCGAAATACTCACCAGATGGCAAATGGATTATCTTCTGCAAAGCCAGGAGTTACATGCTCCTTCAGCCCGATAGCGAGCTTTATATCATACCGGCCGAAGGCGGCCAGGCCAGAAGACTGCGGTGCAACACAATCCGGATGAACTCCTGGCATAGCTTCTCTCCGAACGGCAAATGGCTGGTGTTTTCCTCAAAAGCAAATTCGGCTTATACCCAGCTTTTCCTCACCCACATCGACGAGCAGGGATGCAGCACACCCCCTGTCTTATTAGAACACTTTACCGAACCGGACCGGGCCGCCAACATACCGGAGTTTGTCAATATCAAACCCAACGCGATTAAAAGAATCCGCGAACAATTTATTGATGATATCTCTTATTTGAGAGCTGCAGATGAATTCCTCAAAGCCGATGATTTTGCCGGCGCTGAGCGGCAATGCAGAAAGGCGTTGGAGCTGAACCCGAAGAATGCGACAGTGCACTTCACTCTCGGCGCGGCATTGGCTCGTCAGGAAAAGCTTGATGAGGCAATCGGGCATTTCTCGGAGGCGATAAGCCTCGAACCACGCTACGTCGATGCGCACTACAGCCTCGGCCAGGCGATGGCTCGCCAGGGAAAGTCTGATGAGGCAATCAGGCATTTCTCAGCGGTTCTGAGGCTTAAACCAGACCACGCCAAAGCACGGGGCTACCTGGGATCCATCATGTTTGCCGGAGGAATGCTCAAGGAGGCTGCGCTCCATTTGTTGGAGGCCGTCCGCCTTGAACCCAACTACGCCGACGCACACTACAACATCAGCCAGGTCATGTTTCGACAGGGAAAATTCGATGCGGCAATCAGGCATTTGTCGCAGGTTATCCGGCTTAAACCGGATGACGCCCAGGCCCACTACAAACTTGCCTTGGTACTGGCTCAACAGGGACAGACCGGCCGGGCCATTACCCATTACTCCAAAGCTGTTTCTCTTATGCCGGACGTTGATACATCGCCTCTGCTGCACCACCTCCTGGCGACACACTACGCCGAAGCTCGACGGTTCCCCGAAGCGGTTTTGTCCGAAGAAAAGGCCCTAAAGCTCGCTCGCGACGCCGGATACCAAAAGCTCGTGCAGCAAATCGTAAAAAGGCTCGAAATCTACAAACAGCTAAGCGGGCCTTTGAAAAAAAGTGATAAAAAGTAATATTAATTTACTCATATATTCCCCTTTACGGGGTGTTCTCATATACCATTCTTTTATAGTGTTGGAATATTATGTTCAAGAACTTTTTTGGTGCCGCTTCAGTTTGTTATTGGAGGGGCACCCCGGAGACAATATTAACTTTGATAGCATATAGATGATTCGAAGTTGATAAACCGAGGGGCGCTTCAAACGATATGCCAAATCGGTTTTTATTTGGCGTGGCGTTTGATCGACCCGGTAGCAGAGGCAAAGCTTTTTGTTTTCAGAACAAGCAATCTCCCTCCCTCGAAGAGGGTGGGCAGGGAGATTGCGGTCGTGCGAATAAGATGGATGCTTATGAGCAGTCCCGAAATGGACGCCTTTCGGCGAAGGCGTTTTCGTTGAGTCGTCAGCCTTTTATCCAACTCTCTTTGGTTCCGGCTACGCCGGGTTAAGGTTGTTAAAAAGGCATTCATAACTTTACATTTTTTTCTTGACGGGACAGTAACTAATTTGTTATAAGTATATTAGGAAAGTTCTATGCCCTAAGAGGCAGGTTTTTATGGATTTTTAGCCTTTCGGCAGGCGAAATTTCTATAATTTTGTCTAAACAAGGAAGGAGGTAGTCTCAAGTAGTAAAAAATCTTCGATTTGCAATTTTGCGATTTCCATCTCTCCGTTTCAAATCGTCAATTGGCAATCGAAGACCACGGGTGTTTTGGTGTGTGGCCAAAACATAATTCATAATCATTTTAACTCTTTTTGAAGGAGGACTATTATGTCTAAGAAATTGATTTATCTGGTTTCTTTTGTTTTGGTGCTGAGCATAGCGGGCAATGCCTCAGCGGGCCTGGTGGCGCACTGGCCCCTTGATGAGGGTTCCGGCACGACCGCTGTTGACTTGTCCGGCAACGGCCACGATGGCACCATCGGTGGTACGGCGAGTTGGGTGGCTGGGCAGACAGGTCTTGCCCTGGACTTTGACGGCTCATCCACCTACATCGACATGGATGACCGAGTTGTGGAAGGAACTTTCTCGTTAGCCATGTGGCTTAAACCTCGAGACATACCATATACTACCGATTACTATGCAGTTTGGCATAACGACTCTTGGGGCTCTGGTGATGTTCACGTTCATTTGCGGAATACCACCAGTCTATGGAATGTGGATATAAACAGCGGCCCGGCGGTAACTGGAACTACTGTTTTGCAAGAAAACGAATGGTACCATTGCGCAGTGACGGTTACTAATGAGGGCGGCAATGCCTCACAGATCTATATTAACGGCGTGTTGGAAAGCGAAGGCTCAGGAGGAAGCGGTGTAGCGTATATGGGTCCTGGGAACTTCGGTTCCTGGAACAATAGTGGTCGGAATTATCACGGCCTGATGGATGACATCCGCATTTACGACCATGTTTTGTCGGAAGTCGAAATTATGGGCGCTATGGCTGGCGAAATATGGCCGTATGCCTGGGGACCCGAGCCGGCTGTTGGCGCCATACATGCTGATACTTGGGTGAACATTTCCTGGAAGCCAGGTGGTTTTGCCGTCTCGCACGATGTCTACTTAGGCGAAAATTTCGACGATGTTGACGCTGGCGCTGAAAGCACGTTCCAGGGCAACCAGGCCGCAACGTTTATTGTTGCCGGCTTCCCCGGATTTCCTTATCCGGATGGCCTTGTTCCGGGCACAACATATTACTGGCGAATCGATGAGG
>JAIVYN010000285.1:0-4561 GCA_048635425.1 Candidatus Aegiribacteria sp.
ACCCAAACAAACCCAATCTTGTCCGCCGTAGGCGGATTCCCAAAAGGCCAAAATCGCTTGCCGGAAAATCCGGCCACAAGCGATTGGATTCTAAGTAGTGAATATCCTTGACAACGCCAAAGTTTCTTGTTCAAATTATTAATTGGAGCGGGAGTGTTCTTGTGTAACGTTTTTGAGAGAGTAAAAAGTGCCTGAATATGACAGAGCAGAATTTACGGCACACTGGAGTGCCACCGAGGTAATTAGAGAATATCAGCGGATGCTCTTTACCTTTGGAGATATGGAGTTGCCTTACGTGCTCGTTGCTGAACACAGCCGACTCAGGGACAGGACCATCGTAACCAAAGGTATAGTTCTAATTCAGAGACCCCACATACTGCTGCCCCCATATTATGGGGGCCCAGAGTTCAAAGAAGGTTTTGAGCATGCGAATGCAATTCCACCTGAGGCAGTGTATCTTTTGAGAGCCATGCAAATGCCTTATTCTCAAATAACCAATAAGCCGGTTGGTGAGGAAGAGATAGAATATGGTAATTTGCAGAGTGTGTTGGACAAGTTTGACAAGGAGATGGAAAGTCAAGAGGACACAGAGACTGGGCTTATAAAGGGAGTTCTTAATGGAGCAGACATCTCTTTGATGAGGTACTCGTTGGGGCTGGCGATCAAATCAGCTCCAGGAAATGTGAAGGAATTTTTTGAGCACCTGAGAAGGCGAAGAGGAGAACCGATAAGGCCTGATGAAAGGATTACAGACGAGGATATAAGGAGACTGTTTGGGTAGAGTCTTCGAGGGGTCGGCTGTACTTGTTTGTGTGATTTGTATCTGGGTCGTTAAGTTAGTGACCGTTGATATTGGTAGCACTAAAGCGGCAGTTCTCAAACAAGATAAGATACCAGCTACAAGAAAACAAATGACACCACAGAGAATATTAGAAGACAAATATAATATGCAAGGTCCAAGTACAGGTAGTTTGGAATTTAGGCATACTCCGAGCACTATGCCAATTAGCGTAATAAGAAAAGAAAGAAGATTTCCAAATACAATGTTAGATTTAATAAGGATGTTGGCAGAACAAGAGCATCTGAAACTGGTAATCAACATGCAAGACAGCCATGAGGGAGTTGAAAAAATCGGCAAGTAAAAAAATAGCCACACCGTAGCAAACTTCGTAAGTTATTGCTCCTTAAGAAGGTATAGGAGATTAGCAGCTTATGGAGGCAAAGGTATATCGGCTTTCATACTCGAAAGATGGACCCAGGTTTTGCTTTTGTTTTCCCACATCTCGATTGGTTGATAACCGCCGCTCCAGTTTGCACCTATGATATCCATATCACCATCATTTCCAATATCACCGACCCGGATGAAATGGGAGCCTTTAGTGGATATGATTTGCTTTTTCCATGACGAACCGCTCCCCTGATTGATGTGGACGGCTACTTCATCAGGGTCGGCCCCCTGGTGCATTTCCGATGACACCACATCTATTGCGCCGTCGCCGTTCATATCGGCAGTTACCAATCCGTGAATAACGCATTCGATGGACTCGGCGATAATATGTTCGGACCAATTTTCCTTCTTTGGATCGGACGGTGCTTCAAACCAGGATATCTTGTAAAAACTCCCCTTTAGTTCCGACGGTGAAAGGACCACGTCCGGCAGGGCGTCACCGTTGATGTCGGCTATTTGTACCGTTGCACTCGGATGCCAGCGAGCAAACCGATGTGCAGTCCAGGGGCCGTTGATTATATCTTGGGTATTTTCAAACCAGATGCCGCCGGTGACAATGTCGGCGTCCCCGTCCTTGTCGATATCGCCCAGAGTGATGCCCTCTCCGTGAGGACAATCAATAACTCTCTCAGTCCACTTATCGTTACCTTCCTGGCGCCAGATATAGATTTTATTGCCTGCTTTATGGCCGAACTCGGACTGATCTCGCGTGACAATGTCCATATCTCCGTCACTGTCCAGGTCGCCGAGCTCTACATCGTGGGTGGGATGATTCGCAACTTTATGGGCTTTCCAAATATTCTTAGCCGGGTCGTCATTAGGTCGGGGATTTTCATACCATATCAAACCTCCCATGACGATGTCTAAGTCGCCGTCGCCGTCAATATCGCCCACTTCACCATCAACGGTCTTATATCCACCCTTCGCAACGATTGTTTTAGTCCAGTTGGGGTAAGCATACCATACCAGAGGACCGCTACGGCCCCCAATAATGATGTCCAAAAACCCGTCGCCGTTGATATCTCCCATTATCTTTGCCCAGGGGTCCTTCGGCCCTTCGCTGTCTATAACCACATGACGAAATAGTATGTCACCGGCTGGAGAAACGGGTACGTTCGCTTCTAACAGGCGAATCGAAGAGCTCAACAAGAGTAAAAATATAATTTCCACTCTGATTTTTCTGATGAATGTTGGATTCATTTTTCGTCTCCTTTTCTGTTATCATAAGGCTTCTGCATAACTCTAATTATCATTACGCCAGAGGTGCAGGAACTGATAGTTGTCCCAGGCAACACTGACAATATCCAGGTCGCCGTCATTATCCATATCTGCTACCCTGGCGCCGAGATGGCTTTCTTTGCCGCGGTCGGCGATGTGCTCGGTGAAGTTTCCTTTTGCGTCGTTTTCAAAAATTTGCAGTCGGAATTTACCCTTAGGCCCTTTGTGTTCGCATGTAATGATGTCGAGGTCACCATCTCTGTCCATATCGGCGACATCCAGATTATTAAGGGAGTATTCCGTAACAACGATATGTTTTTTCCAGGTCTGGCTTTTTGGATAACGGGGCTGCTCGAACCAATACAAACTGGCGTCGGGGTCGGGGCCGGGATACCTTTCCTCGGAAACCACAATATCGAGGCGAGAATCACTATTTATTTCAGCGATAACAATACGGTCGGGTGCGAAACTGGTTTGACTAACAAGATGACTTTTCCAATCGGCACTACCATTTCCGGGATTCTCATGCCACGTCACCATAAAGGTTTCTCCCTCTTTTTTACCGGTGGCAATGTCGATATCGCCGTCGCCATCAATGTCACCGGTGCCGATACCTTCGTCCATAGTTTCGGAGGCGATTCTGGTTTTAGACCAGTTTCCGTTCTCGGGATTTTTGGGAATCTGGAAATAGTAGATGCCATCGCCGCAGGCGAGTATGATTTCAGGTTTCCCTCCCGCTATAATCTGGCCCAGCATATAGCCCTGACCATTAACGTGGCCGGTTTTGGGTAATGTGCCGATTTTTTTCGCTTTCCAGGAATTGCCCTGTTTGTCTTCGGCTTCGAGCCAATATACGTCCGGCAGAGCTTCGGCGATAGCATCAGTAAAAGAATCACCATCAACATCGACAACAAGCATAGCGTCCACATTGATACTGAAGGTGATGCGCTGCCATCTGCCGCTCATATTGCCGCCGGGATTACGGTAGAAATAACGCCCGGCGATAATGTCCTTGTATCCGTCACCGGTGACATCCGCCATAGCCAGTCCGAAGTACTTTAGCCAATTCGGCTCATCCCAGTCACCCCATTTGCCTCGCTTATTATCAACCTCGATATAGGTCCAATCATCCAAGATAGGTTTATTCCAGTTTGGATGCGCTCCGGCTTCAGGTTCATTGTATTTTACCATTAAAACCATACCGGGCCACTGGACCTCAATACCGTGATGAGTAGTTGAGCTGTGGGTGTATAGAGTATTCGTGCCGGACTTGATTAGATTCAGTGGAACATCAAACTCGTCATAGCTTAAATCATGGTTCTTACCAACATTTGTTACTACCTTCTTGTCGTTTATTCCAATTTCATCCGCTGCGACTCCGTTCCAGGTGGACATAATGATTTTTGCGGCGACGGCTTTGCTTAAGTCATCATTCACATCGGTTTTGCACTTGTGCGTATTGCCTACACGAGTCGACCACTTTTTAGGAACGTCATAGGGCTTGTACATCCTGACCGTGTTGTCGCGAACAAGATGGATGTTTTCCACGGCTGACGTTATATAGCACATTCCAGCAGCATCTACAATTCGAGCCATTATCTTGATGGGTCGGTCCTGAGTGGGAATCCAGGAATTGTCCCATACCACTTTGTAGGGCTTCTGTTTAGCAGTACCAATATGGTTTTTTATTTCGTTGTATAAGTAGCGGTAGTGCCATTGGCGGTAGTTGCCGTCACCTTCCCAGTTGAAATCCTCATAGAAACCGATAAAGTCAACCTGCTTAATCGGACGGGGCCCTGTGGCCTTGGCCTCTAAAACAGATGCTTCGCCGATGTTCGAACCACCAGATGGTTTTGTGATTGTGCCGGTCGGATGGGTCTTTGAATTGTCATAGTAAAGCCTGAACGTTACACCGTATAGAATCCACTGCGGCCACCACCCGCCCAGAGAGGTGCCCCTGCTGCATGTAAATTCAAACGTGTTATTTCCCCTCCGCAAGTACTTCATGGGAATCCGCACGCAAGGATAGCGCATATACTGGTATTCCGAATTCGGCGGACCTTGTCCCGCCTTGCCCGGAATAAGGGGTGATTCGGGGATGGGTATCCAGGGATT
>JAIVYN010000286.1:0-4557 GCA_048635425.1 Candidatus Aegiribacteria sp.
GACTTCTTAAGATGTCCTCAAGTGTAGCTAATTCTACCTGGACACGGATTATGTCAGGATGTATTGCCGTAGCGGTTCTGTATTTGGTTCGTGCGACCTCTTCGAAATGCTGCAGTAGTTCGAGGTTCTGTTTTGCAATATCAATAGCGGTGGCCAGATATGTGAATTCGTAAAAAGCCACTTTTACCTGCCGGAAAAGTTTCAACTTGGTTGTTTCGTATCTTTGCCTTGCAGCTTTTGCTTTTGCCGCGGCTATGTCGGTTCTTGCTTCAATTTTGCCAAACCAGGGAAATACCTGCATTATGCCGAACTTTTGTCTTTGCGGCCCGACCCGTGTCTCGACCTCCTCTATGAAATAACTGTATGTAAACTTCGGGTCATCTAATGCTTTTGCCTGTGGAATCTGCTCTAAGGCCGCCTTCCATTCCTCAAATTTTGCTTTAAGCTCTGCATTATTGAGTGAGGCATAACGTAGATAATCCGCAAGCCTCTGTAAATCATTCGAATCGCTTGGCTGCTGCGAAGCTCTGACAGACAAAGTTAAGACAAGCACAACCACCAAAGTCAGAAAGACTTGTCTGTTCATATTTTTAACCCCTTAAATTTGGCACGATACAACCATTCCATTATACAGATGAACAGCTTTACTATCGCTATATTTTATCCTCTGCGTGTTTGATGTATCAGCTTGAGGATTTCATCCAGCTTTTGCTGTTTTTCTCTTTCAGAACGTCCTTTTACGGCTTTTGTTATGCAGTTTTGAAGGTGCTTCTCTAAAATCTTTTCTTCTACACGGCCAAGAGCACCTTTGATGGCATATATCTGGTTTAGAATATCAATACAGTATTTACGATTTTCTATCATTTTTTGAACGCCGCGAACCTGCCCCTCGATTCGCCTTAATGCTACCAAATTATTCTCATGGCTTGGATTTTTCTTCATTTTTTTACCCTTTTCAAGCATATACCCCCTGGGGGTATATATTGTTCATAAAAAAAATTATTTTTTTGTTACAGCGAGGGTGTAGATTTGCCGTTGGTTTTTGATGTATTTTCTCTCGAAGTTTGTGCCGACCCATTCGCCGGCATTAGCGCCGTCTGTTGGAAGGAAAGCAATCTCCTGTAGTGTTTTATTCCGGGCAGCCAGAACCATCTGTATCACTTCAAAATAGCCAGCGTGGTCGGTGGCGATTTTTAACTGTCCGCCCGTTCTTAAACAGCGAATCAGATGCTCCAAATTAGCTGGGCAGATGAAGCGCCTTTTATGATGTCGTTTTTTCGGCCAGGGGTCGGGGAAATAAATATGGAAACACTCTACGGAGTTGTCGGGAATAAAATCAGCTAAAAAAGTAGCGGCATCGGTGCGGATTATCCGCACGTTTGTCAGACCCCATCGGCCGATGCGGTCAACGGCGTAGCGATAGTATTTGCGGGCCCATTCGATGCCGAGGAAATTGTCACCCGGCTGGGCCCTGGCCTGGTTGAGCAGGAAGGTTCCTTTGCCGGTGCCGATTTCGATGTGGAGCGGCCCCGCACGTCCGAAAATCCGGACAAAATCGGTTTTGCCATACAAATCTTCGGGATTAAGTGACACCGAAGGATATTCCTTTAAGATTCGCGCCATTCGTTAAATCAAGTCCAAAAAACACACGTTAAAAACAATAAAAAGCATTCAGCACCTGTATTATACAAAACAACAGCCGTTCGGGCGAATATCGAAATTGCATATCCGGCTTTACTGTGATTAAAGTGGATGCACAGACTGTTCGATAAGAATCTGTGAACCTGATTGTTGGCTGATGCGTACTAATTATAGGACGAAATTGCAGAGGCCAAGATAAGGAAGTCTGAAAATGATTTTACAATTGGTCAGAGCACGGCGTAGGCAGATTTTAATAGATATTGATACCCAAAATGATTTTCTTTTGGCTGGGGGCAAGGCGTGTATAGGGAACCACAGAAGGGTGCTGGCTCATATCCGCAGGGTAATGGCCTGGGCGAGAAGTAGAAATGTACCGGTAATCTCGACCGCCGAGGTCCACCCCAATCATAATGGCGAAGGCCAAGAAAGCTACTGCCTTGACGGTACTGATGGGCAAAAAAAGATACGTTACACGCTATTCAAAAACAGGTTGAGTTTCCCGGCGGACGGCTGTACTGATTTACCCAGAGATATGCTTCGGCGGTACAAGCAGGTCATCCTTCACAAGCGGTGCGTTGACCCCTTTGATGAGCCTCGGATTGACAGGCTGCTAAGTGAAGTACGAGCCAATGAGTTTATCCTGGTCGGTACCAGTCTCGAAGGTGCTATTGAGGCAACGGCACTGGGACTACTACAGAGAGGCAAAAAAGTTACTGTTGTTATCGATGCAGTGGGCTCACATAATAAAAGAGAGGCCAAGCTGGCACTTCGCAAGATGGAGACTAAAGGAGCGAAGCTGATTGAGACCAAAAGGCTTGCCGGTGTGTCACATCTAAAGCACGTTGGCGTATGTGATTGTGAGAGCTGCCGGGGTCTGGGCCGGAAAGCACAAGTCAGTAACACGGAGAAAAATTAGCATCTAACTTTTGTGTTGAGACTTCGGCTGATTCAATTACAGGTTTTAATACCGCCTCATCATCCATTTAACTGTAGTTAAATAGTAAATCGAAAATAGACAATCGTAAATTAAAATGTTCCCTTTATTTTTCCTCATAGAGAAGGTCTTAGCTCGTTTGAGATGCCTTCTGACTATCTATGGGATTCGGGTAGATATTCCTTGAGTTCAACCCAATAGATATCCGCCGTATCGCTATACGAATTCCCCCCCCACCCGTTACTGCGGGTAAAGAACATGTATTTCTTGTCCGCGGAGATTCTCGCCCCGAATTCATAATACCTGGAATTAATTCGAGGACCCATATTCCGGGGTTTGGTCCAGGTACCATCCGGCCGTCGCAGGGTCAGGTACAGGTCCGTTTCCGTTCCGCCCACTGCTCCCGGTTTAATGGAGTAGAATACCATAAAGGACTCATCCGGAGCAATGCCCGGATAGTGGCCTTTTAAGTTGCCCATCTCCACAGGGATCTTTATAGCCCGAGGCCAGGTGTTGCCAACAAAAGGGGCAATCCAAAAACCGCCTCGTACGGAATTAAAGATGATACTGTTATCCGCTGCCACAGAGAATCCACCCACCGCGAGCCTAAAGGGTGGGCCTAATTCCTCCGGCAAAGACCATCCCTTGGACGTGCGTATACAGCGATGGAAACTCCAGCCTTTGGACCGAGGAGTTCTCCTCCGTCCCGATCTGGTGAAATGTTGGTCCATGAAGTAGATACTATTGGCATCCGGAGATAGGCAGGACGACCACGACAAGTTTGGAATACCTTTTATATGCTTAGGAACGGTCCAACCCTGGTCTGAATTTTCTGTGATATAGACCTTCCCAAGTTTTTTATAACAAAAGGTGTTGCCATCAGCCGAGAAGCTCCCATGTCTTTCCTTTTGGTGTGGCCGTGTATCACAGATCAGTCCGGGGGCAAAGACCTTAGCGATAGGACCGGGCGGAATCTGTCCCAGGTAAGGTCCCACGGCAAAGGGCTTGCCGAACACCGGGATAGAACCTACTCCCAAAAAAACCACGAGACAAAGTATTTTTTTCTTTGTCTGTTTCATAACATTTCTCCTTTTTGTAGTGGCCATTTGCCCGTTTAATATGCCTTCAGGCTATCTATAGGATTCGGGCAGATATTCCTTGAGTTCAACCCAGTAGATATCCGACTCCACTCTGTCGATCCTTAGATCCCAGCCGTTGCTGCGGTTGAAGAAAAGGTACTTCTTGTCCGGTGATATTCTCGGTCCGTGCTCAATAAAGGCCGTGTTAATCCGAGGACCCAGATTTCGTGGTTTGGACCATGTTCCATCCGGCAAACGCAGGGTTAGATATATATCCCGGTGTCCATAACCTCCTGGTAGATTTATTGAGGTGAATACCATAAAGGATTCATCCGGGGCAATACCGGGATCACCTCCGTGTGGGTGATTCAAGATGATACGGTCGGCCCGGGTCCAGGTGTTGTCCACAAAGGGAGCGAACCATATCCGGATTTTGCCGTACTTGCGTTTGGAACCGAAGTACATACTGTTATTCATTGCTATAGAGCATGTAACTTCCCAGGACTGGGAACTGAGTGGCGGTCCGAGTTGCTGCGGCTTGGCCCATCCACGTGCCGTTCGATTGCAACGATACGGATTGCATTTGGACACCGGACCAGTGGCTCTCGTAAAGTAAACACTATTGGCGTCCGGAGACAGACAGGGCGACCAGGGCGCCCAAAGATTCCATGGAATACTCTTTATATGCTCAGGAGCCGTCCAGCCCTGGTCCGTGTTTTCTGTGATAAAGACACCCGTGCCTCGCATGAAACAGAAGGTGTTGCCATCCGCAGAGAAGGTCCCCCAGGCTTCGTACTGGCGTGGCCCTGCATGACAGATGAGTCCGGGAGCAAAGACCTGAGCCGTGGAGCCGGGCGGAGTTTGTCCCAGGTACGGTCCCACAGCAAAGGGCTTTCCGAACAC
>JAIVYN010000287.1:0-4552 GCA_048635425.1 Candidatus Aegiribacteria sp.
CCCCTCATCGTCGAGCTTCCACCAGGCAACAAGATTTTCGTCAACAGCATTGGCTGTGCTGCTCAGAACTATACTCAGCACAAAAACAAAAGAAATGAGATGAATCAATTTGTTAGACATAACCATGTCCTCCTTCAGAAAAGTTAAAAACAATTATGCTTTATACTCTGACCACACACCAAAACAGTCTTTGTTTCTGATAAGCAATGAAAACAAAAATCTCAAATTGTAGATTTTTTATATATGGCCTGGATAATTTTTTACGGTTTGACACTACCTCCTTTCTTCAAAGACCCAATATGAGTCGATACTGATCTGTTAAACAAGCTAATTTGTTGAAAATGCAACAATTTCGCCCTCCTGCTGAGTAAAATCCTTACATTTCCCTACTTTTATTTATATCAAATTATCCACTTTCGGGTCAAGTAAAATCTCTTGATTTATGCTTGCTTATCAACAGCCTCAAATAGAATCTGCAATCTCTCCCACCTGGTCGCCACGACGATTTCAAAAAAGTTAGTTATCAATGAAAAGGGGCCTATACCGAAATGGTATAAGCCCCGAATTGACGCAAATCTGTTATATTAAACACGTAATATAAATTGCTAATTAAATCCCGGCTTACGGTGCCGGAGCATACAGCCGAATATCGTCGAAGTACAACGTACCTGAACCACCGGCCTGCGGGTTGTTCTTATCGCCTAAACCAATGGCAATCGTATTGACATTGGCAAGGTTTACACCCTGGTCGGCAAATGCTTGCAGGTCGATATTCCATTCTGTCCACTCTTCTATCTGTGCTGCATTAGGATTATCATGAGTAACCACCGCGTTGCCATTAAGGGCAACATACAACGTCTCAGCAGCGTTAGCCGAATCGCCTCTGAACCAAATCGTCAACGTGATGACACCTTTCTCCGTCCAGTCACGCGGATAAGTCAATGTCAACGTCGCCTCAGAGTACCCAACACTGTTGTCGTAGAAAAGCGGCATCGACTGGATGCCGCTGTGAACAATAGTTTGCTCGGCATAAGGAGGAAGGTCATTACCAACGAGAGCTCCGTTTGTCGGGATATCATAACCGTCCGCCCACGCTTCAAATATCCTGTTGCTCCCCGGGTCAGGGGGGTCAAGGTCGTTGTAGGACTCGAAATCGTCCACGATAAGGAAGTTGGCGGTCGTGAAACTCCAGAGGATGCCTGTCCACGGACTATCTGGGTTGGTGTTATTGACCTCGTCAATCCTCCAGTAGTAAGCAGTATCCCACTCAAGCATTCCGGGGTCATAGCTCTCAGCACCAAGGTCCCTTGTGCCTTTATACTCCGGCGAACCGGTATCGGCATTTTTCACGGCATCTTTATCTGTTCCGAAATATAACTCATGCGAAGCAGCAAAAACACTCGGCGAGAAGGTAATAATCTGTGTCTGCTTTACATCCACAGCGCCATTAGCCGGATTCGGGTCCCCGACGGCGCCTTCAGTAGTAAAGCTCCAGACGTGGCCTTTATACGTCTCGATGGCATCAAACTCATCGACCCGCCAGTAGTAAGTCTTAGCCAATTTTAGTGTGCCGGGGTCATAGGTTGTAGCTCCCTGTGGGAGTCCTCCAGCGGCGTTGTTGACATCGTCAAAATTGTCACCGAAATATACGGTGTGCAATTTCGCACCAAAACCTCCTGTCCAGCTAAGGTCTGCATCCGGGTCTACCTGCTCGGCAGCATCAGCCGGGTCGGGGTAGTAGGCGGTCTTGGGTGGAACCGAAAAGCTCCAGACGTCACCCTTCCATGGACTATTCGGCTCGGTGTCATTGACCTCATCGATTCGCCAGTAATATGTCACGCCCGGAATAAGACCGTCCGGATAAGAAAATCCGGGAAAACCAACAACAAAAAACGTCTCGGCTTGATTGCCTTGAAATGTGCCTTCGGCGCCGGCGTTCACATTGTCAAAATTCTCGCCGATATACACATCGTGCGAGACTGCAAAATCTCCCGCCCGCCAGCTAAGGCTTACCCATGTATCTTCAAGTAAAGCACCATTAGCAGGGTTGGGTGCTGAAGCCTGCCCGAAGTCGCCAACGCCCAGCATGATCGGCGGGATCTCCTCTTCGCTGAGAGCTCTATCGTAGATAGCAACTTCATCAATTATACCGTTGAAGAATGTCCCGCCCCTGCTTCTTTGTCCGATGGTAACTGAAGCTGTGTTTTCCGGCATCGTTCCCGCATACGCCCACTCCTCCGCCAGTACTCCATCGATGTAACACTTGAAGATTTGCCCGTCGTAGGTTGCGGCAATATGGTGCCACTCTTCCACCGGCGGGGAATCAGGAGCGCAGGTGTCTCTGCCACCATCATCGTAAAACTGCCAAAAGATCACGCCCCCGGGAGTTACCGTTAATTCATAAGGCAGGTCCATTGCCGCCCACCCCCCTTTGCTGACAATCGCCAATTCCCCGCTGGCATTTGCTTTCATATAGGTCCAGGCCGAAATTGTGATTTCATTGGTGATTGAGAGAAGGGGACTGTGAGGGATTTCAACGGAGTCATCACCGTCAAAATCCAGGGCACCACCCAGCTGGCCCTCGACCCACTGGGGGTCACCGTTCAGGGTGCCATCCAGGCCGTTACCACTTGAGTCGTAAGCAGTTGTCCCGGAGCCCTCGTCAAACTTCCAGTACCCCACCAGATCAGCTGAGACATTGCCAGCTATGCTCAGGACCAACAAAAAAGAAAATAAATAAATTAATTTTCTACACATAATAATCCTCCTTTTCAAAAATAAATATAGGTTGTTAATTGAAATGCGAAAAACATAACCGCCAAGCACAACGCTTCCGCTGCAACTCTGTGCCTCGCATAATAACTCCTCCTCTAAATAAATCCTCCTCTATTCGTAAAATTAAATGTGTTATGCAAAATTGCAGGTTAGGCATATATTATTTAAGAAAATTGTTTTTTTGATTTTCTTAAATAATCCTGTAACTGTTCATTGTGCAAGAGCTTACTGTTTGAAAAGAAAAAAACAAAAAACGTTTTTTTCTTTCCAAAGTATGCCTAACCTGCAATTTTGCAGGAGCCTTTCAACCAAACACGGCTGCAAATTCCTATTCAGCCAAAAAAACATCAATTTACTCAGTTTTTGCTTTTTACTGGTAATATAAAACTGTATTCTGGTGTAAGCTACCCAATCACACAAGGAGCACTAATTAGTCAATTGGATGATGGTGTTTTATACTTACGATAATTAATGTGGGAGATACTAAAATGTCTGACAAATCAGAAAAGCAAGCCCAAAAAGGCATAAGCCGAAGACAATTTGTTGGTGCAGCGCTGGCCGCTGCTGGTGTAGGTGTGTTACAAAACAGTGTGCCATGTTACTCACAACCTGCCCTGAGAAGGAAGTCCGGTATTAAATTGGGGCTTTACAGCATTACCTTCTTAGGGGTTTGGTATCGCGGAAGAGCGCTTACTCTTGAAGAAGTGATCAACAGAGCCAAGAAATATCGGTATGATGGCATGGAGATTGACGGCAAACGTCCACACGGCAACCCGCTGGATTGGCCCAGAAAACGCTGCCGCAGGCTGCGGGCCCTGGCTGAGGAGCAAGGGATAGAAATATATTCTGTGGCAGCCAACAACGACTTCAGCAGCCCGATTCCAGAGTACCGCGAATGCCAAATTGCTTACATGCGGGAGCTGATTCGAATGGCATCTGATTTTGGCGTCAAGACGGTGCGGGTTTTTCTCGCCTGGCGGGGCGTAACAAAACATCCTCAAGTTGCCAAATACTCCATCGCCAGAGAAATTTGGGACCTTACGCACAAACATTTTTCAGAGGAAGAAACGTGGGCGTGGTGCCGGGAGAGTCTAATTGAGTGCGCTCGTTATGCAGGGGATGGGGGAATTACACTCGCCCTGCAAAATCATAAACCGGTCATCAAAGACTATAAGGACGTATTACGAATGGTCCGCGAGGTCGATTCGCCTCATTTGAAGGTCAGCCTTGATGTACCGATTATGTCCGACAAAAGCCCAGAGAATATTCGCCGGGCGGCAAAAACTGTTGGTCCCTTACAGGTCCTAAGCCACTTCGGCGGAGAGTATGAACGCGGTCCCGATAGTAAGGTCAAGGGTGCGAAATTCTATCCCCACTTTATTCGCGCTATGCGAGAGATAGGCTACAATGGGTACATCGGTTATGAATTATGTCATCCGCTGCCGGTGGTGAACGGACAAACAGTAGGCATCGAATACGCGGAGAAAAATGCCCGACTGGCAGCAGAGTTTATGCGTGGATTGATTGATGAGTATAAAACGCAAAAAGATTTAATCGAATAAATATTTATGATTCGGAAAGTACAACGATGTTTAGAATAGATAAGATAACCAGGCGGCTTTTTATGAAAAAATCGGCTTCCGCAGGTGCCGGGATAACTTTGGGTGCGAATGCCATAGCTGCTCCAATAGTTCAATCTGCTTCCGGTGACAGGAAACCCCAATCGTCCAAGAAAAATCTCTATTGGGGTGACATTCACAACCATAACGCGGTTGGC
>JAIVYN010000288.1:0-4465 GCA_048635425.1 Candidatus Aegiribacteria sp.
GAACTAATTAGCTCAGTTGACCCTTCGGCCGTGCTCAGGGTAAACTTTTTCTGCTCGGAATGAAGGAGGAAAGCGGATTGTGCCTGGTGTGACGAACTTATCGGGGTGGTAAATCCAGTTTTCTCTTGCAGCGTGGGCAGGCAACCTTGTTGGGTTTGAAATTCGGGGGTATCTTTAGCTTTAGGCCGCAGAGGCAGGTCAAAAATACAAACTGGTTTACCCTTCGCATAATGTCGCCGACCTGGCGCATCTGGGTTTCTTTGCGCTGCCCTTTTTTGGCTTTAACGTCAGCTTCTCGCAATGCAATATCCTCTTTGGTCAGGGCGGTAGGGGGGATAACCGTTTTGGTGTGCGTTACCTTTGCAAAAGCATTTGAGTAGTCTTTGAAAGATGCGCCGTGGGTCATATTGCGCAGAATCCTTACCCTTTCGGAAATCGGCGGATGTGTGCTTGTCAGGTCGGATAATTTTCTCTGCTTCTTTTTCTTGAAAGGATTGGCAATATACATCGGTGCGGTTACCTTGTTCACGGTAGCTAATTGGGGTGAGGGGTCATTGGCAATTTTCTCCAGCGCGCTGGCAAGGCCTTCAGGGTAGCGAGTTAATCTGGCGCCGCCGGCGTCGGCGAGGTATTCCCGCCTTCTCGATAGTGCAAAGTATAACAGGTATGCCATTATCGGCGCCAGGATTGCGACGACTATTGCCACTATCAGCATAATGAGCTGTGCCTGGCCGCCACCTTTGCCGCCGGATGAATATCTTCGGCGCGAGCCCATCATCGAACTGTAGAACATTCCTCGCAGAAAGACCTGTGATAGTAAGACAATTGAGCCGAGCATTATTCCGGCGAGTGTTACAAAAAGGATGTCACGGTGGAGGATATGACTTATCTCGTGTGCGATGACACCCTGGAGCTCATCCCGATTGAGCCGGGCTAAAAGACCTGCTGTTACGGCGACCGAAGCGGTCTCGGGTTTTCGGCCGGTCGCAAAGGCGTTAGGGGCGGGATCGTTGATGATGTAGATTTTAGGCATCGCGGGCAGGCCTGCAGCGATTTTCATTTCTTCAACTACGTTGAATAACTGAGGATGCACATCATGGGTAACTAATTTGGCTTTGCTTGCAGCCAGAAGTATTTGGTCGCCGCTTGAGAAGCTTATCAATGTTAGAATCAACCAAATAGCTGTTGCAATCATCAGGCCGAAAAAACCACCTTCGGCGCCGAAGAAACCCAGGCCAATAACAAAGCCCAGGAGCAATAATACGGCTGCCATAATCACCATCAGGACGATGGAGTTTCTCTTGTTGGCTCTAATCAGTTCCCACATAATTTGTAACTCATAGCTCGCCTAAGACCACCCCCAAACAAGCCTTCGACGAGCACAGGCCAGGGTTTGAGGGTGCCACCCTTTTTAACAATACCCCAAACAAGCCTTCGACGAGCACAGGCCGGGGTTTGACGGTGCCATCCTTTTTAGCGATACTCCCAAACAAGTTTGATGGCGCAAAACTTTTTCCGGACGCCCCAAACAAGTGTGCTCGTGCTGCGTAGCGAACTACTTCGCAGAGTAGTAAGGGTGCCACGCTGAGTGCCAATAAAATGCAAAGCTCAATAATAATTAAAAGCTTACCTTCGGGACTTCTCGCTCGGCGGCAATTTCAATCTCAAAGAAATCGCGTTTGTCAAACTTGAACATACCGGCAACGATGTTCGAGGGGAACATCTGAATCTTGTTGTTGAAGAACAAGACCTGGTCGTTGTAGCTCTGCCTGGAAAAAGCGATTTTGTTCTCGGTGCTGGTCAGCTCTTCCTGAAGAGAAAGGAAGTTCTGATTGGCCTTTAAGTCGGGATAGTTCTCAACGACCAGCATGAATTTGCTGAGCGCTTCGCCGAGAGCACCTTCGGCTTTTGAGGCATCAGCGACGTTTTTTGCTCCCATAGCCTGGCTTCTTGCGTTTGTTATGGCCTCAAAAGTCCCACGCTCATGCTTCATATAACCTTTGGCGGTTTCGACAAGGTTTGGAATCAAATCGTGCCGGCGTTTTAGCTGGACGTCAATCTGTGACCAGGCATTTTTGACCTGATTGCGAAGGCGAATTAAAGCATTGTAGATGCCGATGGCAAAAATAATGAACAAAGCCGGAACAACAAGCACGACCAGGACAAGAATAACGAGCAGCGTTGACATAAGTTATCTCCTTTTATTGAAGGTGCTTTGCCGGTTTTACGATTTCATTTTTTTCATTATTATTACCACAACAATAATAACGACGGCGACGCCGATCAAAATATAGCTCAATGTGCTCATAATTTTCTCCTTTCATTCAATTTGATTGTGACCAAACATATCGGTTAACAGTTTTTGGATTTTATTATCTTTGTCTAACTTTGCTCTTTCGAAGATATCGTGCAGCTCACCTTTGTCGAACCATAGTCCATCGTCTTTTCGGCATTTGTCGATGAGCAGGGTCGGTTTGGAGGAGCCAACGATGACCTTTTTCATTTTTTTGTCGCAGATGGGACATTTTCTTATTTTTTCGGCGGACTTAGAATCAATTTTAAAAGAATCAAGTAGTCGTTTAGCCTTTTCCGGCTCCCCGAGCAGGAGTTCGAGCTCGCCGGCGTCGAGCCAGATGCCGCCGCAGTCTGTACAATAATCGATTTCGACATCCTGGAGCTCAAGAGTAATCATCGCATTTTTGCAAACCGGACAATCCATATTTAAAGACCCAAGACTAAAGACTCAAGACCAATTGTCGATGGCCAGTTCTGCTGAATCAGCGGTGAAAGTCTATGGCTTCAACCGAGTAATTCTACTATTAAGACGCAGAACAACATAGAGAAATTCAAAAATTAAAATGTAAAATTTATCTATTTGTTGCTCTGTTTTGGAAAATCGCGTATATATTTTAAACCGCGTTATTTTATATTGTCAGGGTAGTGACGTCAAGAAATGAATATCAAATATACAAGGTTAAAAGGAGAGCGTAAGCCGGCGGAGGCAAGTGGGTTGTAAGTTGCAGATTGCGCGGTTGCCAATTGTGTTTTGGGTTGTGATTATTTGATTATTATCGGGCTTTTGTAAGCTGCCGGTTAACAATGATATGCAAGATTCTTTGGGTGGAGTGCCGATATTATTAAGTAAAGTAGTAATATTTGTCCTTGACGAGGGCAATCTAATTGATTATTGATTGGTAATTATTTTAAATCAATGTACTTAAGGGCACTGGAAAATGATAGTTGACTGCCATACACATATAAATTGTGCTTCGGATGAAGTTGAGATGTCTGAGCATTTAGCGGCCGCGGAGATGGTTGATGCGTGCATAGTATTAGCTGGGGCAAATGGGCCGAGCGCAGAGGTTAATAAGGGATTGTCTGAGTATGTGAACAAGTATAAAGAGAAAATGGTCGGCTTTGCAGTTGTAGAGCCGATAAAAGATAAAATCGGCGTTAGTAATCTGAAATCCATCAAAGATAAATTGGGACTTAAGGGATTGGTTTTGCATTGTTCGGCCTGTGGTTTACACCCTGCTGACAGCAGGGCGATGCGGTTTTATGGGTCGGCCCAGGATCTTGGTCTTCCAGTTTTCTTTCATAACGGTGATTGTACTCTTAGAGCGGATGCCGTTCTGGACTATGCCCAGCCATACCTTTTGGATGAGGTTGCGAGAGAATTTTCGACTTTGAAAATTATCATCGGAGATATGGGTATGCCGTTTGTTGAGCAGACATTGTCGGTAGTGGCTAAGCACGAAAATGTGTATGCGGATTTGACGATAAGGCCGAGCAATGTCTGGCAAACTTACAATACGGTTGTAGCAGCGTATGAGCGGGGGGTGATGGATAAACTATTGTTCGGTAGTGGATTCCCGTCAGGCAACGCGGGCCAGTGCATCGAAACGCTGCTTGGCTTTAATATGCTTTTGGCTGATACGAATCTGCCGGCGGTTCCGCGAGGTAGTATTCGAAACATCGTCGAACGTGACACGCTGGAGTTGCTCGGAATAAGAGATAAGAGTATAGAGGCACAAGAAGAAAGAAGCGAAAAGACGAAAGAGCGTAAGAGCGTAAAAGCGTAAGAGCACTCGTCTCGGCGAAGGCCCGAGCCGTAGCCGGGCAATTACGAGCAAGGAAAGCGGGAAGATAAGCATCAATGGCTGAGCTTTTGGAAGAGCAAAGGGAAAGCTGGGGGACGCGTGGTGGATTTATTCTGGCGGCGATTGGCTCGGCCGTGGGCCTGGGTAATCTATGGGGGTTTCCTTATAAACTCTACAGCTATGGGGGCGGTGCGTTTCTGATTCCGTATATCATTGCTCTTCTTGTAGTTGGCATTCCCATTATGATTCTTGAATTCAGTATCGGCCATTATACGCAGCGGGCGGCGCCTGATGCTTTGAAACGGGGGCATAGGCGTTTTGAGATGGTCGGCTGGTGGGGGATTCTTCTGGCTTTTGTAATAGTC
>JAIVYN010000289.1:0-4487 GCA_048635425.1 Candidatus Aegiribacteria sp.
GTGAGCATCTCACGCCGTTTATGGTGAAATCCACAAACCGGCTGCCCGGCGTCAGCCGTCGCAAATCACCCGGCGTACAGAATCTTTTGTCATAGCGGTCAACAATCCTGCCATCAGGATTTATAAGGTACAAGCTGTTATGCGGCTTGTTATAACGAGATTGATGATCAGTTTGCCCTCGTCTATGCACTGATCTCACCTGAGTTAGACGTCAAAGCGGTTTATGCCGCTCCCTTCAAGAATAGTAGGTCAAGTGGGCCTGGAGATGGCATGGAGAAGAGTTACGAAGAAATTTTGAGAATCCTGCGTAAACTTGGCAAATCTCCCGAGGGATTTGCTTTCAAGGGCAGTTCAAGTTACCTGACCGATCTACGAAATCCGGAAAGGAGTCCGGCTGCGATGGATTTGGTTGAAAGAGCAAAGAAAAGCAGTCCACAGGACCCTCTCTATGTCGCCGCTGTGGGGGCAATTACAAACCTCAGTAATGCTATTCTAATTGAGCCATCCATAATTCAAAACATCGTAGTTGTATGGCTGGGCGGGAATGGCCATAATTGGCCACATCAAAGAGAATTCAACTTCAGGCAGGATTTGAATGCTTCCAGGGTCATCTTTGATTGCGGAGTGCCTTTTGTGCAATTACCTTGTACTCCTGTTGTTACCCATTTTACGACCACCGTACCTGAAATGGAGCGATACGCAGGGGGCCGGGGGGCGATTGGTGATTACTTGCTCGAGATTTTCAAGGGATACAGAAAGGACCATTTTGGATGGTCCAAGGTACTCTGGGATATGACAGCAATTGCCTGGATTATTAATGACAAATGGCTGCCCTCTGATCTTGTACACAGCCCGATAGTGACCGACAACTATACGTTTAGTTTTGACCAATCCAGGCATCTGATTAGAGCTGTAAATTTCGTTCACAGGGACCCGATATTTAGAGATTTCTTCACAAAATTGGATAAACGTTCCAGAAAATAGTCTTATTGTGCATAAGCCCGTGAGGCTTTGTTTAAAAGTATTTAATCGCCGATTGTTTTTATTTCAACCATCTTATTCGAGTCGTTAGTAGAATTCGTGGTTTTCAGACCGGATTCTTTAATGTAAAGCAAATATCAAAATGCGAGAATATGTACCTCATAATATAAGTAACAGACTACTGGGACTTATCTCTCGTTGCCCCAAAGCCGGCTGTCATTGCCCCGGCCTTTTCGCCATTCGTGCCTCCACCTGTGAATATCAGCCGGTTGGATGAACCGTTTCGGTTTCCTTGACTCCTTGTCCGGCATAGGAGAAAGTTTTGCCAAAGGCGGAGCTTGGTACCAGTAAGCGACGCTCGCCAAATCGAGCGTAAGACAGTTGTTGTGTCCATGTTCGATAGTGAACTTCAAAGACTTATCGAAGTAGAGCGGGTCACTAATGTGGAACCGGTATACATGGGTCCTTCCCAGCCAGCCCAGATCATCATTAACCCGCGCATACCCGAAGTATGGATGGGTGAACAGAGTCTTGGGACACCAGGAAGTATTGAAGTAGTCTTCGGTCCCGGTGCCGTGTAAAGTGGGCATCCGGTCTCCGTCAATGAATATCATATCGTCACCCTCACCGTACCACATGGTAGTTGGAGAGTGTACATAGTAATTCACGCCCACGAAATGGCCTTTGCCCTTAATGTCAGCAATGAGATAGTTGCCATTACCCCGTGGATTCTTACCCTGTCGTCCTAACGTGCTCCACTCGTTTTCGCCTTCCGGCAAAGCCTCCGTCAATTCGTGGTTGTACCATGCACAGAATCGGCCCATATTCTTTGGCAGCTCCTTCACTTCAACGTAGTCAACATAGTAATAGAAGGCATTGATATTCCTGCCCGTTTGGTTCTCTATCTCAATTCTCGCGCCATTTGAAAAAGGCATCACGAAGTACGAGACAAGTGCTCGACCTTCCTTCGGCCCGACGGCAAGTGGCAGACTGACAAAGGAATAGCTCTCGTTCCATCCCTGTCCGAAAAAAGGGCCGATCGGTGATTCCACTGAAGCAAATGGGTTACCGTCCCAATACATTCGCAATATGATGTCATTTCTGTTGAGCTGTTCCGGAGGAGGCGCAATCGTGATCCAGATATGATTTATCATGCCCGCTCCCTTCACATTGAAGAGTTCCTTGACTTCGCCGGCTTTGATGTTCTCAAATCGGTCGTTGTTGCCGCCTGTTCGGTCATAGCTGCTAACACGTTTTGTTTTTAAGTCGGTGTGGATGCGAGCAAGGTCAGACAAGTCACTGTGGTCTCGGGCGGCAATCGACCCGCTAAAACCGATAGCTGACAAAAAGCTCAACATCAGAACAAAATAACGTCGTCCCATTTTTGTTACCTCCTTTCAATCAGGCGTACACAGGCAAAAACCCGTAGGGCACATTTATCCGTACAGGTCTGTCACTATCTCAGGCACTCACCACATCTCTCATTTATGTTATCCTCTGATATGGAACGACCTTCGTCAAGATAATATTGAGTTATTCTCATTCTTTCCGACATTTTCTTATCGAATACCTCCACCACCACGATATGGAACGCCCGTTTCACCGACGACCAAAATTTGGTAGTATATAGGTTGACATGTACGCCAACATTATCATCGCCAACAAAAAAGCCCGGTGGGGGCTAAGCCGGTTACGTATCCGTCAAGCCGAGACCTTTTTTCACAAACACAAATTCGTTTTTTCTTCATTTGCGACGAATCATCGCGGTCATGCGCGAGAATTAGCGGCAGAGGCAACAGCTCAAAAAGTTAATACGATTGTTGTAGTTGGCGGAGATGGGACCGTAAATGAGGTGATAAATGGTATCTTGGCACCCGGATGTCATCATATTCCGCGCATTGGTATTATTCCTTCAGGGTCCTCCAATGATTTTTCGAAAAGCCTTGGGATACCCCAACAACTGCAAAAAGCCTGCTGGACAATCATAAAGGGAAGGACCAAATACGTGGATGTTGGGCAGGCAGGTAGGCACTATTTTTGTATGGCCTCTTCTCTCGGTCTTTTTGCAGAAATCTCAGCGGAAAGCATTCGCATGAAAGGACTCAGCGGCTCCCTGCGCTACATAGCGGCGGCACTTAGCGTAATCAGAAAGATGGCCTCCGGATGGGAAATGAGTATCAGGGCCGATGGAAGAATATTTCGTGGCACTTACGGAGTTCTCCTTGTCAGCAATACGCCCCGATTTGGAGGGCTCACATTGATTCCCGGGGCCAGGCCGGACGATGGCCTGTTGGATTGCCTGATAATTGAAATGCCGAAGAAGAGAGAAGCTCTAAGTCTCATCGCATTGTGCCTCAGAAAGGCGCTGACACGTCATAAGAAAGTCACCAGCTTTCAGGCGGAATCGCTTTCCGTCTCCCTTCATCCTCCTGCACCACTTAGCAATGATGGTGAAGTCTATCCGAATCTTTTTAGTGCTGTTGATTACTGCATACTCCCACGAAAATTACAAATCATCTGTTAGATTTTGGGCTTGTATAGTGCTCTCGATTGAAAATTGCCGTTTGTGCGCGGGTAACTTGTGCCACAGGTAGTAGCTTTACAATAATAGTTTATGATTTTACTCGCGGGAATTTATTACCCTGAAGGGTATAGCACGCCCCCTTCCTACCATCACCCCGATATGAAACGGCCGGCCTGCACCGGCGTAGCTCCGTGAGGGGGCTGGTCGTTCTATGTTTTCATATTTCCAGGGTGTGGCTAATTTTTCTGGAAACACATAACATTTTTGGGGCAAATACCTGTTAGCCCCCAAACCTGTCCTGAGCAACCATATCCTGAGTTCTACCGAAGTAGTCGAAGGATTTATTTGGGGGTTAATTAAAAAACAAAACCTTCCACAGACAGGGTTTTCCTTATTGGTTGAGCAGAGCCGAAGCGAAGCGTAAGTCCAACACTTATAGCGTTAGTGCTGGGTAAAACTCAGGCCGCATCAGCATCAGCACCCATCCGACCAGTAAAATTGCCGAATTGTCCCAGACAGACCGATAGCAATTCAGGACAATCATTAAGAAAATCGTTGATTCTTTTAATTTCGGCCTTTTCCATAGCTGTAATTCTACAAGTTTTTGGCTTAAATGACAATATTCTGTTTTGAATTTTGGGCAAAATAGCAATATTTTGCTTTGTTTGGTTCTTGATTTGATGGCTTTCAGGTTTATAATCATATTAGTAGCGAGTCGTTTCAAAAAACTAACAGTTGATGTAAGAATGTAGTCCTCACGCCCCTGCGAATATCTCGCAAATCTCTCCCTCCGCACCGCGGGGGCTTTTCTATTTGTTAGTGGAAAAAAGTCCAGTTCTGTGGATTAGGGAAAAGCTGCTTGGTAGTATATTATAAGGCGTCAACGTCATTATATTTGCTTCTCAAATACCCATTTAATGGGGGTTGTCGGGTGTAGAATCGACGACCTTGTCTTGAACCTACCTCAGATACCCTTCGGCTT
>JAIVYN010000290.1:0-4350 GCA_048635425.1 Candidatus Aegiribacteria sp.
CGGACGAATACCGACTCTTAAAACACGGATGAACACAGACTCTTAGAACACGGACTAACACCCCATTAGAAAACGGAAGGGACGTTTCTAACGGGGTAAACAGATTTCGCGGAGTGGGCAGGGCAAGAGTTTAGAATTTAGATAATGCCAACTGTAGTTAGAAATTGCCGAAAAAATTTTTACCTTATACTAACTAAGAGGGCCTGGATTCCTGCTTTCGCAGGAATGACAAGGTCTGGTAACTCGCCGCTATGCATCGCAGTGGGTCGGCAATCAATAAGTAGATTTGGTATAAGTGCGGTAATTGAAAGCCAGAGCAAAAAAGGCCGAGTCGATTCAGCCCGGCCTTTGGGGTAAACATTGCATTTGCCCGGTGAGCTTATTTGGCTTTTAGCCGGCTTTCGATTGAATCGGCAATCAGTTTACAATCAGCCTGGAAATATTCTTTGGCTGCTTCGGCATCGAAACCGGCAGGGTCTCCGAGATAACCTAAAGGAGTTACCCGCCTTGCATCTGTCAGCCATTGTGCGATTTCACGGTAAGTAATTTTTGTCGGTTCGAGGATTTTTGCGAGTTCGGTATCAACCTGGTCCGGGAAAAACGCGGCCACGATGCCGGTCTCGCCGGCACCGGCGTGAATATCCAGATATTCCTGAGGGGCCGCATCTGAAGGAGGGGATTTATGAGTGACAATGAACGGCTCATTCCCAGCTAATCCGTAACGTATGATTTCCTCTTCCGACAGAACACAACAGGCATTGATACCAAGGGTGTTGCGTGCATCAATTATAGATTCAAAGATAGTGACGCAATGCTGACCATCCCCGTGAAAGTTCATGTTAAAGATGTCGGTAAAACCCCAGCTTTTCAGTGAGTTGAGTATATCGTGCAGTAGGGCCTTCATCGTTTCTTTTCGAACGGTAAAAGTTCCGGGAAAGACGTGTGTCGTTCCGTTGATTCCCCAATAAAATGGCGGAGCGATAAGGGTTTTTATGCCCCGTGATTCAAGCTCTCGACGTACGAGCTTGCAGGTAAGATAGGCGCCATAGGTATCGATGCCGCAGCTCATGTGCGGGCCGTGCTCTTCAATAACCGCAGTCGGCAATAGGATAATAGCGCCTTGGTTGGCCGCTTCTTCCACCTCGGGCCAGGTCATATCAACCATGGTTTCATGGAAAATTGAGTTGCCGCCGGACGTTGGAGAAACCTCGGCTGTATCCGGGTCTTCTTGATTTTCCGTGGACTTGAGAGAAGGTGACATCAGCAAAACCAACACAACACAGGCAACAAGTAAAAACAGAAATTCAAGACGAAACAACGAATTTCTTTTCCTGACTCTGCTCAAAACAGCCGGTAATTGTTTTTTGGGGCATTCGCTCCTCATTGCTTTTCTCCTAATCACTAATGGAACACATTATATAGTTAGAAACTTGTATACCGGCTCACAAACCAAATGGGGCGATACCTTTCCTTTGAGAAACGCCAAGACAGGACCTGCACTGAGGGCAAAAGTAGATGCAGCGCTTGCCAAGGTCACCTTTTATTTGCTGGAACCACACATTTGTAAGCTCTTTTTTGCAGTGTGGGCAGATTGGTACCGCCTCTTCTTTTTTTTCAAAAGTAATCATATTATGTCTCCGTTTTCACCGGGTAAATTTGTCAACCGAATCTATCTTCATTGTTTTGGCATTGCCCTGGTTATCCAGCTCGAAGAAGATTGTATTTTTATTAAATTCATCAAGCCATCTTCCTTTTTCATTGGGCAATTGAAGCTTAACGATTTTCTTTTCGAGCGGGTCGTTCACTGCCAGGCTGCCATCTTTATAAAGAACTGTAAAATCAGCTCGCAGAGCCGCAAGTGAATACGTGCCGAGATAAGGCCTGAATTTTTCGGGAACATTATTATTTACTTTTTCAGGCCCTGATTTTCTTGGCAGGGGGATAATTTGATGCAGCTCCATTTCCACGACTTTGCCAAAGCCAAGATATTTTCTCTTAAATGTGAAATACAACTGGTTCGACAATTTACAATACCATAAACCTTTTTCGTCGGGGTCATTCAGGGCCAAGACTACTTTTCCCGGAATATCAACGGCCAAGCCTCCACCCTGAACAAATACCTTTAATACAGTTTTAGTAGCGGTACTGGTATATTCACCCACGTACGCTTTATACATCTGGGATGCTTCCTCTTGGGCCTGGCCCATTTTCATTGAACCGGCCCTAAAATCAAGCACTTCCATTTTTTTGGGATTAAGGGCAGTGGCCATGGATTGATATTCACCGATGCGGATGTGGCCGGAATCGACATAATCAGTCTCATTGGCCGTGGCATCGACAGTTATCCATCCGGCCTTGCCCATATATATTTCGCTCCAGCCATGCTGTCCGAAGGCCCCGCCATAGTTGGGTACATACATACATCCCCAGACAACACGTGCGGGTATTCCCACAGCCCGGCAAAAGGCGGCCAGAAGAAGTGAGTGTGCCCCGCATTCCCCGGCTTTGATGTCGTAGGTTTTGCGGGCGGTCATGCCGCCGGGAATGGCATAACCAATATTCTCGGCGACCCATTTGCTCAGACGACATGCCGCCTCCCAGGAATCCTTTGAGCCTTTGGTTATTTCCTGTGCTTTTTTGATGAGGACAGGGTCATCCGATTCGAGCAATTTCTCCGGTTCGAGATACTTTTTCAGGGACTCCTCTTTGCTGAAATCCGGAGGAAAAGCCGGGGCATCCGAACCGTCATACCGCTTATGTTCAATCTCGAAAATTCCTTCGACCAGATTGTCATTTATAGTGCCGGTAAAACGCTGGCCGGTTATATTAAGACCCTCCCGCGTTACCCACAATCCTGTAGGCTCAACGCTTGCTTTGACCTTCATGTATGATATGGCCTGGACATCCGCAATTGCCACGTCAACCTTGGCAAAGAGGTTATCATCCACTTTCGCCAGCTTAATCCTATCTACAACCGAGCGGTCGGTTAAATATATCTTCCGGCCGTTAGGGAGGTCTGCTTTGAGCATGTGGCTGGTTTCTGTATCAACCCACCATTTTATTTTCAAACCCGTTTTATGATTCAACTGTTCAAGAATAATCGCGTTATAAGTCTTCCCTGCCAGCTCCAGGTCTTCAGCCCCTGCTTTTGTGTATGTTGATTCCTGGATTTCCCCGTCCATAATTTCCAGCGTTTTATACCTCTTCTTCTGTATTGTGCCGCCTGTGAAATCCTTTGTCAGTTGAGAGAAAAGCTGTGTTTCGCCAAGCATAACATCCGGTGAGAGCTCTATGTCTTTCGGCTTTGGGCTCATTGTAGAAGTATAATGAGCGATATTGTCCTCTATTACCACCTTTATACCCAGCTTTACATCTCCCTGTGAAATATCAGTATTTAAATAGGTGAAGCCCTCGGTCGCAGGGTCGATGTAGCTTTGTGATTTAACTTCCGTATTGAATTCGCTCCCGAGCGCAGAGAGCATCAAAAATACATTTTCATCCTCCAACGTCATATCTTTACCATCTATTACCGCAGGTGAAATATTGGCCTCTACATATCCGCACAGGACCCCGTTTATTTCAATACCATGGTACCGTGTCTGGGTTTCGACTTGAGCCGCTCGTGCCTGAAAGCCGTCTGAGAACACCGATATCAAGAGTACAAGTGCCCATATCAAACGTTGGTTCTTTAAGTTTTTCATTTCAATCTCCTTTTCTTCATTTGAATCTCTACTTTAATATAAAACGATTGATAGACAATTTTCTTCAATCTTTTTCACATAGCAGCTATCTCCGGACCTATTTGGGCAGCGAAAGGAGTAGTGCTTTTTGAGTGATTTCTGAAATCTCCTCTGCGCTCAGGGCGTAGCTGTAGATGCGGACGTCATCGATGAGGCCGTTCCAGAAGCGGTTTGGCGTCTGCGAGTTTTCGCCGATGTAAACCGGCTCATCATTAACGCGTATATTTCCGGGGGCGACGGCGGAGGCATCCAGATTGCCGTCAATATATAGACAGATTTTTTCTTCGTCATAAACTCCGGCAACGTGATGCCAATGTCCATCGTTGACGTCTGTATTGCCGTAGATTTGGCCCCAGCCGGTGCCCGGGACGACAAGGCCGGAGCAGGCAAATTCGAGCGTGCTCTCGCCCCAGTTCCTTTGCAGTCTCCAGGCCCTATCTCCCTTGGCAACGATGGTCTGCCATTCCCTGTCGAACACGTTGACCTTTATCCAGGCCGAGACTGTGATTTGATTGGTAATATCGAAGCTCTGGTCTTTGCCTATATCCACGTAGTCACCGTCACCGTCGAAGGCAAGGGCGTCCCCATCTATGCCATCGACCCAGCTTGT
>JAIVYN010000291.1:0-4408 GCA_048635425.1 Candidatus Aegiribacteria sp.
GGTTGTTGCAATCACTGATGCGGCAAGGACCAGAACGGCCAAAGCGATTCCAGCTTTGCGGACGTACTTCGTCTTTGCTGTGAAGAGCGACTTTGCGTCTTTGGTGCGTTTGCCAATCAGCAGCCTATCTAAGATGCGCACCCAGCGATTGGAATACCATTTTTTGAACTTATCAGAACCTTCTTCGAATTTTAGCAACTTACGGCGAAAGCCTATGACAGAGCGGGCCATAAGCAGTCCGGCGACAGCGCCTATAACCGGACCGAGGACAACTGCACCGGCAACAGAGTATCTATTGAAATCGGTTATTCCTATTAACGGCACTGATTCCAACAAGCGCAATATAAAAGATAGATAACTATGAATCCAGGCGCCCACATGATACAGGACTGGTGCCGCTGCGAAGCAGAGAGACTTGGCTAATGCGCCTGACAAAAGGAAAAGGCCGGTGTGTATATTCAAGACCAGCACCACGATTATCAGCCCTATGTGAAGACCGGACCAGCCCGGAACCAGGCCGAACCAGAAACCCAGCATTATCGACAGGAAGATAATGACAGGGGAGACGCCGCCCCGGAGTACCGCTAAAAATTTACGTATGCTTTTTGGAAGAATCATATCTGCACCTCTTTCTGAAAAGTAATAAAGATTTTTTCATTTCAAAGTATGCCTAACCTCAGTTTTGCATAACACATATAACTAATACACTTAGTTCAATATTCATATCCGCCGGGTGATTGTACTAAGTCAAAAGGAAACACGACAACAGAAATTACAACTTTTTCTACAATTATTTTTCTGAGCAAAATTAGTCTATGTATTTTAAGGTCAGTGAATAGCGGTTAAAAGTCGCGGAATGGCCTTCTCGGCTCGGCCTGGGCCATAAGTTTTTTCCAGGCACCGAAGCGGGCCTTTACTGTGGCCAATACTTCAGGTTTTTGCCTTGAAAGGTCGTTCTTTTCACCGATATCTTTTGAAAGGTCGAACAGGCCCGAACCACGCGCCGATTCGACCCATTTGAAATTTCCCACGCGTGCCGCCTTGTTACTGCGGCGCTGCCAGAACATCTCGTTGCGAGGCGATTTCCGGCTGCCGGCCAGCACCGCCGTCATATCGAAGCCATCAAGGGGCACGCCTTTGGGCGGGCCGAGGCCTGCGGCGCTGCTGAGCATTGGGAAAATCTCCATAGAGGTTAGGAATTCGTTGCAGACGGTTCCGGCCGGGATTGCACCCGGCCAGCGGCAAATGGCCGGCACGCGGAGTCCACCCTCAAACATATCGCCCTTATTACCACGAAGCGGGCCGTTATCCGCAGTGCCGGAGCCGCCGTTGTCGGAGAAGAAGATGACGATAGTGTTATCGGCTTGGCCGAGCTCATCCAGCATGTCCAGCATTTGTCCGATGGCCTCGTCCATATATGTAACAGCGGCCATATATCGCATACGTTTTGCCTTTTTAGTGTTGGCATCTTTCGGGTCATACTCGCCATAGTGTTTGCGTATGTATTCCAGTGGAGCCTGCACGCCGGGCCGAGGACGATTGAGGTTGGAGGCGCCATGAGGGGCGTTAAAGGGCACGTAGCAAAAAAAAGGCTTGTCCTTATGCTTTTTAATGAAACGCAGTGCCTCTCGCCGGAAAAGGTCCGTGGCGTAGGTCCCTTTGTCCTCTGTAGTCAGCTTATCGCCACGCCGCATTGAGTGTACTCCGTATCGTTCGTGGGTCCAGTAGTCGATACCAGTGTTGGTGAAACCGTAGAACTCATCAAATCCTCGCTGGAGCGGCAGAAAACGGTGTAGTTGTCCGAGGTCCCACTTGCCGAATATGCCGCTTGTATAGCCTGCTTTTTGCAACACGCGGGGAATCAGCACCTCGCGGGTGTCCATCCCTAATATCATCTCAGGCGAGACGGCGTATTCATCCGGGGTATAGAGGTGGTCAATATCGACCAGATAGTTGCGGTACATATCGTAGGTGCCGTTGCGTTGCGGGTATCGGCCGGTGAGCAGACTGCCGCGTGAGGGCGTGCAGGCCGGCCAGGTAACGTAAAAGTTTGTCAGCCGGACACCACCGGCAGCCAGCCGGTCAAGGTTGGGCGTTTTCACTTCTCTGCTTCCATAGCAGCCGAGGTCATTGTAACCCTGGTCATCGGAGACGATGAGCAATACGTTGGGAGGTTTGCTGCCCGCAGGTTTCTTGGTGAAGATACTGTGTTCTGCGGTCTCACTGTTTACGCATCCCTGGAGGGTCATTGCTGCCGCACCGAGGCCTGCCTTCTTTATAAAATCACGTCGGTTGAGTGATATATCTGACATAATTACTACCTTTCAAGTACCTGCGATGAAATCTCAATTTTTTGAAAATATTTTTAAGCCCTTTTAATGTAACAGGTTAGCCCGCAAAGCACCATTGAAAAAATGCGATTTTTCATATCAGAAGGATGTTGACAAAATATAGGATGTAAACCAAGTCCATATAATAGTTCCCGCTGTCTGGCCTGTGGAGGACTTTCAACTCCAAGTAGGTGTGTTCTGCCAGGCACACAAAGAAGAAAGGCTGTGAGTGAAAATCACTCACAGCCTTAGTGTGTGTAAATCAGATATTCTACAAAGTTACTACGGACAGTTCTCAAGCCAATCGGCAGTGAAAGCTTCAAGGTCTGCAAGATTAATTACTCCATCACCGTTAAAATCCTCGCATGCCATGTAGCTTGTCTTCGGTGTGAAGTAGTAATCTTCCGTTTCACCATACTCGTATCCCGTCTGTGGGCCGGAACCGCCATTGCCTTTGGTCCCGGGATTACTGCCGCCCGTCCAGGGCCGCTCGGAAAGAGTAATCCTCATCCATATCTCCTCGGGAGTATTCTTCGGATGATTGGGCAGGAACGCCTTTGAGGTGATTCGATGTGAACCGGCTGGAAGATTGAAAAGATACTGATTCTGTACCGCCCACTCCGTGGCGGGATTGCTTGAACAAGCAATAGTATCATCCCAGTCACCATCTCGGTTCCAGTCGAACCAGACATTGACCCAAAGATTAGTGCCCGGGTTGATAACGTTGACAAAATAGTCAAATGTCGTCCAGCGACAATGTGGCAGATTGAACGGGAAGATGACACTGTCATCGCCCTGGTCAAGGTCCGACAGTTTGCCAAGTGGAACGATGTTGTTCACCGCATCCTGGTCAATGCCTATGTCAGCTTCGGCTTCGTTAGTAATAGTGCCGCCCAAGTGAGCGACTGCCAGAGGGTTCAAGTGAACCGGCCCATAAGGTCCTTGGCCGCTGCCGTCGTTGAAGACGGTGGGATAGCTGGCCCGGACTCCCAAAGGTCCTCCTTTGGGATATGCGGCCATGATCGCACTGAAATTGTTAGTGCTGTCTGGTGCATCTCCGAGGTCTAATGCTTTTGTTGGAGGTTCTGGAGTTACTCCCTCAGAACGGACGCTTATCACACCACTACCAGTCATTTCGGAGAATCCCCCAACCTCAATAAGGTACTGGCTGCCGGCGTTTGCAGCAAAGGTAATCTCTGACTGCAAACCACAGAAGTCGTCATTGCATTCGATCAAGTCACTTTGGCCCGGAGGGCAATTGCCTCCCCTATAGATGGCGAGCATTGTGTCGAAGTCTTTGGCGTCGTCGAAGTCGTTTAAGCCCTCGAAGTCGGCGTAACAGAGGCTGACAGTGACGCTGCCGGTTTTAGTAGCGGTATAGCTGTACCAGATGTTTGGGCTCTCCATACAGTAGCCGTGGCCATCTAATGTCGCCAATGTGGTGTCAAAGGGCAAGTACTCTTCGTCACCGATTTGCTTTGCATTAGAGCAGTTATCGTAGTAGGGTGTGTCGTCCGAATCTCCGAACTCGATCCAGTAGTACTCAATGTCGTTCGAATCTCCGATCTCGATCCAGTACCCACTGTCGGCGTTCGCATAATCTGCCGTGCCGAGCAGTAATGTCAGTATGCAAACTAACAATACCTTTGATTTAAATCTTTTCATATTTTTAGTCCTCCGGAAAACAATAATTTTTCAATTTTGAAACACTTTTTCTGTATAACAGAGACTCTGTGAGGGAAAAAATTCAAAAATGATAGAACGACACTCTTGCCACTCCTCACTAAGCCTATTATTTACAAGTAATAAGATACCACATTATTGCCTTAAAAACAAGGAAAATTTCTGGATTATTCCTTTTTTTTGTTTGTTGAAGCTAAAATGTAGTAACTTTCTTTGTAGCAGGCTCCTGGAAATGTGTTTATCTGTTCTTGATATGGTTGTGATTAAATCGCCTAAGAGGCCATTTAAAACGTCGAATTCGTCTTGAAATGTATCATAAAAAAGGCTAAAATTTTGGTTCTTCCGAATAATGGGTAGGTGTATTGGGCGATTCGGACGATTGAGAAAAATCGTTC
>JAIVYN010000292.1:0-4389 GCA_048635425.1 Candidatus Aegiribacteria sp.
TCTTCTGTTGAGCAATGGTACTATTCCAGTGTCAGGGATTGGCAGGGCACGGGCAGCGGCCCGATACCCATAGATTTTGACAGTTTTCCTGCTGCGTAAGAGCACGCCCAAAAAAATTTTGAGCGTGCCACCCATGAGACTACTTATATCTTTACGTTATAGGTTTACAGGTATGCCTCTGCGGACAAGATATTCTTTCATTTGTCTTATAGGATTTCCAAAGTTCTGATTAGGTGTCTTGTTCAGGAGGTTCAGGTATTAGGGGCTTGAGGAGCTTGATAAGCTCTGAGATATGAACTGTTGCAACTGACCAGATGCGTTCGTGTTTAACCTCACCGTATTCATGTGCAAGGACGTGACGCTGGGCGATAATCTTGTTCCACGGAATTTGGGGATGCTGGGATTGGAAGTCAGCGGAGACGTTTCGGGCAGCTTCACCGATAATCTCAATGTGGCGTTCGACAGCGCCACGCAGAAGACGGTCAGTGTTGTAGTCATTAAAGGTCTTGCCGACAAGAAACTGCCGGATAGCCATTGATGCATCAAGCATATCCCACAGGTATGAGATGTCACTGCTTTCAGGACGCATAGACCACCTTATGTTTTCGAAGTATCTCCTGTTTCCGGAACGGATTGCGCAGAGCATCTTTTTCTACTATGTCCACATCTCGACCAAAGAGGTCCTGCAGCTCCTTGCGCATATCAAGTATGTCCCACATACTCCAGGGAGCATCGCCCTGAAAAGTGACGAGGACATCGATATCGCTATCTGGTCCGAAATCCTCCCGCAGAACAGAACCAAACAAAGCAAATTCAGTTATCTTCCACTGCCGACAAAACTCTGCGATTTTCTCTTTCGGCAGGTTAATTCTCTGAAACTTCACTATTATTCTCCTGCTTATATTATTTCCTGCTCTATCTCTATAGCACAACTGCTTTCTGGCGTCAAGCTTGCTTTGCAGCTCGCTGTTTGCAAATTTTATAGATTTACGGGTATGCCTCGGTCTTTAAGGTATTCTTTCATTTGTTTTATGGTGTAATTTCCGAAGTGTGTAATCGAAGCCATAAGTACTGCGTCTGCACCGCCGTCAACGATGGCATCGTAAAGGTGTTCGAGTATTCCCGCTCCGCCGGAGGCGATTACAGGGATATTGACCGCATCGGTAACAGCTTTGTTCAGCTCGTTATCGTAACCTGCTTTAGTGCCGTCGGCGTCCATACTGGTCAGCAATATTTCGCCGGCTCCCAGCTTTTCGCCTTTAACAGCCCATTCAATCACGTCAATATCGGTCGGCTCCGAGCCGGCCTTTACACAGACCTGCCATTTGCCGGGGCGCTCCTTCGAGAGGCGGGCATCAATGGCAAGGACAACACACTGATTTCCAAAACGCTGTGCAGCTTCAGCAAGCAGGTTCGGATTCTGAACTGCGGCGGTGTTAACCGAAACCTTTTCCGCCCCGCTTCGCAGAAGCTCGTCGATTTGTTCGACTGTTTGTATGCCACCACCTACGGTAAATGGTATGAAGACGTTTTCGGCAACCTTTTCCACAAGCTCGACAATCGTTTTGCGAAAGCGAATGGTGGCGGTAATATCGAGGAACACCAGCTCATCGGCGCCGGTGTCACTATATCTTGCACCTAATTCCACGGGGTCGCCCGCATCGCGAAGATTCAGAAAATTGATGCCCTTAACCACCCGGTTGTCTTTAACGTCGAGACAGGGGATAATTCTTTTCGTCAGCATTTTAGAGCTTACCGTTTACAAATATCGTAGAAATTCTGCAAAACCTTCAATCCGGTTTTACCGCTTTTTTCGGGGTGAAACTGCGTGCCGTATATATTTGCCTTTTGGACCGATGCGGACAAGTCAAAGCCGTAGTTGGCAAATGCGACCCTGGCCTGGCTGTCTGCAACCTCGGCATAGAAAGAGTGTGCGAAATAAAAATGTTTTTCACTTCCGAGCCCGGCAAATAAATCCATATCTTCCGGCAGCTCTACCAAATTCCAGCCCATGTGCGGAATCACTCGGCCGGGCGGGATAGAAATAACACTTCCGGACACTAATCCCAGACCGTTGTGCCGGCCATATTCACTGCTCGTCTCAAAAAGCATCTGGTAGCCGACGCAAATACCCAGAAGCGGTTTGCCGCCCAAAGCAACCTCCTTTATCAGCTCAGCAAGGGACCCCAAAGCGCTGACAGCATATCCGAAGGCGGCAACTCCGGGCAAAACGATGCCGGTGGCATTTTCAACGGTCTTAGGCTCACAGCTAAGCTTCACCTCGCAGCCGATATGCCGAAAGGCGTTACATACGCTCTTGACATTCCCAACGTTATAATCAATAACGACTATCATAAATCAAATTAAACGACATAATTGCTTTTTCGTCAAATAGTAATATCTGATGTAATTAGTTCCTGTTGTGGAAACAGGATTTGTCATTCCCGCGGAAGCGGGAATCCAGCTTTTTCATCCTGGACCCCTGCTTTCGCAGGGGTGACATCGTAGGTTTTTGTTTTCCGCAACAGATACTAATTAGGTAGAATTGATTTGTGGAATAAAGGAAATCGCCCTATAAAAACAAACAAAATCTAACTGGAATTGAGGGAACGTGTTTTTTTCTTTTTGGCATTGCGTTATGGCGGAGGCGTTTTTTGCCGATTTACCTTTCAGTAAAGACTTTACATGATTAAGAAATATATGGAATATACGGATGTGTGGCATAATAGCTTATCTTGGTAAAAAAGTTGCACAGCCAATCCTCATAGAAGGATTAAAGCGTCTGGAATATCGTGGCTATGATTCGGCTGGTGTGGCGCTGTTGGGCAGCGGTGCGATAAGAATCAAAAAGACCAGCGGCAGAATCAGCGCTCTGGAAGAGATTTTAGATGAACCAAATGCCGCCGAGACTTTCGGTATCGGCCACACGCGCTGGGCCACTCACGGAGAGCCGAATTCTGTTAATGCCCATCCCCACCCGGACTACACCGGCAAAATCGCCGTCGTTCATAATGGCATCATTGAAAACTACGGGACACTGAAAACCTGGCTCCAAAACGAGGGATTTGAGTTTGCCAGCGAAACAGATACCGAGGTGATAGCAAACTTAATCGGCTATTTTTATGCCAATGGCGACAATGGGGACGAGCAAAAGAAACCCGATAGTCAGAACAAATTCGAATGGGCGGTCCAACGGGCCCTTCAGGAAATACACGGCACCTTCGGCCTGGCGATTGTCTGCTCAGACTTTCCCGATACCATTATCGGCGCCAAAAAGGGCAGCCCCTTGATTTTAGGCCTCGGCGATAACGAATATATCCTGGCCTCGGATGCCGCGGCAATCATCGAGCATACGACCCAGGCAATATACCTTGCCGATAACGAAATGGTTACTATCACGCCGGAGGGATTCCATACCAAAACAATTGATAACATCACCGTCAGCAAAGAACTACAGCAAATTGAATTCTCATTGGAACAAATCGAGCTGGGCGATTTCCCGCACCACATGCTCAAAGAGATATTCGAGCAGCCCAAGGCCCTGAGTACCTGCATGGGTGGTCGAATTGACCGCCAAAACAACAGGATTAGACTTGGCGGTATAGATTCATACCTGCGTGACCTGACGCGCACCAGACGGCTCATCCTGACCGCCTGCGGAACGGCGTTCCACGCCAGTTTGGTCGGTGAATTTTTGTTTGAACAATTGGCACGTATCCCGGCGGAAACCGAATACGCCAGTGAATTTCGATATCGCAATCCGATCATAGAAGACGCCACTGTCGTCATTTCAATAAGCCAGTCAGGAGAAACCATCGATACTCTTGCGGCAGTAGAGGAAGCCAAAGAGCGGGGAGCAACGGTGCTCGGTATTGTTAATGTCGTTGGCTCTTCTATCGCCAGAGCCACCGACGCAGGGATATATTTGCACGCGGGTCCCGAAATCGGCGTTGCCAGTACGAAGGCCTTTACAGCACAGGTTATGGTCCTGACAATGCTGGCGATTGAATTAGGAAGAAGAAAACACATCCGCAGCGACCAGGCAACCAGGTACATCAAGGAGCTTTCCCAAATACCGGATAAGATAAGCACAATACTAAAGCAATCCGACCACATTAAAGAAATTGCTTCAGCAAATATCGACCAGGACAATTGGCTTTTCTTAGGTAGAGGTTTTAATTATCCGGTCGCTCTTGAAGGTGCCTTGAAACTAAAGGAGATAAGTTATATTCACGCCGAGGGTCTGCCCGCTGCGGAGATGAAGCACGGCCCGATTGCTTTGATTGTTGATGGTATGCCTGCGGTTTTCATTGCCACATCCGGGCCGCAGTATAACAAGATTATGGGCAACATTGCCGAAGTCAGGGCACGCGGCGGCGAAACCATCGT
>JAIVYN010000293.1:0-4338 GCA_048635425.1 Candidatus Aegiribacteria sp.
GAAGCCGCAAGAAGAATTGTTGCTCCAGCTTCTACCGCCTCGTAGAAATGTTCCAGTTTGCCGGCCCCTCCTGAGGCCACGATTGCGGCTGAACAGGCATCGGCCATCGCTTTGATGACAGGAAGGTCAAAGCCGGTCTTTGCGCCGTCCCCGGCTTTACTCGTTGGCAATATTACGGGAACTCCGAAACTGTCAACTTTCTTAGCCCACTCGATTGCATCGGCGGCGGTAGCGGTTCGGCCACCATCGATATAGACTTCGTAGCCGGACGGTAATGAAACGTTGCGGTCCACATCTATAGCGACGGTTACCTTCTCCGGACCGAATTCGGCAATCATCTGCGATATGACCTCCGGTTTTCTGAAAGCGGCACTGCTTACAGATACATTATCAGCCCCCGCCTCTATTACCGCTGCTGCCGAAGCAACATCACGAATGCCACCGCCAACAGTAAAAGGAATCGTCGTAACTTCAGCTACTCTTTTGACAACATCGAGCATAGTAGCTCGATTCTCAACAGTCGCCGTTATGTCCAGGAGAGCAAGTTCGTCCGCTCCGGCCTGACAATAGGCCTTTGCACATTCGACGGGGTCTCCTGCATCACGAATATCCACAAAATGAACGCCCTTGACCACACGGCCATTCTGCATATCAAGGCACGGCATAATACTAACCTGTTTACCCATTCTTAATTCTCCTTGTTTTATGTCTATGTGTTATGCAAAATTGCAGGTTAGGCATATATTATTTAAGAAAATTGTTTTTTTGATTTTCTTAAATAATCCTGTAACTGTTCATTATGCAAGAGCTTACTGTTTGAAAAGAAAAAAACAAAAAAACGTTTTTTTCTTTCCAAAGTATGCCTAACCTGCAATTTTGCAGAAGCCTTTTAAATCTCTGTAATTGCTTCTGCTGAGTCTGTTTCACTGAATTACCGCTGGATTATAACTTTATCAGATGCTATTGCAAGCTCTTTAGTTTTTCGGTTATTTGTGGCCGAAGCGCCTGCGGTAAGCTGAAAGGTTCATTCACTTTTCATGCCGAAAGTATCGAGCTACGTGCTTTGCGCTGCGGTGTCCCAAAGTCGATGCGATCTGTGATATTGGTAGATTTGTCTCTATCAGCATCCGGCTGATGTACTCTACATGGACACGTCTGATTTCCCCATGCACTGAACGGCCGAAGGCTCCACGTAAAGATTGCCGCAAAAAGGGGACAAAAAAACGCAAAATGGCGTCCCCTTAAGGGCAAAAAAAAGCTATAATAAACAAGAAAGGTTTAATGCAATGTTTACAAGGAGGCAAATTAATCAGGGCAGTTTACTAAAGAGCTCGACGCGTTCATATGTATATCGTTTTCGAACTGAGTGGTATGTAGGAAGGATGTGTAGTATGTAGGAAGGATGTGTAGTATGTAGGAAGGAGGTAGTGTAAAGTCGTTACAAACTTATCCTGGGCAGATAATTAAATGTAGCGGGTGTATAAATCATTATTGGTCGTTTTGTTTGAAGTTGTTTGAGACAAGCACAAACGATTTTCGATTTGCGATTTTCATTCCTCCGTATTCAATCGTCAATTGGCAATCGAAATTCGACAATTTTCGTAGATGCTTGTCGAGGACAACGGTGCTTTGGTTTGTGGCCAAAGCACAGAAATTGTTTTCTTAATCTTTTTTGAAGGAGAATTATTATGTGTAAGAAATTGGTATGCTTAATTTCTCTTGCTTTAGTACTGTTTCTGGCCGGCAAGGCCCCGGCGGCAACAAATATAGAGTGGACCGACGAAGACCCAAAAGACCATCTCTGGACCAGCCCGGACAACTGGAGCAGGGACGTCGTACCCGATGGCGACTATGCCGCCTTTATCCGTGGGCCGGCATCGGTAGAGGCAACCAGCCCGATTATCCAGGATGGCACGACCTTCACAGTTGTCTATGTAATCATTAACGAGGGTAACTCGACCTACGCCGCCTATCTGAGGATGACCGGTGGAACTATAAATACAACTAACTTTCGCATAGCCTGGGATGCAGCACCAGTAGGGGGTGTTGAGGGCGTATTTAATATGTCCGGAGGCACCGTTAATGCCAGCTCACTGCAAATCGGCCCAGGCGGGGGTACCGGTACGTTCAATCTGGACGGCGGCACTTTCTCGGCAGAGGCCATGACTATATCGAACACCAGCAATATGGACATCTCCGCCGGTACGCTGATAATAAACGGCGATGCTGTCTCGAGTGTGCAGGGATACATCGACAACGGCTTGATTACCGCCTATGGCGGCTACGGCACGTTGCAGTTGGATTATGACGTCACGAATGAAGGCGAAACCACGTTGAAGGCTACCCACCTGCTTAATCCGAATCCGGCCGACGGTTCGAGCGTAACTGACAGCGTTAACCAGCTTCAATGGACGTTACCTGAGCCAAACCTACCGGGAGGTGTCATAACCTGTGATGTCTACTTCGGCACTGATCCCGACGTCGAGAACAATCCCAAGGTTGTTTCTCGCCAGGCGGTTGAGTCAGTATCCGTTACGCTGGCCCTTGACACGACTTACTATTGGGCACTTGACCTATACGACTCCAGCATCAGCACCACTGAGCCGTTTATGCTGGGGCACATTTTCAAATTCGATACTCAGAACCAGCCACCAATCGTCAATGCCGCCGATGATGTTGCTACCTGGCTGGATAACGGCCTAAGGGTTGTCCAGCTTGACGGGGTCGTGTCTGACGAAAGCGGCGGACCTGGGCCTGCCACGCTTCTGTGGATGGTGATCGCTGAGCCTAATGAATTAAATCCGGCCCAGATCAGTGATCCTTATGTGGCAAATCCCACGGTTACAGTAAGAGAGCTTGGCTCGTATACATTGCAGCTTGAAGCCGGTGACGGCGAATACACCGATTCAGACATCCTGACGATCAATGTGTACAGTGACAATTGTGAAGCGGCCAAGTCGCTGCCCGAATGGGAGCCCATTCCCGGGGACATCAATCTTGACTGTATCGTGGATCAACTCGATATGGACATCTTGACAGAGAATTGGCTGAAGTGTAATGCCCTAAACTGCACCGACCCAAACCATGTCCATGAGGAATAGTTCCGGATGATTATTCAGACAGGGGTGTTCTGAAACGCCAGGACGCCTTTGCCTTGTTTTGTGTGGTGCAAAGGAGTACCACGATGAAGACCATATTGGCAAGTTGCAACATGCTCCTTTGGAAACAACAGATAAGAGGATGTTGAACGTGAAAGCAATGAAGGCGTTTACACTCATCGAGTTACTTGTTGTCATTGCAATAATTGCATTGCTCATGGCCGTTCTAATGCCTGCACTCCAGAGGGCTCGTGAACAGGGCAAACGCGCGGTCTGTATGAGCAATCTCAAACAATTGAACTTTGCCTGGTTATTCTATGCGGATGATAACGATGACCGGCTTGTCAATGGGTGTACGAACCAGGGCAATCACAACAATTTCGAACCTTGCTGGTTGTATTTCAGAAATGAGTGGAATGATGAACAACGGCTCAAAGGTGTTCTTGACGGAACGCTTTTTGAGTATGTAAAGAACATCAAGCTTTATAAGTGTCCCACGGGCATCCGTGGAGAAGTGAATACGTATGCGATTGTGGATTCTATGAATGGTTTTGACGCAATCCCCGGCTCCGAGGGACACATTATAAAGAAAAAATCAAAAATTCGCCAACCAGGTCGGCGGGTCGTATTTTTGGATGAGGGTAAGACGAGTACCGAAAGCTGGACTGTGTATCGCGATCGCGAACAGTGGTGGGACGATCCTACCGTAAGGCACGGTATGGGGACAAACTTCGGCTTTGCCGACGGACATATTGAGTACTGGAAGTGGCAGGACATGAGAACCGTCAGGATTGCTCGGCATGAAGGTGCCTGGCATGGCCTCAAGAGCGCAACCGGAAATCCTGACCTCTACCGCGTGCAGAGAGGCGTCTGGAGAAGACTCGGATATGAACCATAAATTCATGCTCAAAGCATTATCGAAAATCTTTCGCGGCATATTCACAGATATGGTTAGCAGACAATTGCCTCAGATCCGATTACCCGCAACGCTGTGGCATAAGAATTGGGTCGTATATTACAAACCTAAGGTCAAGGGCCCAGACAAGGTCTTCAGGTTGCCCCCATCCGGCAAGCAGGATTTTTGAAAGGACCCACTTGTTTGATTTTAGTTTTTCGACAATATCAGCTTGAAAAAAAACATATCGGCTTTATAATTTTATGGCTCTCATCTAATAAAGTTGGTTGATATTGCTGTGTTTAAACTCTAAGTATTTTGGATTTAACGCTTTATGCCAACGGC
>JAIVYN010000294.1:0-4352 GCA_048635425.1 Candidatus Aegiribacteria sp.
GAGAACTTTCTCCACCATTTCTCGAAATTTATTCGTATCAATCTCGAGCCAGTTTGCCAGCTCTTTCAAGACAGTTAATTCTTCCTGGGTAACTGAGCTGTTAGCCTGTGCCACGTATAAGCAAAGATTCAATATGTCATATCGTACTGCGAGAGGTGCAATTTCAACAATCTCCCTACAAATATCATAGTTGTTAAGTTGATTTCCATCACGGAAAAAAGCAATTGTTTCATTCAAGGCCTTTTCAAGTTTACGCCGTTCTTTGTTGGATGCCTCGGAAATGTCAATATTTTCCCTTGCCCAGTTTTTGATAAGCTCAACCTCACAATCATACAACTTGTTATCTGCGGCACTCACTGCGAATGCCAGAGTTACGGCAAGGGTTTTTGCGCGCTGGTCGTTTTCCTGCAAGTCAAGATAGCCGAAATCGCGATTGTGATAAGCAAAATAGCAACGGGCCCAGGCAAGCTGTTCACCACCCTCAGCAGGGAATATTGATATAATGAACATCAGTTCTCTTTTTCCTTTGCGGGGAAGTGACAACCAGTCAAGACGCAAAAGGGCAATGGATGTCCAGTCTGATATGGTCGTGACCTGGTGCGGAAGCTTGCCAAGATTAGCATTGTAAAAGAAAACAGACGAATCCGGCATTTGCCACTGTTTAACCAGGGCATGGACCGGTTCGCCTTGAGATCTCGGTTCGGTTACGTCCACGATGGAAATGTTCAAGTTTGCGGAGCTCACGTCCTGCGGGCCATGTATTGAGCCGCAGATTTCAACGTCAAAAGCATCAAAATTACTATCACCGTCCTCTGAAAGTCCACAGGACGCCTTACGGCGGAGTCCTCCGTCCTGCTGTTTCGACAGTTTAACACGGCAATTAAGAACAGTCAAATCAAGCTCAGGGGAAGACTCGATACTTGGATTGGGATTTGCTTTGGGCGAAAGTGATGCCTTGATGTAATTAATCAAACCCGAAAAGCTGAAGTGACTGATTAAATCCCCTGACCTTAAGCGACTTACCAATTCGGCGAGCCTGGTGCGACTAATCAAACTAAAAAGAATCATTGACGCAGATGCTGTCACTCCAATCAAAATTGGTATCAGAAGTTTGCCCATCTGCCTACCTGCGCGTACCGCTACTCGATTTTAAAAGACTTCAATTGTTTGTTCTTTCCTCTTGCGTCGCTCTCACCCATTTCACCATCCTTGTTCAGGCAAAAATCAACTTCAAGGACCTTGCCGGATTCAACATCTTCGAACATGCAGTGCATCCTCTGGTTGACATCATAGCTGTAAGTAACCTTAATGGGGCGATCGGACGGCCTGTTCGGAGGAAGCTTAAATTTATGCGTTGCAATCTTATTTACGTACTCGACAGCGCTATCTTCCCCCTGGGTTATGGTTACCTCAAGGTTTGTTTGTCCCTCAGTGAGGGTATAGAACGTTTGTGAGCTTTCACAGGGCAACGGTGTATTTTTCTTCAAAATGATACGGTTCTCAATGACACGTCGGCCTGTTTCCTTGTCGATAGGAGCGCAAATGGTACCATAACTGTGATTGCAGACATCGGTGAGGTTAATGTCTTTCAGTCCATTGGAGACGCCTGCCGGCACCACATCGGATTTTTCTCTGAGCATTGTCAATCCGGCATGTAAAGCGGCGCCAAGTGCAACACATTCATCTACATTCACCGCCGTCTCCGGGGCGGTTCCGAACATTTTCTCCAGACGCTGCTGGACGAGTGGTATCCGTGTGCTGCCGCCCACCAACAGTACTTTGTCAATTTTGGAAGGTTTTATACCTGCTTCCTCAAGTGCCACTTCAACCAGAATATCTGTACGAGACATCAACGAAGAAATGGCCTCTTCAAACATCTCGCGTGTAATTTCCACTCTCATGCTGCCGGCCGGGCCATAGAGCATCTTTTTGGCAACGGGACGCCGCGACAATGTCTTTTTAATATCTTCAGCCTCATCTTCGTACTTTGCTCTGTCCTCATCGGAGTTAATCAGCTCGGTATCGAATTTGTCCTTATAGTTCTGCTGCAGCAGCTCTAATATTTTCCGGTCAAAGTCAATGCCGCCAAGCGCGTGGTCGCCCTGTGAGCAGATAATATCCATTTGATGACCGTTGACATCCATTATTGTCACATCGAAGGTTCCTCCGCCGAGGTCATATACGAGCACCTTTCCGGAAACCTTGCGCGCGGTGGCATAATACAATGCGGCAGCAACAGGCTCATTGACAATTCCAATCACATTCAGCCCGGCCATAGTCCCTGCGTCCATGGTCGCTTTCCGGCGAACTTCGTCAAAGTGGGCAGGAACAGAGATGACGACATCATGGATTTGGTCATCCCCGACTGAGCAGTCCTGCTTGAGCTTTTTCAGAATCAGCGAGGACAATTCCACGGGCGTCCAGTCCTTATTATCAATACGCTTGCGATAGTTCGGGTCACCCATATTCCGCTTTATCCAACGAGCGGACCTTTGGGCATTTAGCCGCCGTGAATTAATAGCTTCGATTCCCACCCGGATTATATCGGAGTTTTCTTCATCGAAGAAAATAGCTGACGGCGTAAGCCTTTCACCATCAGCATTCGGGACTATTTCGGGTTTGCCGATAGCATTGAGAGTCGCTAACGCTGAGAAAGTTGTTCCCAGATCTATGCCTACTATGTTAGCCATTTTACACCCCTTGTTTTCATTCGAACTCCCACTTTCGACTTATTGTTAAACATTTTCCAATAAAACTAACCAAAGAGCTTAACCTGAGCCGTACGTACTACTTTGATATTCTCCTCGTTAATAAAGTATTGATAACCTGGTCTAATAACTTGTGCAATCTTGCCTTTCTGCTTCGAATTGTTACAGCGTTCCTTGTTTTTAACGGCCTCGGCGTACTTCTCCTGCCCACGATAATCACTGTTTATTTTGGGCTCAAATTGCTCAATACCACTTGAGTCCAGAGCAAATACCAGCTCATCTCTTATGTCCTCAAGGTGTTCGGTCTCAGTGCCCTTGCTGGAGAGCTGACTAATACGGTTTTCAAGATTGTCGATGCAGCGGATAATTCGCAGGCAGAAAGTCCTGACAATATTCCAGTCATACCCATCCTGAAGTTTTTCCACTCTTTCCTGCTGGCAGGCAGTATATTCACGAATGGCTGAGACCTGCTGAGCGAGGTCTTTAAGAGTGCTGTCGAGCGGTTTCGAATGCTCGATTATGGCCTGCTCAACACTTTGGGCCGTCCGTTCCTCCAGCTGTTCAGTTTGGGTTTTGAGCGAGTCTTCAAGTCTTGCTATAGATTCAGCAGATTGTTCATCAGAAAGCAACACGGCAATTTTCTCCGCATTGTCATCCGAGTAAGTTCCCAAACGCTTTTTGGCCCGTTTGCGGTCGCGCTTATCAGAGCGGGACTCATCTTTCATAAAGAGAGCTTTCCCACGGCCATTAAGTTTAGGCTTACGCTTTATTAAATTCCGAAGACCTTTTGATTTTTTCTCAAGCTTATTTTGTTGTTGATTCAGTTCGTGCTCATGCTCCTGATTTTCTCCATCCCGTTCAGCGCTTGTCTTGGCTTGCTTTTTGTCTTTGGGCTTTCTTTGACGTCTAAGAATATCTGGTAACAATGTCTTCAAGCCGGACGACCCTTTAATAAAAAACCGAACTGACCATAGTAACAGGTACCAGGTAAAAATCGTCCCTCCCATAGATGTACAAACAATAGAGCCTGTAAAAACAAACTCACTCAGCTCTTTGCGCTTCTTATACCTGTTTAATTCGTTTTGCCAGTTCTCGCCGTAAAGAATATCTGCAAAGGGATAAACATCCGTTTCGCCCGTGGCCAATTTGCCTAAATCAGCCTGGAGTCGTTCCTGCTGTTCTTGCTTTAGTTGTTCCTCTGTTTTGGTTTTCCCGTTTTCATCCAATACGAAGGGCAGCTTGGATTGCTCATCCGGGAACGCCTGAAACCATTCAGTATATTGCTTGAGATACTCACCCGTTTCTAAATTATACTTCGATTCATAGGAAGCAACTCTCTGTTGTCGCTTTCTTTTTTCGCTGAGAACCCACCCAAGCATAGTGGCGCCAACAAGGAGTAATACTAAACCAAGAATGACAACTTTTTTATGCATAATCTCAAATCTAATCGATAACCGTTTTGTTCGGCTCAAAGTTCCAGCCTATTTCTTTTTACATTTCTTATGCTAATCAGGTTGTTATTCGACATTTTCAACAAAAACTTCATTTTCGTTTTTGCCATACACTTCGGTTACTCTCAGCACCTCTTCTATTGTTGTCAGGCCCTGCTTTACTTTTAAAAATCCATCGTTAAACATGGTCCGC
>JAIVYN010000295.1:0-4342 GCA_048635425.1 Candidatus Aegiribacteria sp.
GCGAGGACAAGGCTGGCAAGGAAGCAAAATGCAGGCCTACTGGTTGGTAGTCCGAGTTTTGCTGACACCGCCAGCCGAAGCCGCAGCCAGCCAAAAATGGAAGATAATTTATTTACAAGTCCTTAGCTTCGTCTGGCTTTAACAGCTTCGACTTTCTTGCTAAAATTCTCCGGACTAAAGTCTTCAAATTTCTCTTGTGCTTTAGTAATCCATTTAATTACTTTCTGTTTATTTACAACGCCTTCTTCTGGAATCTTTGTTATCGTGACTATTAAGACTTTTATTGCTTTTTCGAAATCAGGTCTCTTTAGCTCAAACTTCATGGCGTATTCTGTTGAAGCTATTTTGATATTATCTTCCAAAGCTTCCTTACACGCCGTCTCCCTTATTTGCTTAAGCTCAGCCAATATTGCTCTGACTTGCTGCGATAATTTAGATATTTGTTTTTTGATTTCTACTATTTCTTCTCTACTTAATTCTTCGACAGAAAACTCAGTATTTGATTTCTCTACCTTTTCGCACGCCCCATTACCGAGGTTCATTTTAAGAATATCTCTGATCCAAATAATGCTTTCACAGCACTGTTTACCATATTTCACAATAAAGATAAAACATCCAAGTATAAGTGCTACAATAATACCTAAAGTCAAGTCAGATATTCCCAGGGGCATAGCTGTTGCTGATAAAGTTATTAGTAAGATAATGGTGAATATCTTCGCCATTGGGCACTTTAGTTTAGGTTACTATGGGTACTTCAAAATATGTCCGCAACATTTATTCTCTTATATAAAGTATCATCGGCTGTATCGTTGGCATAATTTAACAATAATCAAGTCGGAGCGTTCTTGTTTGTATGCGGTGAAGACGAACTTTTTCGGTGGGACACCAGTCCTTACGTGGTGGAATTCGAAGCCACTTGGTTTCATTGTAAGATTTACATCTCTTCTCAACGATGGTCCCCCTTGCGTCCGGCTTTGCCGGCGCAATTACGCTTTGTCCCCTTGGGTTGCATTGTTGGTCGCTCTCACTCTTTCTCAACGAAGGAGATTGCGCCTGCGTGGCACACATCCTGGCATGTGGAGCAGCCGGTGCACCGGCGGGGATCCACAATGGCCTTTTGGTCTTCCAGAGTTATAGCATAGCAATGGCCGATCCGCTCGCATCGGCCGCAGCCGTCGCACAACTCCGGCTCAACCTGCGCATACGCTTCCTTGAGTGTGAGTTTGTCCGCCGGGGCGATGGCTTCGACAACGAGATCCCGAAAATCTCTGTACGAGTGGTAGCCGTGCCGGACCATGAACTTCTCGATGTTCCTGAGCAGGCCGGAGAGAAAACCGAATCCGTGGAGCATCACTTCGGTGCAGATGCCGATCATGTCGGCGCCGCACATCATCATCTGAACGGCATCGAGATAGTTGCGCACGCCGCCGGTGCCGAGGATGCAGGGTACCGAGCCGACCTTCTTGCGAATTTCGAAGACGTCGCGAAGGGCCAGCGGCTTTACCCACCCGCCCGAGAAACATGCCATTGATGGCTCGACCTGAAACCGGAATGGGCCACGGCTGGGATCGTGGATATCGAACTCGGGAATCGCCAGGCGATTGGCTGTAGTGCCGACCACACCGGCCCCGTTCTCGAAACAGGCTTGGGCGACCTCGGCGATCCTGCCACCCTCAGGAGTAAGCTTCACGAAGACCGGCACGTCAACGGCGTCCGCAATGATCCTGGTTGCCATGCCTACAATCTCCGCGTTCTGTCCGAGACTGGCACCGGATTGAGCGGTGTGCTCTTGCTCGCCCGAAACCTTTAAATTGAAAGACATGTTTGGGCAGCACATGTTCAGTTCCAGGCCGTGCGCGCCCGCCTCGACAAATCTCCTCGCCATATCCACCCAGCCGTCCATCCCCTTTTCGCCCGTATAGGCGATATTGGCCAGGATGATTAGCTCTTTGGTCTGCTTTCTGCCCTGCTCGGTGAGTCTGAGGGCTTCCTCAAGGGTCAGCCGCTTCTCGGCGGAGAAGGCCAGGTATTGTTCCTGCTTCCACCACCTGTATCTGGGATCCAGATTGATGTACGGTGCAGGTTCAATGGCGAGTTTTAGGCTGGCGCCGCCCCAGCCGCACCGTTCGGCCTCGACGAGCTGCGTGATATGCTTCGTCGCGGGGCCGGAAGCGACCACGAACGGGTTGCGAAACTTTAGTCCTGCTACTTCAAAGGACATCGTAAATAGCCTTCCTGCGAGAGACAATCCTTGGCAGATTATCAGTCATTCCGGGTCGGTAAGGGATTCAGGATTTCATCCTTTTCCCAAGAGGTACTTCTCAAGCAGCTCTTTACCGCGTTTGATCTCTTCCCGACCGCTTGACTCAATACCGTACCAGCCTCTGTAGCCGGAATCCCGGCAGAGCTTTATCATCTTAGCTGTTTGCTCCTCTGTCGGCTGGTTTCTGTATGACAACCCGCCGGCGTACGGGAGCATCTTCCTCAGATATTCATAGTTGTCGAATCCTCCGCCGGGAGTTCTCCAGTCGGGGTATGAGCCGAAATACGGATTATCAACCTTCTTGAATAGTGAGACCATCCAATCGGCATCGTTGGACAGCCCACCGTGGTTCTCAATCAGCACACGTCTGCCGGCAGGTGCAGCATACTCCAGCAGAAGATTATAGCAGTCTGCCGCCCACTCAAGCGCCTGATCCTTAGGGGCACCCTTCGGGCCGCGGCAATTGGTCCTGATGGAATGGCAGCCAAGATACTTCGCTATATCCACCCACTTACGGTGGTTTATGGCGGTCTGGATCCGTTCGGCCTTGCTCGGAGCGCATGTCTCTCCTTCGTCATCCACCATTATGAGGACCATCGTGACGTCGTACTTCTCGGCATTGCGCCGCAGCTCCCGCAGATAGGAGTAGGTCGGCAGCTCAAACAGAGTGCTAACGAACTCAATTCCATTGATGTCAAAATCCTCTCTCGCAATTTTTGGAAAATCCAGAGTCTTCCACTTGCCCTCTCGTATTTCACGAACCAGGGCCCATTGAGCGATAGAAATATCATCTTTGGGTTCCCGCAAGGCGGGGTCCCTTTTCACAGCTCCCGGTGCAGCATTAACTTTCGTATCTTTTGCCAGTACTAAGCTGCCAAGACCGGCTCCGACTGCAATTGAACCGCTCAAGAATTTCCTTCGATTGATCCCTTTCATGGCTATCCTTTCGTTATTTCCAGAACTAATTTGGGTTCCCGCAAGGCGGGGTCCCTCTTGTTGGCTCCAGCAGGTGTCCCTGCCAAAAATTCGGCCCTTCTCTATTTGCAAGGATTTATAGCAAAATGGACAACAGCCATTGTATCTAAGTTCATCACTTCTTGAAAGACAAATTCTGTAACTTAGTGGTTGTGGGTGCGACAAGATTTTCCGGCAAGCGATTTTAAGTTCATTTTGTCCTTTCGGAAATTGGCTTTGTTTGGGTTTGTTTTTTGGGGTGCTAAACAATCGTTTTTTCTGTAATCCTTTGTTAAAGTTAAGTTTACGTTCATTTTGGCCATTTCGGAAATTGGGTTTGTTTATTCGGACTGTAAAATCATCTTTTTTTCTGTAATCCTCTATAACATATAAGTTTACGTTCATTTTGGCTTTTTGGAGATTGGGTTTGATTGGGTTTGAATTGGGTTTGTTTTGACCAATTGTCCAATCGCTTATATTTTCATAATCCATTGTGTAAAAGAAGCTTACGTCATTTGACTTTTTCGGAGATTGGGTTTGTTTTGCATAAAAGAGCTGATTTGTAGAGGGTTCTCTACAGATGTAGAGGGGAATTTCGTCAAACGGATGCGCAGCTCGTATCGGTTGCGTTAAGCGTAAATCGTCGTTTAAAACGTAGACAGATAACGGACGATTGAAGATTGACGATTGACGATTGATGATAAGATCTTGTTTCATAAGGAGTTATCTGTTAGAATGAAATCCTAAATCCTAAACAAATACGAAAGTAAACTTTTCAAATGCTCCAAAAGAGGTTTTTTGGCGTGTATCTGCTGATACGAAAACGTGCGGTTCTCCGCTATATCTGGCGCCTACTGGCGGTTTATGTTAGCCTGCTGGCTAACATAGGCGTATTATACCAAATTTTGAGTTTGATTTCAAGTAGATTTTAAATAAATGTCCGAGACACGGCACTGTATTCTGGACGCTCGTTAGTGAGGAGTGAGCTAAAGTGAATTAAATCCGCCGCGGCGGATAAAGTGCCTAAAGTGAGCTAAAGTTGGATACTCGATGCTTGATGCTGGATTCTTGAGTGGATTAGAGATTAGAGATTGTCTTCTGCGGCTTACTGGCCTGAGAGATCGG
>JAIVYN010000296.1:0-4341 GCA_048635425.1 Candidatus Aegiribacteria sp.
TGTGGAATGTGATGGTGGCAGGACTGACGTCTTCAGTAAAAACAGGAGTTGTTGTGCTATATTCCGCCCATTCTTCAGTCATGGTGAAGGACTGCGAACCATATCCCGGCCATGGATCTTCTCCCAGTTCCGGCTTGAAATTGATATCCAGTGTACCTTCCTTGCACTTTAGAAAGGCCGAAAGAGTGTATTTCTTGCCTTCTTCAAAAACATGTCCATCGTGCTGCAGACCGCTAGACCAGAAATTTACACCTGCTTCGGCAACCTCAAGATGTAGACAATATCTTCCCTCAATCGGGTCTTCGGGGACCGCTGCGCCCGTCAAAACTTGAACCACTTCCGAGGTAACGCCGCCATATGTGCTCCACGGCTCAACAGCACCGTCCTCAAAGCCACCGTTAGCCAGTATATTTTCGACTTCTTGTGCATGGCTTGGACTGAATCCGATGAATCCTATCAACAAAACTGCTGTCAACCAGACTACTCGAGTTCTCATGATACTTACTCCTTACTATTTTATACTTGTTTATACTTGCACAGGATAAGTTCTTGCGATTTGACACTGCCTCCTTCCTTCACAAATCCCAATATAGGCTGTCAATTGAAACGCAAACTCCTCACAGCGAAGTGCAAGCATTACCTACCCTATTTGTACCAAATTTGCCATCTTTCAGTCAAGGGAAAACCCGACATTTTTGAAGGATTCGTTTATTGTTTGCGCAATTATCGGAAAACAATGTTTGATTTTTCTTTGTGCCTTAGCGTTCTTCGTGGTTAAATATGAGTCAGTAAGGTTTGTGTCTGTTTGGAGCCCGCCCTTAGCGGAGCCGGGTGGGCGGGTTTCCGTGGCTTTATAATCTCTGTTTTCCGAGAAGCTAAATAATGGCAAAACCACAGCCCAATTCTGTTGATATTGAAAAATGGCTCAGATTAATCAGAGCTGATAGTGTTGGCCCTACTACTTTCGCAAAGCTGATAAAACATTTCGGCTCAGCGGAGAGGGCGTTGGGCGCTTCGGTAGCTGAATTGGCCAAAATTGATGGGGTGGGTTTTAAAACCGCTGAGCGGATTGCTTCGACACGAGGTAAATTCGATGTTGGCGCCGAGCTGGAATTGGCAGAGAAGCTCGACGTCTGGATAATCAATGTTGACGATAAGCGATACCCGCCTGCGTTGAAACAGATTTATGACCCTCCGCCTGTCCTTTACATAAAAGGGAGTTTGGCGCGAGAAGACAATTTGGCGATTTCGATAGTGGGCTCGCGGCGGTGCAGTTTGTACGGGCAGGAGCAGTCTTCGCGACTCGCTCATTTTTTAAGCTCGGCCGGCTTTACTATTTGTTCGGGAATGGCCCGCGGCATAGACACCGCCGCACATCAGGGTGCGTTATCAGCGGGCGGGCGAACAATTGCGGTGCAGGGCTGCGGGCTGGCAAGTGTTTTTCCGCCGGAAAATAAAAAGCTGTTTGAGCTTATAGCCGAATCCGGCGCCTGCATTAGCGAATTGCCGTTGGGGTACGAGCCTTTGTCGGAGAACTTCCCGCCGCGTAACAGAATAATAGCGGGGCTGTCGTTAGGGACAATTGTTGTCGAGGCGGGGCTGCGCTCTGGGGCATTGATTACGGCCAGAGTTGCGCTGGAAAATAATCGGGAGGTGATGGCGGTGCCGGGGAAGATTGATTCGCCGTTGAGTAAGGGCACACATCGGCTGCTAAAACAGGGGGCGAAGCTGATAGAATCCGTTGAGGACGTGATGGAAGGGCTGGGGTATATCGGCGAACAATTGGAAGACCACGTAAGCACGGCTGCGGAAAAGGCGGGTGAAAGAGTAGAGACACCATTGTTCGACATAAAAGCGTTGAAGCTGAGCGGCCCTGAAAAGACGATTTATGAATACCTCAAAAAAGAGCCGTCGCACATAGAAGAAGTAATCGCGGACACCGATTTGGCGGCGGGAAGTGTTAATGCAGGCCTGGTATCGCTTCGGCTGAAAGGCCTGATAAAGCAGCTGCCGGGCAGTTTGTTCCTGAAAAGATAAGTAGAGCAGAAGAGCCCCCTGCAGTAAGTCAAGGAAGCAGTTCTTGGGGGTAAACTCCAGAGCAAAAGAGCAGAGGTTAAAAGTAAAACGGCGAAAGTAAAAAAAGCAAAAAAAAAGCAAAAAAACTTGAAGTTGGGTTGGGAAGTCGTATAATTTTAGCAGTAACCTTGAGCGAGACAGAGACAACAGGGAAACGTGATGAGGCAACTGTCGAAGTATGCTGCGAAATTCAAAAGGAAACCCACATTGGTTTGGCTATAACCTTAAAACAACATGGGTTATAAGGGCTTAGTTTTTCGTTATTGGGGATGGATAAGGGTAAAGACAAAATAGACGTAGTGTAAGGCTCCGGCCTTTAAAAACTTATCGTTTAATTATTTTTGTCAGTGAAAGGAGAAACATTATGGACCCCAACCTATTTCATTTAGACTGGGAGCGAGTCGGTGAAGTGCTTGTAGCCATTGTTATCCTGGCGTTCCTTCTCGAACGTGCTCTGGCTGTATTGTTTGAGAGCCGCTTTTTCATAAAGCGGTGGAAGGAGAAAAGTCTTAAAGAGCTCATAGCATTTGTGGTTGCGGTGCTGGCCTGTTGGTACTGGGACTTCGACGCTGTTAGTATGATCTTCCTAAAGGAAAAAGTGACGATATTGGGAATGATTGTAACGGGAGGTATTGTGGCTGGAGGCAGCAAAGGCTCTATCAAGCTGTTCCGAGGTGTAATGGGATTCAAGAGCACAGCCCAAAGTTTGAAAGAGGCTGAAAATGAGGCCCAAAGATCTCAACAGGCTTCCGGACAATCCGGAAAGGAAGGAGGTAGTGAAAAATGAAAAGATTCTCCAGTTTATGCTTTCCAATTTTCGTTGTGTTTCTATGCGTTAACGTCAGTTATGGTGATTATCTGGAAGTTAGCCGCCGGGCGAGCGTCAAAGCAGAACCCAGAAGCGGTACGGAAATTATTGAAAGAGTTGAGGCGAGAACTCACATCGAGTTATTAAACCAGGGCAGGCAGGAAAACGGCTACTATCAGGTGCGGGCGCCGGGGACGCATGAAATCGGCTGGATATACCGAACTTTTGTGCGTCGCTATTACGGTGACATGCCCGATCTGCCAACAGAAGAATCAATAATCAGGTCGCTGGCCGACCCTACGTTAAGGATCACACCGGAAAAACGCCGGTATGCGGTCCGCCACCTCAGCATTGGCAAGCCACAAGCGGTTCATGAGCGGGTGCGGGAAGGCTACGTGGTTGGTCATGACGGCAGGCTCAAGATTCCGGTGTGGGTCCAGTATGAACTTGGCCGAGGCGACTTGACCGGCATAGCGGTGAGGAAAGATGACTTCAGGGCGGATGCTTCTATCCAATATAGATATCGGGCTGAGACTGAAGACTACGAGGACGGCGACTTTGACCGGGGACACATGGCACCTGCAGGGGATATGAAGCGGAGTGAAAAGGTTATGTCGGAAAGCTTTTTGCTTTCAAATATGGCGCCACAGGTTGGTGTAGGTTTTAACCGGAATATATGGAGGTATCTGGAAGCAGCGATTCGAGGCTGGGTGCAGGAACGAGGCCGACTGACCATTATCACCGGGCCGGTTTTTGCTATACAAAATAACAGTGTTTCCTACGATGTCATTGGTGAAAATAACGTGGCGGTCCCGACTCATTTCTACAAGATAGTGGTGGACAACAATGACCCCGACAACGTGCAAGCCCTGGCGTTTATGATGCCTAACAAAGATCTCGCGAAGCGGGACTACCGGGATTACCTGACGACGATAAACAGGATTGAACTGGCCACAGGGATTGATTTTCTTTCTGCGCTGCCGGCAGCCGTTCAGGATGCTGTGGAATCCACCGAGGCTCAGACCGTCTGGTAAGAACGGACGGGGCCGGTACGAAATCCGTCGCACATAGAAGAAATATTCGCTGACACCGAATTGGAGGCGGGAAGTGTTAATGCGGGACTGGTCTCGCTGCGGCTGAAAGGCCTGATAGCAACTGCCGGGCAGTCTGTTCGTGAAAAGATGAATAGAGCATACGAGCACGGGGCAAAAGGCAAAAGTAAACAAGGCTTTGTAGCGTGCCTCGTTAAGCTTGAATAGGAAAGTCTTGTTATGAAGAGAATACTTGCAGTTGTGGGAAGCCCGCGGAAGAACGGAAATACACATATACTGAATATGAAGTAGTGGACGAGGAAAAGGATAACTGATTCCTTTCCTTAACTTTTTTTATTAATCACACTAAATAATGGCTGACAAGCGAGATTACTATGAGATACTGGGCGTCAATAAGGACGTCAA
>JAIVYN010000297.1:0-4336 GCA_048635425.1 Candidatus Aegiribacteria sp.
TGCATCGTGAAAATAATGTGTCCATTCATCAATATTTGTGGGCCGCGGCTTGACGGTCTTACTCCAGCGGCCATTTTGCTTTGCGTACAATGTACCGCCGGGAGCCAGCACACGCATTGCTTCGGCCATCGGCACGCTGCCGAGCCCGCCAACGGCGGGACTGATCAAACCGGCCAATGGCCGGTCGGCCACAACGAGGTTCACGAGGTTGTCGATGTAAGGCAGCCGTCGCCCGTCGAAGCGGTTGACCGATACCGGGCCGTAAAGGTCAAGTGACCTGATATATTCCCTTGCCTTGGCCACGTTCTTGGCTTCAGTATCCAGACCGTGAACTATATAGCCCCGTAAGGGGTCCCTCGCGGGACTGTCGTTAGCGCGCAACGCCGCCGTGAGCTTTCCATCGCCACAGCCAATGTGAACGATTAGACCGCCCTTGATGCCGGTGGTGTCCAGAATCTGTTTGGCTTTCTGGTCGTAGCCCCCGCTCTTGTCTTCGCCAAGAAGACGCGGGGGCTGAGCCGTCACCGCTGATAATGTACATGACATACACAGAATAAATGCACACTTTGTGAGGAACCAACACTTCGTTTTCATAAGTACTTCTCCTTCACTGTAAGATGTTGCTGAAAAATTTATGCGGCCATTGTAACAAATACACTCATCTGGAACGAAGACACGTCCGAGTTCATGCGATGGTTATGCGGAGTTTTAGCCCCGATTAGTTGTTCGTACGCGTTCACCGATTAGACGACCGATTCGCTTTGCTTCTTCCCATACTTCTTTCTGATCCTCGACCCGTGAGTATGTGTAATCGGATGACCTGGCATCCGGTCCGTAACGTTTTCTTACTCCACTCATCTCACATTCATCTCCCTCGCCACAGGTCAAGCAGGGAATGTTGCCCTTAATCATCACTTGCCCAACAAGCTCCATACGTTCCATTTCCTTTAACTGTATGGCCAATGCTTGTTTGACATTATCCGCCGCTTCGGGACTCAGGTAGGTTAGAACCGTTGCACACAGCTTGCCCCTAAGCAGGTTGCTCACATGTCTCAGCGACCAGAATCTCTCAAGAAGCGCTTTTGTGAAACCGTCTATCTGTTTATAGGGAATATATGCACCAATAATCAATGCCTTGGCCTTCTTGATTCTTTCTGCAAGTTCCGGAAAATCATCCTTAACTTTGCAGATGTTGTCCGGAACACACTGTTTACAGGCAAGGCAAGGTCTGATGTTAATTTGGCTCAGTTTCACAAATTCGCATTCTAACTCGGTTGCATCCAATACCGCTTGAATAAGTCGGTCCGTGTTACTGTTTTCTATAGGACTCCCGGAAATTCCCAATACCTCAATGCTCATTATGATGTTCCTGTCATTCTATTAAGCCTTATAACTATGTATATATGGTTTCCGTACAAAACTCCTTACCTCTCCGAGCCTCAGTATAACACCCCTTTGCCCAAAGTCCATAAGTAATCCCTTGAAAACGACTTACTAATTCCGGGGAAACCATACTTAATTCCAGCCGTCCTCTGCGTCCCAAAGCTCCGCAGTAATGTAGGGTGGGCTTTAGCCCACCGATCAAAACTTGACATTTTTTGACAGTCATGTTAAAATATATAGATTAGTTGGAGTCTAGCCAAAGCTGGCAGGTTGGATGGAAGGAGTTGACGAGCTATGAATAGGCGATATGGTTTTACCCTGATTGAGATATTGGTTGTCATTGCAATAATTGCTTTGCTTCTGGCCATTCTGTTACCCGCCTTAAGCAGAGTACGGGAGCAAACAAAGAGAGTTGTTTGCTCCTCTCAACTCAGACAGCAGACGCTGGCAATGGTATGTTACACAGAAAACTATGACGGCAAAGTTATGGGGGTAGGTGGGCCCAGCAACCCATATTGGTTCCACTTGATTGCTCCCTTTCTCGGGGACGAGCGATACGAGAAAGATCCCCAGGCCGCATTCGAAGGCATCATGCAAGTGATCATTTGCCCGTCCGTGACAGAGCGGGCTGATGGCGAGTCTTTGCAGCGGGGCACCGCTATTCGGTCCTGGGCCTTCTGGTGGGGTGGCGTTGGCGAAAGCTATGCTGAGGGCAGCTACACCATCAATTCATGGCTTCAGCCAGCCGGATATTATCAAGTTGATACGAGCAATCCGGAACACGGCCGTTACTACCAGAGCTTCTCTGATACTCGACCTGATGTTCCTTTGTTTGGCGATGGGATGTGGGTTGACGCCTGGCCCAGGAGCACCGATCCGCCTCCATCGAACTCTTTTGATGGCGATAACGGCTCGGTAGCAAGTATGCACAGGTATTGTATCGCCAGACACCGTCGTGCCATCAATCTGAGTTACGTCGATACTCACATAGCCGTCGTAGAGTTGGAGGATTTGTGGCAGCAGTATTGGCATCGGGACTATGAACCAAGATACGATGTTGTTGTGCCGGATTGATTCTGTTCGATGCCAAATCTTCTCTTCAAGTGCATAGTAGGATACACGGCGGCACTCACGAATGGCGTTCGGTTAAAGGGTATCATCCACTCAAGATGCTTTCCCCTGATTTAAGACCGAAAATCGATGTTTGTCTATTTTGGTGAATACGTATTTTTTAGTAAAAGCTCCCACGGTATGGAGGGTGATGAAAAAGCGAGATTCCCGCAGGGTCGTGAAAAGTTAAATGGTATTTTGTTTTTCAGTAGTCCTTAAACTTTCTCATCCACTGTGGCCAGTCTTCTGGTGCTACACCGCCAGCCTTGGTCCAGGGACCGTTTGTATCATAGTTGCGATGCCATTTCAAAGTCCACAACTCCTTGAGTCCAATTCTTCTGGCCGTCCAATCCAGGAAAGTGACATTTATAAATCCATCGTGACGGTTGATGCAGAAATGCAGCATTTCGTAATTGATGCCCAGCCACTGACCATCAAATTGAGGAGGCTCACCGCCGATACCAGTTTCGTACGGCCCACCCCCTTTCCACATGGTATCGGAGAAAATTGGTGCTTTATTTCCACCTTTAACATTGGGAGTATTCCAATTCCATTTAGTTGGGCGGCCTTGAATCTCAGTCAATCCCGGTCGGCTGTTAAAAGTCCAGTTATTTGACCCATAGCTGCTTTCCTCCTGCAGGTTCTCTGGTCCACCAATTGCCATTTGGTAGGTGTTAAACGGACCGCCATACACGTTCCCCCCTCTGGCGCTAAGGGGAGGTTTCGTGGCCAACGGGCATCGCAGGATATGTGACTTTGTCTCCCAATGAGACCTCAGCGGGTATATCCATGATCCACGTATGTTCTGGCCGAGTGTGTGAAACGGGAAATAACCATTGTTATCATCACAATAGATCGCCCAAATCTGACCCCATGATTTCAGCTGCGCCTGGCAAACAACCATTTTAGCCTGTTTCTTCGCTCGGTTTAGTGCCGGCATCAATATTGCCATCAGCAGCGCAATAATTGCGATTACTACTAAAAGCTCTATTAGTGTAAATCCATTTCGTTTACACATAACGTTTGCCCTTCTCTTTCACACCAATGTGTTTCGATGGTATGCTTATCTGCCATAATTATAACACACTCAACCATGGTGATGCAAACTGAGAAATATAAAATCCCTGCAGATTGGAGCCAGAGGAAAAAGCGAGATTCAATATGTCTTTACTTCGATATTCGATACTTCTTGTTGGATATTCAATATTCCATAAACTCAAAAATTAACACTCAAAACTCAAAACTAAAATCCCCCCAAAGTCTCTACTCATATAATATCATATTCGTTCCCTAACGCTGCTAATCAGCCGCAAGGTTTTTTGTCTTGGCTGAATTAGTATTGTTAGCCATCCGCCTTGAATCCGTCGTGGAAAGTAACGGTGCCCTGCGGAGTATGCCCGTCGAAAGACAGAGCGAAGAAGACCTCCTGTGGCACTCCCTCATGCACAAGTCCCGTCATATTTTTGAATCCGAATTTCCTGTAGTAATCCGGATGTCCAACGAGACAACATCCTTGAGCATTCATATCTTTCAGCCGTGACAGCCCTTCCTGTATCAGGGCTTTACCAATGCCCTGCCGCTGGTACTCTGGTAACACCGAAACAGGTCCTAAGTAGGAACGCATAAAGTATCATGCAGCTTTTTTGTTAACATCATCATGATCAAAAATAAATCCCATCTTTTTGCGGTGACCATTGACACAGGCAACACCACGACGAAAGGCCGCGACCAAATCATCTATACCGGCAAACAACACATTGGCCAAAACTGTGCGTTTAAGGTGACCCCAGAGCCGTTCAATCAAGTTCAGGCTCGGACAATACGGCGGCAACCAGAAGACTTC
>JAIVYN010000298.1:0-4303 GCA_048635425.1 Candidatus Aegiribacteria sp.
ACGACGACCCGACAAACGGTTCTCTTGTTGGTTATGAGAATCCTCCATTTGCCGAGCAAACTATCGTTCACGGAGGCAACCAGTCGCTGCCGCTCTACTACGACAACAGTGTTGGGTACTCTGAGGCAACTTTGACGTTGACTTATCCGCGTGACTGGACCGAGAATGGTGTTAGCACTTTATCTATTTGGTTTAGGGGCAATTCGGATAATGCCGCTGAGACGTTGTATGTTGCTCTCAATGGCAGCGCGGTGGTCTCTCACGATAATCCAAATGCGGCGCAGATAACTACCTGGACGGAATGGACTATCGACCTGCAGTCATTTGCCGACCAGGGCGTGAACCTGGCCAATGTCAATACGATTGCCCTTGGATTAGGCGACAGGAACAATCCGCTGGCTGGTGGTTCAGGTACGATGTACTTCGATGATATTCGGCTTTATCCTCCGGCGCCCTAAGCCGTGTGATTTTGTTGGCAAGTAAATTTGCGTTAATTCGGGGCCTATGCCGATTGATTCGGCATAGGCCCTGCTCGTATTCGTATTACGTATATTGTATCTTGGTTGACCCCGTGAGATAGCAATGAATTATCTCAAGGGTTGAGATACGCTTTCCTGGCTGGGCGCCGCAGCGACTGCAAGCTACACGAAATCTACTCTCCTGATTAAATTAAATTGACCTGATAAAGCGAATCTGCGATTATATCCTGCGGCTAAGGCTCATTTTTGCTGTATTTTTGTCTAAAAAGAGGAACTTTTTGAGGCAAAATTGGTCTAATTAAGGGTAAAACCAGTGACGGAAGTGGCAAATATGGATATATACGCTTCTAAGAGGCGTATCGACATTTCGTCTGAAAAGGACGCTGTATTGGTCAGGCGGTGCTGGCAGGGCGATTCTGCAGCGATGGAAGAGCTTATTGTTAAGTATCAGAGTCGCATCTACAACGTCATATTAAAAATATGTGCAGACCCCGATGATGCCGCGGAACTCACCCAGGAAACATTTGTCAAAGTAATAGAGAACATAGATAGCTTTGAGGGCAGAAGCGGCTTTTATACCTGGGTCTTTAGAATAGCCGTTAATCTGACCTTGAATTACTGCCAGAGGAATGCCAGACTTAGATTTAGCTCTCTGGATGCAAGTGAAGCCAAGGCCCAATACAGCAGCCAAGCTAACCGTGTGTTGAAGGAGTTTTTGAGCGATGATAGCTCACCTGACCCTGCGGCGGTGGCTCAGAACAAAGAGTTGTACGAGATAGCCGTTGAGTCGTTGATGAAATTGGATGATGCACAAAGAGCCGTCGTTGTGTTGCGGGATATTGAAGGTATGAATTATGCCCGAATTGCAAAGGTGCTGGATATCGAGTTAGGCACAGTCAGAAGCAGATTGAGTCGGGCCAGAAGTAAGCTAAGACAGATTTTGGAGGCCATTTTGCAATGAAAGAAATACCGAATATGGACGAATTGCTCAATAGCTTCATTGATGGAGAGCTGCCGGCCAGGCAGCAGACCGAGGTTCAACGGCTGGTAGATCACGAAGAGAAAATTGCACACCGGCTGCAGCAACTGCAAAAATGTAAAATGTTACTGAGCTCTTTGCCTGTTGCCGAGGCTCCGCCACAGATATTGGAGAGTGTAAAGGCTTCCTTAGCCAGGAAACCGCTCCTTGAGGGGTCATCGGCCTTTGACGAGAGGGCCGGAACAAGACACCTGCTGGGTCGCAAGGTTTTTGCTGCCGCTGCTATGCTCGGCCTGGTCGGCATTTTGACGGCGGTAGTTTACACCATTGTAGCTCCGGAAACTGTTACGCAAAGACCGGTTGCGGTTGAGCGCCGAGAGCCGCCCCCGACAGTTGACGTGGTAAAGCCCGCCCCGACAATAGTGGCGGCACCATTTAGCGGCAGGCTTGAATTGCGAACAAGTTACCTGCCTGCTGTTGTAGCATTTATTAACAGGGCGATTGAAGATAATGTCCCTTCGGATGAATGGATTGCATCAGAGAAAAGCAATGTCAACCCCGCCCATAGGATGGGCTGGGTCAAAGAACCACATGCTCTTATTTGCAGCAGCGAAAGCTTTAATTTACTGTTGGCTGAGTTGGGCAATATTTGGGACAAGCTGGATTCGGCTCACTTTTTTGTTGACACTGAAGTGTTTGGCGAACAGGTTGTTGTTGACGCAGTTACTGCTGAGCAGATATCAGGGATTGTCAACCAGGACGATTCCAAAAGGCGTATGGAGGTGGCGAAGGATTTTGCCGTCTTGAACAATATGGCTGAGCTTTTACCCGGCAAAGAGATTTTAACTGCTATCGATGATACTACGGTGGGTTTGATAACTCCGCCAAAGCCGGTCTTGACCTGGAATCAGAAAACAGAAAAAAAATCGCCGGCCAGCCCAGCAACGCTGGGTTCTGATCAAAACCCGCCGTTGGCGGGCAAAGAAAACAAAAACATACATCTTACAATTACGGTTGTGGGCGGTGACTAAGGGACTGCTGATTTTGGCACCTTCCGGCGCGTATAGAAGCTGGTTTCGCGTTGTCGAAGCTGGTATCGAAACTGGAGACTGGAAGCCGGATACTGGATAAAAACGAGTTTCAAGTTTCCAAGACAAGCGTCGATACGAGCATCGATAACCTTAAACGAAAAGGTCGTTTATCGCCGCGTACACCATCCCGAGGATGGCGGGCCGGCAACAAGAGAATAAAAGGAATGCTTGATATACATCAGGTTAAATGAATTAGCCCGGCAGCAGGTCCTGCTGTGTGGCATAGAAGCTCACGTTTGTATTTATCAAACAGCGGTTGATTTGCTCCGGAAGGGTATCATCTATCTTTCTATTACAAACCAAGTACATATTTTTTCTCTGATACCAATTTTGGATTTTTTCAGGCTTGGTCTTGTCGATAATTCTCTTGTATTTCTCGCCTTCCAAAACAAAAGTCTTTTGTTTTGCGAAAAAGGAAATCGCCTTCAAAAATTCTTTAGGATTCTCGTCAATTATTTCTCGAATAAGGGTCAATATCCAGCATAAAATCCCCCAAATCTATAACCAAGTCTCGCAGGGGCTGCAGAACGTATTTTTCGTAATCGGCCCTGTGTGCCTGGAACCAGGCCTTGTTGTTATTCGCTTTAAGGCCTCGAAGGAATTTCAATGTCTTGGGCGAAAATCCCTTGAATTTTCCTCCTTCTTTCTCGCTCATGCTATTAGCCGTCCTTCATTAAATTAGCATTCGCCTCAAATTCTGTAAGGTTATTAAGAATTCGCTCTAAGTCCTTTTCAAAGCGGTCGATTTGGCTGTTTGTAAAACCTTTACAATATATCCTTGTCATTTCCTCCGATATCTCTACGTATTTACTCTCAAGAGCTTTGTCTTTTTCTGTGCGCTTTATCAGTATTTTTCTTCTGTCCTTTTTGCTGCGTATACGTTTGATATATCCCATCTTTTCTAAGCGGTCGAGCATGCTCGTCAGGGTTGATTTCTTTAGCTGCGTTTTCTTTGCAAGCTCATTGATGGCGATGCCGTCCTGCTGCCAAAGCGCAAACATAATCCTGCCCTGGGCGGAATTGATCTCAATATTATATTGTTTGAGTAACCGCTCGACTATCCTTCCGCCGACCTGGCGAATCTTGGCCATCAAAAAGCCACCCTGATGTTGTTCCTTCATTTTTTTCATTTCAGTTTAAACTCAATAGGTGCTTCTTTACACAAGCCCTTTGCAGAATCCGGTAATAGCTTGAGCAAGACAAATTCGGGGTCCTCAGCTCCACCTGGCCAATGTATTTTCCACTCGTCCTGCCAGATCTTTTTCTTTAAGTCGGGATCATCGACTTCCTCGATCTCGCCTACAAGCAGTATCGTATGGAGCTCCTTAAAATTGCCATAATAAACCGACACCTTTGGATTTGCCCTGATTTGTTTCATTTTTGGTGAAGAGCTGCCTGTCAGCATATAGATCATAAAATCTTCATCGTGGTGTGCGAACAATTCCTTTGCAACTTTACACTGTTTTTCATTGCGCAGGTTTCCCATCATTCGTGTATGCGGAAAACCATCTTCGCTAATCGTGCTGAGATACACTGCATCTTCTTTTTCCATTAGTTCCAGACATGCTTTTTTTAATTCTTTTTCTTCCATTTTTGCATTTCCTTTCTTTTTTCAGAAATATTCAATTTAAGTTTCCAGTGATTCTCGGATTTTGAGCAGGCATTCCTTTCCGAGAAATGGCTTGATAAACGAATTGTAGTCCTCTTCAGGAATGTTGGACAGGTCCTTGACATTCTCCTCAACGAAATTCATT
>JAIVYN010000299.1:0-4303 GCA_048635425.1 Candidatus Aegiribacteria sp.
CATCGCTCTTTCCGGGAAACAACACCGCTACGACCGGTGGATTATTTTGAGCAACGCCGGTAATCCCTATCCCCATACCTCGTATCTTCTTGAATTCAGCTATCATGGCCGGATTCATAAGAGCTGCCATCATATCTCCCGGTGACCTCTGAGATTGACCGCCGCCAACACCAAGAGCGGCAAGAGGATTTTCAAATGGAGTTCCTTTGAGCATATTCAGAATGGTTTCAATCTGCCTCCCCGGGCTGCCCGTTTCTATGTAGATTAAGGTCTCAGGCGGCATCAGTGCTGCCGGGTCGGCATTGCCCAGCTCGTCCAGCATAGGCTTAACCTTATCTACGATTTTGGTCTGGTCACTGTAGTTTGCGACCAGCTTTGCAAAAACTTCCTTGGCCTGCTGCTCATCTTGCTTCTTAAGATAGCACATACCCTGCCGATACATTGCCTGGGCGATGTGAGACCTCTGGGCGGAAGTATCTGCAATTATCTGCCCATAGATTCTGATGGCCGAATCGATGTCACCGTCAATCTGCTCGGCGTACAGCCCTTCCTGCAGCAGAACACTTGCAGGCTTGGCAAGAACGACTGAGTTAAGCAAGCCCACTGCCAACAAAAAGATGATTGTGATGTTCTTAAACCTTTCCATAATCGTGCTCCTTTCAAATAGATTAATAAAAAATGGTTACTTTAACAGGAGCAATTATGACAACCAAGTGTTACGGTTTTGTTACGGTTTTGTACTTTTTTTGTTATTTTTTGTAATTCTTTACTTGCCTCTGTTCCTTTTACTGTGCATAAAGTCGCGCAAAAAGACCGGCGAAAAAAAACCGGTTTACTCATCTTGACCAAGTGTTCCTCATTATGGTATCGTTTGTCCGAGTTCCATGATAGCTGGTGATTGCACGTAAGTGCCGTAAGCAAAAAAGGACGGGATTGCATCCAAAAGTCAGTTCGGGTATCTTAGTGATGCAAACATGGTTTGGGCTCTGCAGCTAAATACGCTCAGATGAGAGTTCTGGGTTCAAGATACTCACAACACAAAAAATATCAAAAGGAGATTCGAATGGCAATGCCTGAAAAAGTCAATGGTTACCTGTTGGTGCCCATGAGCATGATGTTTCTCACTATGGTGACGCACGCAACAGCTAAACCACCGTCAATTCTATCAGTTCGAGCAAATTCTACTCAGGTCGGCATCTATGAGAAATTTGAGCTAAGGATTGGCCTTAAAGCTGAATACAGCAATCCCTTTAACCCTGATGAAATAGACCTGCAGGCTGAGTTCACCTCACCATCGGGCAGAAAATGGAACATCTGGGGATTTTATAATCCATCCAGCTGGGCCAGCCTCTGGATGGTGCGCTTTTCTCCCACTGAGAAAGGCGCCTGGCGATATGTGGTTTCAGTGACCGATTCCGAAGGTACTGGAAAAAGCCGTGCTGGCACTTTCACGGCGGTAGACTCCCCGCATTATGGGTTCGTGAGAATCGCGCCTAACCAGCGGTATCTCAGGTATGACGATGGCACTTCATTTTACGGTGTTGGCATGTGGTATAACGACAGCTATGAGCTGTTTAATGAAGGCAGGATCACAGAAGAAGGGCTCGACAATTTGAAGAAGCGAGGGGCAAATTTCATCAGCTTTTTCCCGACTCCTCTGGAAACGATGGGTACCGGCCTGGGACGGTACGACCAGAACCGCTGCGGCCGTTTGGACCAGCTCTTTGAATGGTGTGAGCAACGAGACATGCACATTAGCTGGAATATCTGGTTCCACTCCTATCTTTCTATGGCTGTCTGGGGTGGTGGAAACGCAAGGTATAGAAACAATCCTTACAAGCTCGTTAGCGACGCCGTCGACTTCTATGGAAATAACGAGGCATGGAAATACCAAGAGAAGCTCTACCGGTACATAATCGCCCGCTGGGGATACAGCCGGGCACTGTTCCTCTGGTTCGTCGTCGACGAAATCAATGGCACCGAGGGCTGGACCCAGGGCGACCAGGCCGTAGCCGAACAGTGGTGCCGCAAGATCGACAGATACTTTAACGAACACGACCCGTATGGCCGCCCGACCACAGGCAGCCAAAGCGGCGGTATCAGGCAATGGTGGCCCGGAGGGTACAAAATCTTCGATATATCAAATCGAGAAATTTATGAGGCCCAGGGACATCCGATGCCCAAAAGCGGCAAGCTCGGACCGAACGATGAGAATCCACTTCAATTGAGCTACCGCAACTATGCGATCCAGATACAGAACCTATGGAGTGGCTTCCACAAACCTGCTATTAATGGCGAGTGTGGCTGGGACCATACATACTATGAGCCGGGCATGCCAGGCTACCTTGCAATGTATCACAATGCCCTCTGGGTCAGCCTGGCGAATGGGTCCTGTGCGACACCTTTTTGGTGGGCGTATTCGGACTGGATTAACGATAGTGTCGTCACCAATCAAATGCTTTATTTCTCAAGATTCGCCTCTGATATAGATTTTGCAAATCTGGATTTTGAGCCTGCCGATATCGCTGCGCCCAACTGTGATGCCTGGGCAATGAAGAGCGACAAGCTGATTTTCGGCTGGGTGGTCAATCCTCGTGTTAGTGTTGCCAACGAACCATTTACGATATCCGGACTGCCGGAAGGTAAGTATGAGGTTCGCTTGTACAGGACCTGGCGCGGCAGGTATCTTAGGGGACAAACCGTCGAATGCCGCAACGGCAAGCTCACCTGCACAATACCGGAGTTGAAAACCACCGGAGATTTTAAAATTGTTAGTTAAAACGCCAGTTGCAGCGTTGGCATTGTGGATAATTCTTTTTGCGTTTCTTATAGTAACTGATAATATTTTTACGGAAATCTGTAGCCCGTTTTCCATACCAGATCGACTCCAGAGTCTCCTCCCTTAAGTCACCATACTCATAAAAAGGATAATCAATACAAAAGGTGGCCTTGCCCGGTGGTACTATATGCATACCAGTAAAAGGAATATAACATATGTTATTTCTTATCGGTTCATGTGTAAAATAATATCTTGAAATTTGCTTACTTGAAGACAAACCACCCATAATAGAGATAGGCACCGATCTACGCATTGCTAAAATATTGTCAATTTGTTTGGCTACTAAATCAGGATTAATATCGTTAAATCTCGGGTTGCAAAAGCCAGTCCAGGGGCTTTCTTCTATTCCGAAATGCCTACTGAAATATTCGCGAGCCTGTTCACAGGTCTCAGGGGTCGTGTAGTTAAGAAATTGTATATTAAACCAATCTATATTTTTGTTTAGCGCGATGCGATATACTTCTTCGATTTGTTCCTGGGTATCGCTTGAAACCATCATCGTAAACAATATCATAAGATTCTTTTTTCCGAGTTCCCTGCAATATCCCTTAACATTGTCGATGCCTTCCATTATTGCATCAAAAATTTTTGGATGCCCTCTTATTTCATTATGCACTTCCTTCCCACCATCAATAGAAATGGATAAGTAGTTTAGATCGGTCTCTGCTATTCTCCGGGCAATTTTTTTGTTCTTAAGTAACATTCCATTCGTGTTAAGCTTGACTATGAACTTTTTCTCTCTCATCTCCTGAATAACGTCTAACTTTTAATGACACAACCACTGGCGGAACTAAGCCATACAAGAACTGGAGTTGGGATTTCGGTGATGGTAATGGTTCTTACGAGCAGAATCCACGCCATCGATATGGCGCTTCCGGTACGTATGACGTGAACCTGACAGTCACGGATGCGAATGATTGTATAAATTCGACGATAAAAACGGTGGAGGCTGAAGATTATACTGCTGACCTCATGATAACAAAGGCGGCAAACCGCACAGAGGCTACCGTCGGTGACATCATTAAGTACTGGTACAACGTCACAAATACGGGTAACGTGAACCTCTCAGGCATAGTCGTCAATGACAGCAGGCTCGGAGGCATTACCCTGGATAAGTATGCACTTATACCAAATGACGTCGCTCGCGGTACTGAGACATATACCGTTACGCAAGCGGACATCTGCGGGCCGATAAACAATACCGCAACTGCGAATGCCACAGATCGCTGCCGTGGGCCAGTCGTCAACACCAGCGATGAGTCTGTCTCTACGGACTTTAACGCGGACCTTATGATAACGAAGGAGGCGAACGTCACAGAGGCGACAGTAGGAGATACTATTAAGTACTGGTATAACGTTACAAATACGGGTAACGTGAACCTCTCAGGCATAGTCGTCAATGACAGCAGGCTCGGGATTGTTTCTCTAGGTACGGATGCACTTATACCAAATGGCGTTGCTTAC
>JAIVYN010000300.1:0-4288 GCA_048635425.1 Candidatus Aegiribacteria sp.
TGTCGTAGTACTTGCCGGCGCGCTCGGCGGACAGGTACGCTCTCTCCGCTCGTTTGCCTGGTATGTTGGTAATAAAGAATTGAAGAGGAGCTGGCTGCCGCAATACATCCTCACTCCATTCGTCGGAGCAATCCTCGCGACTATCTCCTACTTCATTATCCGTGGCTGCTTCTGCCCAGCGAACTCAACCGTACAACAGATAAATATATATGGCTTTGCAGGCTTAGCCAGTCTCGTGGGAATTGCCTCCGAGCCTATAGCGCTCAAGCTCAAACAGGTGGCTAATACCTTATTCACAAAGCCAATACAGGGAAAGGATTCCAATCCTCAGGAATAACCAGACCCATATTGGCCCCCTCCGGCCATTTTTATGTAAGGATGTGCAACATGTCCGTTCGGAAGTCAAAATGGGTGTCATGCGTCGTCTTGTTCTTGCTGGTCATCCATAGTTCACAGATCGTTTATGGCCAAGAGGAACAGCGGGGGAAGATCGCCTTCCAGATAGTGTCTCGGAACCCGCTTTCGACTGTGGCTGTAGGCTCTCGCAGGATCGTAATCGAGGCCTTTTCTTTTGCCTCTTTCGTTTGAGCAGCTTGTACATGAGGTAGGGTAGATTGGGTAGTGCGACCCTCAGATCGCGCCAACTGAAAAGTCCAATCCGCATGACTTTCTCAACGATGTGGCGGATCTGCCGGAGATCATAAAACTGCGACCGAATCTGGTTCCGGATTCGCTTTAGCTCCTCGTGTCCGTAGCGGTCCGAATACACGGGGCCGCCGATATTTCCGTAGTAGTAGCCCGGAGTTGCTTCAACTATTTCTTTCAGAGGCGAGAATTTCTCGATGCGGAGTTTCTGGAAAGTGATGGAATCCAGCTTGATCTCTTTCGCGAACTTGGGTATGTAGAGCATCTCTTCTTCCGTTTCGCCGATATTGCCGTAGATAAAGTACCCATGTAGGAAGAAGTCATACTGCGCCAGGATCGCAAACGCATCCCGGATCTGCTGTTGGGTGATGCCTTTGTCAAGCTGCTTCAAGATTCGGTCATGAGGCGACTCGACCCCGATCAAAAAGACCCTGAAGCCCGCCTTCTCAGCCTTATCGAGGATCCTGGGATGCTTGGCTATGTCAATCCGGGCCTGGACGGCGAAGGTCTTCCTTATCTTGTTCTCGATAATCATATCGCAAAGCTGCTCGCTCCGCCTGGGATTAGTGAAGAAGTTGTCATCGCTGAGCAGTACAAAATCGGACTTGACGGTCTTTAATTCTTCAATTACCGATTCGAGCGGCCGCTCGGTGTAGCTCCTCTTTTGTCCGAGCGGATTGAGACTGAAGGTGCAGAACTTGCATTTGAACGGACATCCCCTCGTCGTCAGTATCGTGTCGAACGTAACACTGCTGAGTCGAACACCGTGCTGGACCCAGTTATAATCGTGCCTTCTCAGGGACCGGTCAGGAAACGGAATACTCCTGACATCAGGTAGAGGATGGATTTCGTTGTGGATGATTTTTCCGTTATCCAGGTAAGAAAGTCCACGGATATCCTTGTACGGGACGCCGGTGACGATCTGTTTGATGATCTCTTCGCCCTCACCTCGCACGATCATGTCGATATTCGGACAACGCTCAAACAGGTATTCGACTTCCTGCGTTGCTTTGTAGCCGCCAACAATGGTGCAGACCTCAGGCGGCAACTGGGACATGTAATCACAGATTCTCCTGAACTGAGCCCCCCATCCGACGCTGATGCACAGCAGATCGATCTGGCTGCTGATAAACTCGCTGAGCACCTTCGGGTCCTGATAGGCCCTTTCATATCTAAGGTCAAGAAGTGTTACCTTGCCGACCAGGTCTTTCATGCTTGCGGCGATGTACTCGAGGCCGGTCGGAGGGAACATTCCCATGGTTGGGGTGGAATGGCCGAAATAAGGGTACAAAGCAAGCGCATGCTCGTATTTCTTCATTGGCAGATTATACCGAGAATAAGCCCAAGATGAAAGCGAATCTGTTATACTGCCTTACTCAGGCTCTTAATTACAAAATAGCCAACTAACTAATATCTTTATCGGCTTTCGCGCTGAGCATCGTCCACAAAATATGGGGTGCTGGCCCCAAAAAACTGAATTCTTCTGAAATTTGCACTGCATCTTCGCTTCAACTCTTTTTCAGTTGTTGCTCTTACCTACGTCTTGGTTCATTTAGAATCAAGGTGGTGTTATTTCTTGCCGATAATATTTTTGCAAGACAAAAGTCCCTAAGATGATAAGGCGAGCGGCTGGGAGGAACGCTCGCCAGGCTTGGTTTTCTCCACGTTGAGAACGTTTTTTCACCGATAACGCAGGCATCGGGCTTTGAAGCCGGCCGCAATAGATCGGGTTGTTTGGATAGGCTCTAAAACCCAACCGGGCTCAAAATCGACCCACACCTGACTTTCGTTAAAATCAGGCCGTTCCATAAATACACTTGTCCCAGGCAAAAAAGCCTGTCCTGAGCAGGGTAAACTCCGTCGAAGGGGCAGTCGAAGGTGAAGCCGAATGGGCACCGAATCCAAAATAAAATGTCATTGCGAGCACCTGACCTGATTCTCAGGAAGTATGCAGAAGAAAATGGACCAACAATGTCATTGCGAAGGAGCCGCAGGCGACTGTGGCAATCTCAAACCTCGCAATACGAAAACCGTTTATTTTCTTAGGAGGCCTGCCTTTTAGGCCGAAGCAATCTCACTGTGTGTCAACTAATACATAGGTAACACTTTATACCGACTACATGGGTAACACTTTTTCGGGTTTATGTCCGCTTAGCTCCGCAGCTAGCTGCGGAGCTAAGCGGCTGACTTCTGACCGGCTTTATCTGCCATTTTCTATGGTCTATCTGGCCCAATAAATAACTGAAATACCATAACAAACTTACATCCTCATCTACCTGTTCAATACCAACATATTTGCCACGAAGGCTTTCTGTTATGAACAACCTTTTGCCAAGATGATGAATATCGCCATGCTGATAAACTTTTCTTACTTGCATATGATCAGGGTAGATCACCTCTGGCAAACGAGATGGAAACACCCTTGTTGAACTGCTGTAACACTCTGACGGTGTTCGCATCTCCAAAGCTTCATGCGGTCGATGCTTATTGTACTCAACACAAAATTCATTGAACCGACTCTGCTGTTGGACAATACTCTTAGCTGGTGGTCTGGCAGTATGATCTTTAAGCGTTTTATGAATCCGCTCGTGACGTCCATTCTGCTCCGGATGGCCAGGTTCGATTCGTTCTGGATGAATCCCCAGACGAATCCACCAATAGGACAGTCGGCTCAGTCCGCCAAGACCACGAGAGGCGAACGGCGTGCCGTTATCGGTCCGAATCACTTCTGGAAGGCCATACTCACGAAAAACACGCTCAAATCGCATTTTGACCAGTTCATAGCTCATGTGATCCAGGTGGCGGCAGCAAAGAAGATAGCGACTTGCATAATCGCTGATCGTCAGTGGATTGCAGCGACTGCTGTCGCCTGTCTTGAAGTGCCCCTTGAAATCCGCACACCATACCTGGTTGCTATAGCGACCGCTGGTCAAAGGTAACGCGGTCGGTGAGGCTTTACGACGGTGTTTACGCCGATAGGTTAGCCCTTGCTTGTGTAGAAACAATCCTATCGTTGAAACAGCTGGATAACTGTCCCAAGATGGGTAAATACGCTTAAGGCGAGCCCTGATTTTAGGTGCACCCCACTTTGGAAAACGCTTCTTGATAGCGAGAATTGCTTCTTTCACTTGATGCGATATCTCGTGCGGATGGTTGTGCGGTGCCCGGCTGCGATTACGCAAGGCCTCAATGCCGCTTTGCCGATAGCGATCAAGCCACTTATAGCCGGTCTTGCGACTGATGCCGTAATAGCTACACAATTCGGCCATAGAGTATGTGCTGTCCAATACATCCATTATAAATTTTACTCGTTCTTCCATAACACAGGTCTCAGTCCAAGGCATAATTGACCTCCTTTCGGAGGCAATTATAAACTAACAACTGTTACCCATGTTCTTAGCATAATCTGTAACCTATGTTACCGGTTTGTACCACTGTTTAGCCCCCAAACCTGTCCTGAGCAAGGTCGAAGGATTTATTTGGGGATCAATTAAATGGTTCATCCGGTTAATGCGCAGGTGGACCAAACAGATCAGGGCCTTGGAGCTGTTTGGAGAGAAAAATCGTTTGGGCAGAGGCTCAAATTTGGGGCAGGCGGGGGGAAATTTGTGCCTCTGGGGCCCCGAACGATTTTTCTCGATCG
>JAIVYN010000301.1:0-4201 GCA_048635425.1 Candidatus Aegiribacteria sp.
GCGATTGTTATCACTGCATTTATACTGTCCTTGCAGGTACTATCGTAGTTACGAAGCTGGGTTGTTTTGTTGTCCATTATTTTGCCTGCCTGTTTTAGTTTAGCTCAATATTCTATATAAAGCTCCAGCGCGTTTTGCTGATCACCATCATAGAGAGGGCTTAATTATGAATTTTGATGGTTCAGGGGGGATGACAGCTTGTTCGATAGGCTTTTTTTTCAGTTGTGGAATCCAGTCGTAAGGAATCCGATAAGCACGAAATAACCAGCCTATGCCTCCCACAGGTGGTCGGACATATTCCCATACTATCTCTTTTTTAGGAGTTACCTCAAAAACGCGCGATGTTTGAGCTTCAGTAATTAAAGTATTTCCGTTAGGAAGTCGTTGCATACCACTACAATAAGCGCTGAAGAACTTAGCGTCTTTAAGATATGACCCCTCCGTATACTCCCAGACAATATCCAACGTCACAGGATTAATTTCTAAGATGCGAGAATAATGCCTCCGAGCGTTGTAAACACCTCTTGGAGCCATTGGATTTGGGCAGCCGTATCCAGCTTCTCCACCATTATCAAAAATAAGGATGTTACCAGCACCAGGCAGACCCTTTGGAATCATATGAACATGATGTTGGCCTATTATCTGGCCGATCTTCCTAAGAGCTGGAGTATCAGTAAAATAGGGCCCTAACCTCCATACGATTTTACCAGTCTTTTTAGAAATAATTAATGAAATATTCAAGCTACGAATATCCGCAATGAGATTATCAGGATGGAAACGCTTATCACCCGCATCGTACCATTTATTAGGGCCCAGATAATTGATATTGTTAAAATAAATTTGTCTCGCATTTCCATACGCTTCTATATAGCCTGGATTTCGGTAGAAAGCATTCTTCGCTGCTTCGCTTAGGCCCAGTTCGTTCCAATGATCAGTAATTAGCCATTCCCAGACGATCTTTCCATCCCATGTAACCTCAATTACCCATGTATCAGCAATAGGCTTGTCGGTAATATCTGGTCTTTTCACAATTTTAATAGAATTAAACAAGGTTTTTCCTCTATCTACTAATGGATCCATGCCGGGAACGTAGTAACCTACCGGATTGCCCTCTCTTTGATAATCATGATGCTGTCTGGCCGACCAAATCCATTTGTCTCTAATTTTCATCTTCTCAGCTTTATCGAATTTCCAGACGATGTTCCCATCCCAATCCCACTGAGCCAGGTCAATACGTTCAAACGATTGGCCTGGACCAGTAGTTCCCATTATATAACCTCCAGGCAGGACTTTATTAGAACCGCATCCGTAGACCCCTTTCCACAATTTTACTACATTGCCATTCATATCGATTAGGTAGGCGCCTTCATCTTTAACTGATTCTCTTTCTTTTTCAGAAATAAATAACGTAGGGATGATGGTATATCCATTCCAGCATTTATCAGGCTTATAGATAGTTGTGCCCCTTGGATAAACAGTTGGATATGCGAGAAGCGTTGCCGGAATGAACATAAAAATGAACAATACCATTATCATTGATATTCTCAAAAACTTTTTCATAGTGTATGCCTACACATTTTAGTTTAGACCTTTTTAGAAAATAGGCCAATTGTTGCTGCCCAGTTTTGGGCCTTTGACTTTCACCTTTTCGCTTCCTTACATCATACCGCCCATGCCGCCCATTCCTCCCATACCACCCATACCGCCGCCCATACCTGGGCCGCCGGGTCCGCCGGGAGGCATTTCTTCTTTTTCCTTGGGCTTTTCGGTAACCAGGCAATCCGTCGTCAGCAGCAGGCCGGCGATACTCACAGCGTTTTGCAGGGCAATTCGGGTAACCTTTGCCGGGTCAAGTATGCCGGCTTTCAGCATGTCCTCGTATTTATCTGCATTGGCATTATAGCCGAAGCCGCCTTTGCCTTCAGCCACTTTGTTGACTACGAGATTTGGGGTTGCCCCGGCGTTATAAGCGATGTAGTAGCACGGCATTGAAAGCGACTTTGCAAGAATATCGGCGCCGGTTTGCTCATCGCCTTTGAGTTTCAGCTTTCTCACCGCATCGATACAGCGGATTAACGCTACGCCTCCGCCCGGCACGATACCTTCTTCGATAGCTGCTCTGGTGGCGTGCAGGGCGTCTTCGATTCGGGCCTTTCTTTCTTTCATTTCTGCTTCGCTTGCAGCACCGACATTGATTTGAGCCACACCGCCGGTAAGTTTGGCCAACCGTTCCTGGAGCTTCTCACGGTCATAGTCACTGGTTGTAATTTCTATTTCGTCTTTTATCTGCTTGATTCTGCCGTTGATGCCTTGCTGGCTGCCCGCACCTTCAATAATGATTGTATTATCGTTGTCGATGGTTACCTTTTTGGCCTGGCCGAGCTGTTTTATGCTAATGTTTTCCATCTCGATTCCCAGATCTTTGAAGATAGGCTCTGCACCTGTTAGTACTGCTATATCCTGCAGCATCGCCTTTCTGCGGTCGCCGTAACCGGGTGCCTTAACGGCTGCAACCTGCAGTACGCCTTTTAACTTATTGACCACCAGCGTTGCTAATGCCTCGCTCTCAACGTCTTCTGCTATTATCAGCAATGGCTTCTTGGAGTTTGCAATCTTCTCAAGCAGCGGTATGAGCTTAGCTACATTACTGATTTTCTCTTCGTAAACAAGGATAAACGGCTTTTCTAATTCGCAGACCATATTCTCGGTATCGGTAGCGAAATGAGGTGAAAGATAGCCTCGGTCGAATTGCATACCTTCGACGAATTCAACGGTCGTCTCGAAACTTTTGCCCTCTTCAACCGTGATAACACCGTCTTTACCGACCCGCTGGAAGGCTTTAGCCATAATCTTTCCGATTTCTACATCGTTATTAGCTGATACCGAGGCGATATTGATTATGTCGTCGGCTTTGGTGATATCGATAGGTTTTGCCATCGAGGACAGCTTATCAGTTACCGCCTTGGCCGCTTTTTGCATGCCGCGGTTCAGCGCCATGGCATCTGCACCGGCAGCGAGGTTTTTGTATGCTTCTTTAAACAGTGCTTCGGTGAGTACCGTGGCGGTTGTTGTGCCGTCGCCGGCGATTTTCGAGGTTTTGCTCGCAGCTTCTTTTACTAATTTAGCGCCGAGGTTCTCGTTCTTGTCGATAAGGTCGATTTCTTCAGCAACCGTTACCCCGTCTTTGGTTACGGTTGGGCCGCCCCAGCTTTTATCAATGACGGCGTTTCGGCCTCTTGGACCTAAGGTTGGTGTTACAGCTGATGCGAGTTTTTCCACACCAGCTAACAGGCTGGCTCTTGCATCTGACTCAAATGCCAATTCTTTGACTGCCATAATTGCTTGCCTCCTTAAATTGTCTGCTCTATAAAAGATTTAATCGTTAATTTTCGCATAACTTATACCAAACGTGCAAAAGATATACCAGATTTTGTACATATAGAGGGCTATTTTGACCTGTTTACGGTAAGTAGCTTATTGACAGGCAATTATGGAATGCAAAAATTGAAAATAAGAGCAGTCTGGGGGGATTTATTAGCCGAAAAAGTGCCAATTTTGGCATTGAAATGTGGATTAATACGCCAAGTTGACAGGAAACATCGTATTGCGTGTATTGTCAATTGGGACTTAAATTGGGATTTTGAAAAAAATTAAATATAACGAATGGTGGTTCCTTAAGGCATCCAGGCCTCTCTTTTGATAACTATTGAAGACTTTGCACACAGATTGACGAAATACTTGTAAACGCAGTCGTTGCTCCATTTAACGATAAAAGAGCGTGTTTGCTTTTTCATACGCTTTCCCTTATCGATGGTGGGAGGGTGTCGTCCCAAATTGATAAAGGAACCGCCATTCTAAATATAACAAAGTTGAGAGAATGGGCTACATATTATCTTTCGGTGCTGCTTTTTTTTGTTTTGATGGGCATTGCGGATTTGGGTATTGTATAATGGAAATCACTTGTTGACCCAGCCACAACCGACGAGCATTTACGCACTCGGCCATACGAGCGATTCAAGACATCGCCGTTAAAAGATAATTAAAAGTCCCCTTGTGGTGCTGTCTTTTCAATGACTTTGACAACACCACGTATTGTAATGAGCAGATTTTTCCGACTTTTTAGTCTTGCTGTCAATCATTCCGTTGTGGTGAACTGGGCGTTTCTTGATAGTTCGGAGAGGGCTCTTGCGAAGCTTCGGGC
>JAIVYN010000302.1:0-4262 GCA_048635425.1 Candidatus Aegiribacteria sp.
CCTATCATTGCAAACCCGCCGCCGCATAGAGGACATTTTTCAGGCACAAGCGTCTGGGCCAGACAATAATGACAGACCGCATAACCATAATTGATGTGTTTTCCCGTAACCGTTCGCATTCGCTCGCGGCGGCTGACCTTTGACTTGTGAAAGGTCAGCGTTACGTCGCAGTTGCGGCAGTGCAGCGTATGTTTACAGGATGGACAGAACACAAAATTACTGTAACCGCGCCTGTTCAAAAGCAAAATCGCCTGCTCCTTTTTCGCAAGTGTCTCGTGCAGACGCTCGGCCAACGGCTCACTTATCAGATTAATACCCTTCTGCGTTACCTGTCCCTGCCGTAAATCGACGAGCTTCATTTTGGGCATAGGTAAGTCCATCACCCTTTTGGGCAAACGCACCAGGCTAAAATATTTCTTACTTTGACAATTAGACAACGTCTCCAATGACGGCGTGGCACTGCCCAAAATACAATGAGCATTTGCTAATTGCGCCCGTTTTATCGCTACATCGCGGCCGTTGTACCGCGGTGCGGTGTCCTGCTTGTAGCTCGGCTCATGCTCTTCGTCAACAACAATAAGACCGAGCTTCGGAAGCGGCGCAAAGACAGCCGAGCGAGCGCCTATAACCACGTCGGCCTGGCCCGATTTTATCTTTTGCCACTGCACGTTACGCTGGGCAGCGGTTAAGCCCGAGTGCATTACAGCGATTTTTTTGAACCTTTCATTGAATCGCTGAACGGTCTGCGCCGTAAGAGCAATTTCAGGAAGCAGCACGATAGCGCCTGCCCCTTTTCGCAAAACCGCCTCGATAGCCCTCATATAAAGCTCGGTTTTGCCGCTGTCGGTAACGCCGTATAAAAGCGTAACGCCGAATTCGCCTGACTCTATCACAGTTTCAAAATGGGCCAATGCCTTTCGCTGGTCATCATTGAGGGTTACATTTTCTGATTTTATTGACATCCCTTTGGGAATAGCAGGCAAAGACTTCAATATCGTCCTGCGTGCTATTTTAACGATTTGTTTTTCCGCCAATCTCTTTATCGGCTCATTGCCGCAGCCGACCGCTTCTAATAAACCCCGCAGTTCCAAAGCGTCATTTGCATTCGAAGCCCCCCTGCCGTCTAAGAATTTGACAATTTGCTTTTGCTTTTTGCCCCTCAATTCGTCGATGGTTTTTTCAATATTAGCAGCACCGACTCTCAGGTAAACATATCTTTGTGTTTTAACACCGGCCCCCCTTTTCACCGCTGACGGCACCATCGCAGCCAAAACCTGACCCAGCGGACAAACATAATAACTGCTAATCCACCGGGCCAATTCCATCAGCTCGAAATCCAACAACGGCTCTTTATCGATTAACCTGGTTACTCTTTTTAGCTTCCTCCCGGTACCGCGTGCGATAAAAGACTCTTCAGGGCAGACATCCGATTGGGTACAAAATCCAGCTCCAGATTTATCTTTTCTGCCGAATGGCACTTCAACTCTCTGGCCCACCTGAATCGGCCAGATTTCATCCGGCACAAAATAGTCGAACTCCGTATCCACCGCCGACTCAAACGCCACGCGAATAATGTGATGACAGAGAGTCTCTTCCTCGGCTTCTTCCAGAGCAAATAAACTGTAAGTTTGGTACTTGCTCATAAAAGTGCTATTTGGCTTTAGTTTTTCGAGTGCCTTTTTTGTGTCCCTTGGATTCAGTAAGATAGCCTATCTGTGATTTTGATTTGGGGGTTGGCATTACCATTTCTGACAGCACCTTAAACACGAGTTTGAATTGTTCGTCGTATTGACGTTCCATAGCCTCAATTTTTCGACGCAGAGCAGCATTGCTGGCTAATATTTCACGTAGCTTAACGAATGTGCGCATGATGGCAATGTTGACCTCAATGGCACGTCTGCTTTGCAAAACACTCGATAACATTGCAACCCCCTGCTCAGTAAAAGCATACGGCGGATATCGACGTCCACCCCAACTTGAGGTCACAACTTGTGACCTCAAGTTATTGAATTCATCCCTGCTAAGGCGAAACATAAAATCAGATGGGAATCGCCGTTTATGTCTGGCCACAGCCTGGTTCAAGACTTTAGTTTCGACGCCGTATAACTGTGCCAAGTCGCTATCCAACAAAACCTTACGTCCTCGAATCAGATAAATACATTTCTGTATTCGTTCGATAGGAATAATTGAGCCTGTGTCTTTAGGCATTCTTGAACGTTCCGGAATTTATTATAATCTTGAGGTCACAATTTGCGACCACCTAATCTTGAAGTTCCAGTTTGGAACCTCAAGTTAAAGCTTATCTAAAAGCCTCTTTGCCGTCAAACTCAAACTCCGAGCGTCCTTAGGACTTGTAAATAAATTATCTTCCATTTTTGGCTGGCTGCGGCTTCGGCTGGCGGTGTCAGCAAAACTCGGATTACCAACCAGTAGACCTGCGTTTTGCTTCCTTGCCAGCCTTGTCCTCGCTAAGCCAAAAACAAAACCTAATTTCTTTACCAGTCCTCAGTGCAACCGAGCCAGCCTTGAATTCTCAACTCCTGAATTTTGCAGAAGCTGTAACATAAACCTCAACGTGGAGTGATACCATTCGCAGGGCCGTCGAGCTGCAGCACGATGATTGTGTCGATTTCCTTCCGATATACTTCCGGGACAGAGATTTCGATGGCCAGTGCAGTTTGCCTGACAGTTGCGGCCCCGCCATTCATAACAGAGCTTGTGATGATTATTTTTGGGATAGGCGGCAGCGTAAGAGTGTCCTCGTCCCAATTCAGAACGTGGATGTAAATGGTATTGCCCTTATATGTGCTGGCGCCCCAGTCACCCGGCTTAAAAGGTCCGCCGCGGGTTGCGTAAATGCTTTGTCCGTACTTTCTGAGCCAATTTCCCATTTCTTTAAGTCGTGTAACCTGCCTCGGCTCGATTAGGCCATCCGGCATAGGCCCGACATTGAACAGAAGATTGCCGTCTCCGCCGACAACGCGTACAAGAGTATCGATGCACTGCTTTAGAGATTTCATCTGGTCGTTAGGTTTCCATGCCCACTGCCGACAGATTGTCATACAAGTCTCCCAGGGGCGGTCGTTTTGGAATCTACCGATTCTCTGTTCCGGCGTATCATGGTCGGCGGGCAGCCCTGCCCTGTTGTTAATGATAACATGGGGCTGAAGCTGACGAATCATCCTGAACAGGTTCTCCGAGTCCCAGTCTTCTGCCTTTCCGCCAAGACCATCGAACCAGATGATGTCAATCTTGCCGTAGTTGCTGCAAATCTCCCGAAGCTGGCCGTGCAGAAACTTGATGTAGCGGGAATGATTTTCCGTTCGATAGTCCGGATGATACCAGTCAGGTGGGGAGTAATAGTAGCCGAGCTTTAATCCGGCCTTGTGGCAGGCATCAGCCAATTCTTTCACGACATCGCGCTTGAACGGTGAGTTAGTAATCTTATAATCGGTCAGTTTACTGTCGAACATCGAAAAGCCATCGTGATGTTTGCTCGTGAACACGAGGTACTTCATCCCGGCATCTTTGGCGATTTGTACCCATTCGTCCGCATTGAACTTGACAGGATTGAATTGCTTATAGAGATTGTCATAAATCTCTACTGGGATTGAGCCTGTAGATTTGTCTTTTCGCCCCCGTCGTTCACCACCGCGGGACCAGCCGATTTCCGTGCCTTTCAGACTGACCGGCCCCCAGTGAATAAACAGGCCGAATTTCATTTCACGCCACTGTTGTATGTCCTGCTTGTCGGCTTTTAAGAAATCCGCAGACTCTTTTATACTCTTGGCATTGACCTGCTTGACAGAACAGGCAGTAAGCGAACAAACCACCAATCCCAACCAAATTTTAAGTAACCGTGTAATCCATTCATCTCTTAACATAATTCCAGCCCTTTCCATTTATAGAATACGTGTTTACATAAGGACAATAATATAACGGAAAAAGGATAAAATACAAAACCTAATGTTTGCTTTTTGCAGCAGATTGAACAGAATCGAACATAAAGATCATACAGAGCTCGTCATTGCGAGCGCCAGCGAAGCAATCTTAAAAGCAACGATGCCTTTTTCCGCCCGTCACGCAAAAGATTGCCACGGCGCGGAGTTTACCCTGAGCGCAGCCGAAGGGGGCTTCCTAAGAAAATAAACGGTTTTCGTATTGCGAGGTTTGAGATTGCCACAGTCGCCTGCGGCTCCTTCGCAATGACATTGTTGGTCCATTTTCTTCTGCATACTTCCTGAGAATCAGGTCAGGTGCTC
>JAIVYN010000303.1:0-4252 GCA_048635425.1 Candidatus Aegiribacteria sp.
ACGTGTGCGCTTCCGATCTCAGGGTAAACTCCGCCGAAGGGACAGCCGAAGGGCCGATGGTTCTCTATCTCGGTTTGGGTGTAGCGGTATTAAGAAGACGAGATAGAGATCCTTCGGCCCTTCGGCTGTCCCTTCGGCGGAGTTTACCCTGAGCGTAGCCGAACGGGCTCAGGGCTACGGCTAATTCAGGGCAAGCTTTTTTTCGCATCAAGATGACCCCGCACTAAATTACGGCAGGGTTCTATTTTGTGCGGGGCAAGCACGGAATAAAGGACGCCAAAGTAAAAAGAGGTGGGGTTAAAGGAGCTTAATCACCGCCCTGTCATTCTTAACACGACCAGGAAACCTAAAAGACCGAGCAGGAGGACTACGGCTCTCAATATTCGCATGAGCTGTGTTCTGGGCTCCAAAATCTTCCATACAAAGACCCAGAGAGCCACGATTAGCAATATTCGTAAAAGAAAAGATATAAAGTCTGTGAACATAGTCATATAATATCCTATTTTAACACTTAAAGTCAAGCGATTTTTGCCCAATTTAACATTTATAATTAAAAAAATGGGGGAGCCTGCAAGGCGGCAGGCATACCTTCAAGGGAATATATCACTTTATATTGGTCTGCTGTCAGTTTAGAGACAGACAAAAGACTCACCCTGTCTGTTCACGACTCTCGGCATTATGCATTAAAAATAATTCAAGAGCCCTTAAACTTGTTCCCAGAGGTCCTCGCAGGTTCTTTTTATGCCCGTGGTATGGTCGATTAACCGACCTTTCAATACTGATAGGTTGGTTTTGGGGGCTATTCTTGTCAGAATTTTTAAATATACAGGACTTTTGTGATTAGCCTTATATTTTCATCCTGTAGGCATAAAATTAAAGTTATTTAAAAGATTTGCCGACTTCAATGCCAGTGTGTTTGTAATTTGTTGGTTTTATTTAACTCAATTTAGGAGAGAGATTATGCGATTTCTCGAAGAAGCAAAAAGATGGATTGGTGAGATTACCGAAATATTTTTATTGCTGATCGCCCTTGGGATTGCCGTTGAAATCCTATTTGGCACTGAAACTGTTCCTTTTTTTGGAGGAGTTGTTGCCAATCTTACCGGGCTACTGAGTACACTGGGCGACAACGGGCTTGTCGGCTTGATTGCTCTGGCCATTATTTTCTTCCTGTTCTACAGAAGACAAGCTGTACCCCATCATCAGGGATAGATTAAAGCTTTAGATTAGCGGGGGCCAATCGATAGCGCTGTCGGTCTGATTACTATCACGTTTTACACTGATAGCGATATCGGTTGGCCCCGAATGTTTTACTGAGGCGACATTGACCTATACGCCCATCTTCAAATCATAGGCTGTCTTGCTGTCCCCTTTGTGTGTCCTTGTTCTATCAAGGTAATTTCACAACAATTAGCCTCAACATACTCCAGATTGATGATCCATTCTTTGGCAATTTCAGGCAGCATCGTAAAGCACTTTACCTTCCTTGAGAATAGTTTTTACGAATGGGTCACCCAATTTCAACCTTTGCTCAAGCTCCTGAGGTTTATATACAATAAAATCGGTAGCCAGCCTGTATTTTATAAGTGCATCCAATTGGCGAATTCTGTCAACGCCAAGTTTGGGAACATCGCTTTTAATAATAAAAAGGTCGATGTCCGTTCCTTGTTTTATCTGGTCTTTGGCTAATGAGCCAAAAAGAATAATCTTTTCCGGCTTATACAGGCGGACAAGCTGATTTACGATATTTTGTATTTCTTTATCGAATCGGTCTTTCGATATCATTTTAATATTCTCTTTTTAGTTGTTTTCTCGAAGTCACGAATATCATAGCTTCTCAAAGAGGAACAATCCACGATTTTTTAGAAGTTTCGTTCGACGAAGCCGGTATCGATTTTATTTTTGACGAAAAGATTGTGTGAGAGTATGTCGAGGCAGGCGGGTATCGTTGTTTTGATTGGCTCGATAACAAATTCCCGCAAAGCCCTTCTCATTGTGGCAATGGCTTCAGTTCGCGTTCTCTGATGGACAATAAGCTTGGCAATCATCGAATCGTATTTCGTTGAGACCGTCCAGCCCTGATGGACGTGCGTATCGACTCTGACGCCGGGGCCGCCGGGCGGAATATATCTGGTAATCGTACCCGGGGAAGGAGCGAAATTATTTTCAGGGTCCTCGGCATTTATCCGGCATTCAATTGACACGCCGGTTTGCTTAATATTTCTCTGGCTAAATTTGATAGGTAAACCGGCAGCGATTTTCAACTGCCACTTAATCAAGTCGTGACCTGTAACCATTTCAGTAACTGGGTGTTCGACCTGAATTCGTGCATTCGCCTCAATGAAGTAGAACTTTTTATCATTGTCTAAAAGAAACTCAACCGTTGCGGCATTGACATATTTAGCCTTTTTAATAATTCTCAAGGCAGCTTCGGCAAGCTGCCCTCTGGTATGTCTGTCCAGGACGGGACAGGGCGATTCTTCAATCATCTTTTGATGTCTTCGCTGAATGGAGCAGTCCCTTTCGTAAAAGTGCAATACGTTGCCGTGCTTGTCGGCCATTACCTGGACTTCGACGTGCCGGGGTTCAACTATGAACTTTTCCAGATAGATGCTTCCGTCGCCGAAGGCAACTTCGGCTTCGGCACGGGCCGCACTAAATGCCGAGCGCAGACTGATGTCGTTATGCGCAACTCTCATACCTCTACCCCCCCCGCCGGCAGCAGCTTTTATTATTACGGGGTAGCCCATTTTGCTCGCCAGTTTTAGCGCCTCGGACTCCTTTTCGATAGCACCATCGGAGCCGGGCACTACCGACACTCCCACCTTGCGGGCCAGCTCACGCGCCTGGACCTTGTCGCCAAGCAACTGCATTGCCTCAACAGGCGGGCCAATGAATATTATTCCGCACTCCCGACATATCCGGGCAAAGTTTATGTTCTCGGCCAGAAAACCATAACCGGGATGAATTGCCTCAACGTCCGTAATCTCGGCGGCACTTATAATACGGGGGATATTTAGATAACTTTTGGCACAGTCGGGCGGCCCAATACAAACGGACTCATCAGCAAGCTGCAAGTATGGAGCATCTTTATCCGCCTCGGAATAAACTACCACCGCTTCAATTCCAAGCTCGTGACAGGCACGGATGATACGCAGGGCTATTTCGCCACGATTTGCTATAAGAATTCTTGAGAACATAATTCAATTTACTATTTATTATTGACTATTTACTATTGTTCTGGTGTCCCTGATTTCTGTCCTTCTTCTCAATAATCAATAGTCAATAATCAATTATTAGTCCGGTTTGAGCTTGAAAAGCACCTGGCCAAATTCAACAGCCTGGCCATTGGTCACAAGTATTTCGGCAATCGTTCCGCTGTTCTCGGCTTTTATCTCATTCATAACCTTCATTGCCTCGATTATGCCAACGACCGTCTGCGGGTTGACTGTGGAACCGACTTCCACATAATGCTCAGAATCGGGGCTTGGCGTCGCATAGAATGTCCCAACGATAGGTGATTTTATCTCCACCAGGTCCTCCGCACCCGTGTCGGCTTGCGAGGCGTAAGTTTGAATCAAAGCCTCAGTACCTCCGGGGTGGGCAGGTGCGGCGCCAGGTTCCGGCCTCATCGTCGGCATAGCACTTACAGCACCGCCAACGTCGGATTGAGGCTGGTGGCGCTTTAGAAAAATCTTGTCGTCACCGTGCTTTATCTCGACCTCAAGAAGCTCGTTCTCTTTCATTATCTCAATGATTTCTTTTATTTTCTTCAAATCAGTATCATTTTCCGCCATCGCCGAATCCTTTCCTTGCAACGTGAATCGCTCTGGTCTGGGCGAAGCCCGCCGTAGCCCGACAATCCGGATGAGTATAACCAAAAGGAGCGTTTTTGCAAACAATTTTTAGCACACCCGCGAGACGGGTGTGGCCGGATTTTTTGGCAAGCGATTTTGGCCTTTGAAGAAATTGGCCCATTCGACTGCGCTCAGGACAGGGTTTGATTGGGTTTGAATTGGGTTTGAATTGGGTTTGTTTTTTTGGGCCTGAGAGTGGTTCATTTTCATAATCCTCTATAATATATAAGTTTACGTTCATTTTTGGGCTTTACAGAAATTGGGTTTGAATTGGGTTTGTTTATTCGGACTACGAAATCATCTTTTTTTCTGTAATCCTTTGTTAAAGTTAAGTTTACATTCATTTTGGCTTTTCGGAGATTGGGTTTGATTGGGTTTGAATTGGGTTTGTTTTT
>JAIVYN010000304.1:0-4251 GCA_048635425.1 Candidatus Aegiribacteria sp.
GCATTATTCAAGAGATTTTACTTGACGCAAAGGTAGATAATTTGGTATAGATAACATTAGTGAAGCTTGTGCCTGCGCAGACGGGCAACTGTGGCTTTGAGGTAATCCGGCAGGCAAAATTCTTGCAGCTTTCTGATATAGGAGGAGTTGTGTATTACGTAAGGTACAGAGTTTGCATGGGGACTCCGGACTTTGCAGTAAGGAATTTTTGCATTTCAATTGACAAACTATATTTATTTTAGAAGGAGGACTATTATGTGCAGGAAATTGATTTATTTGGTTTCTTCCCTTAAGGTGAACAGTTACAAGAAAGGAGAGATTAGGATGTTAAGACACGAAATTTTCGATAAGCAATTCTCTATTATTGCGATAGTTCTTGCAATTACCATGTTTGTCGGAACAGAATCCGCTTTCACTGCCCAGGAGTTAAAAGTTGGCTTCATCCCGGGCGGAGGAACTGATGCCACCGGTGAAGATCAAGCCTTTGAGCAAGCCGAAATTGGATTTGAAAGGATAGAAAAAGACGATTACAACTTGAATCGGCTCTTGGAGTTCGACGTAATCGGTGTTGGTGTGGTTGCCTACGATCAAAATGAGGATCTGATGGCGAATTTTCAGTTGCTCAAAGAATATGTCGAAAATGGCGGTTACCTGGTCACCCTTGATTTTCAGCAGGATTCCAGTTGGAATCAAAATTACCTGCCACATCCAATCGCCCTTCTCGATCCGGATCTGGACGACGACGTCGGCGTTATATTAGCTGACCACGAAATTTTTAATACACCGAACGAAATTACCGAGGAGCACTTTGGAGCAGGAATTTGGGGAGCGGATGATTTCATGGCTGACGGCCCCCAGGAAGCCGGACAGCCCTGGGAACCACTTGTTACCGACAGACAGAATAACTGGCCTATTGTTGTCGGCGCCCCGGCCGGGAAAGGGTATATTGTTTTTAGCTCGTTGCAGATTCTTCAGTCACTGGGGAATTTAGGTAATAACGAAGTTGCTGAAGTCTTACAGAACTTCCTGTTCTGGCGAGGCCGGGGTGGCCCGCGCGTAAAGGCCTTCGGCCCCAGACCGAAGGATGGTTCACTGATTCTGGACACATGGGTGAACCTTTCCTGGTCTCCGGGATATTTTGCAGTCTCGCACGATATGTACATCGGCGATAATTTTGACGATGTGAATGACGGTGCAGAGGGCACGTTCCAGGTTAACCAAACCGAGACGTTTATTGTTGTCGGCTTTCCGGGATTTGCCTATCCGGACGGTCTTATTCCCGGTAGGACATACTATTGGCGGATTGATGAGGTAAATAACACTGAGCCGAATAGTCCATGGAAGGGTGACGTTTGGAGCTTTTCGGTTCCACCCAAGACCGCCTATGCACCAGACCCGGCTAATGGTGCCGAGATGGTAGAGACGGATGTAACTCTGAGCTGGACGGCAGGTTTCGGTACGAAATTACACACCGTATATTTTGGCGAGAATTTTGATGAAGTGAACAATGCCGCCGGGGGACTCCCACAGGGAACTACAACCTATACTCCCGGCACACTTAAATTGGCCAAGACTTACTACTGGCGGGTCGATGAGTTTGATGTCATCGAGACGCATAAAGGCGACGTCTGGAGCTTTACTACTCAGGGCGGCGTCGGGAGCCCGGACCCGGCTAATGGCGCCGTGGATATAACGCAGACACCGATTCTTACCTGGACGCCGGGAGTCTACGCAGCTTCGCATCAGGTCTATTTCGGCATAGATAAAGAGGCAGTACGAAATGCCGATACCGGTTCGCCGGAGTATAAAGGCGCAGGAGACCTCGGTTCCCAGAACTTTGACCCCGGAAAACTCCAGTGGAATACCACCTACTATTGGCGTATTGACGAGGCCAATAACACAAATCCCGACAGTCCGTGGACAGGCAATGTATGGAGCTTTACGACAGCCAATTTCCTTATCGTGGATGATTTTGAATCTTACAATGACCTTAATCCCGATGACCCCGAGAGCAACAGGATATTTAATGCGTGGATAGACGGATACGGCATCCCGACAAATGGCGCTCTCGTTGGTTATGACAGTCCTCCGTTTGCCGAGCAAACTATCGTTCACAGTGGTAACCAGTCGATGCCGGTATTCTACGACAATAGTGTTGGGTACTCTGAGGCGACTTTAACGCTGACTTATCCGCGTGACTGGACCGAGAATGGTGTCAACAAGCTGACAATTTGGTTCAGGGGCAATTCGGATAACGCTGCTGAGACGTTGTATGTTGCTCTCAACGGCAATGCGATCGTTAGTAATGATAATCCTGATGCAGCACAGGTAACTACCTGGACGGAATGGACTATCGACCTGCAGGCTTTTGCCGACCAGGGCGTGAACTTGACTAATGTAAATACGATTTCTCTTGGTCTTGGTAACAAGAACAATCCGGTAGCTGGTGGTTCGGGTACGATGTACTTTGATGACATTCGACTGTATGCTCCGTAATCAGCGCCGTAAGCCTGGATTTAGCCGGTAAATAAAATTGCGCGGCTGATACAAAGCTCTCAAAGTTTGAGATTGCCGCGTCCCGCACCAATTGAGCTTAGGCTCATGCCTAATTGGTGCGGGACTGACGGTAACAAACAAGAGAACAATGAATTCGCATCAATTCGGGGCCTATACCATTTGATTCGGTATAGGCCCCCTTGTTTTAGGGCAATATGAGAATGTAGAAAACAACAGTATTCTTGGTTAATCATTTTGGCTTTCAAGAAGCTTCCCCAAGCAACCTGCTGAATTTCCGGGAGTATTATAATTATCCGGTTGATGTTTTCTCGAAATCTTGTTAACAAATAAATCTATGCCGGATAAAAACAAAAAGTATCGCATCTTTATCAGTGCCGCCGAGCCAAGTGCCGACGCCCACTGTGCAGGCTTGATAACCGCTTTACAAAAAAGCGGTTTTGACATTGAATTTGTCGGCGTAGGCGGCCCAAAAATGGCCGAGGCCGGCTGCGAATTGTTGGAAGCCACCGTCAGCCAGGCCGTAATGATATACAAGGCCTTTAGCCACGTCGTCCGTTATTACAAGCTGATAAAACGCGTAACTCGCTTTTTAAAAAGCAGCAAGGTCGATTTGGTTATCGTTTGTGATTCCCCCGCCTTTAACTTCCACATCGCAAAGGCCGCCAAAAAAGCAGGCATCAAAACCGTTTTCTACGTTGCTCCACAGCTTTGGGCCTGGGGGGGCTGGCGAATCCACAAGCTTCGCAAATGCTGTGATAAACTCTGCTGCATACTGCCCTTCGAGCAGGATTGGTTCAGGCAAAGAGGTATGGATGTGGTTTTTGTGGGCAATCCACTTTTTGATGAATTGGAGATTGGCTCGGCCCATCATAAAAAATATGCGGAGTTTGAGCCGAAAAATGCCAGATTCGCTATTATGCCCGGCTCGCGAAACGCTGAGATTGACTCGCTCTGGGAGCCGATGCAGCAGATAGCGCTGCGCTTAAAGGATAAATACCCGGCAGCAAGCTTTGTTACCGTGGCTGTGGATACCGAACGAGAACAACTGTTAAGAAAAACACAAATCCCCGGCTTTGAGTGCCGGTACACGATTGGTTCAGTTAGCGATACTGCCAACGCCGTTGACTTTGCTATTGTGGCCAGCGGCAGCGCTACTCTGGAGGTAACGGCGGCCGGCTGTCCCATGGTGATAATGTATCAATCCAGCAGAATTATATGGCATCTGCTTGGGTGGATGATAAAAACGAAGTACCTGTCTCTGGTCAATATCTTAGCCGGTAAAGAATTAGTGCCGGAATTTATGCCGTATTTTAGCTCGTTTGAGCCGATTGCCGAAAGCATTGAGCGGCTTTTGGAAGACAGGGACAAGCTGACTCAAATCAGCGGTGAGCTGATTAAATTAGTTGGGCCGTTAGCTGAAAAAAAAGCCCGTCAGGAGGTCGCAGAGATAGTTCTTGAAATGCTGCCTTAAGAATTTAGGAACATTTTGTTAGTTTGGGGCTACGGATTACACAGATTTCGCAGACAAACATCAAAAATCAAAGTGCAGAATTGAGGCTGTTTGAAGTTTTTGGATTTTCTATTGTCATTGCGAGTGAGGCGAAGCCGAGCGTGGCAATCTTGTTTTAAATTTAAATTTGTCTAAGATTTCGAGTTGAGTGCTTTTAGTTTGTAGTTTGTTCATGCCGTCTTACGAAAACAAGCAAAAGGTGATAGACTAGAAGTTTGCGCTTG
>JAIVYN010000305.1:0-4212 GCA_048635425.1 Candidatus Aegiribacteria sp.
AATGCCGACTTTAATCCTGCCGGGCCAGCGCACAATCATCGGGATTCGCAGGCCGCCCTCATATAAATTTCCTTTTTGTCCTCGAAAATGCCCGTTGGAATCAAAGAAGTGGTTGAAATAGCGTGCTCCGCCGTTATCGCCGCAGACGAATACAATCGTGTTATCGTCAATTTCGAGCTCTTTGAGCAAATCGAATATTTCTCCTATTTGGCGGTCAATCATTTTCACCATAGCAGCGTACACCTTTGCATCATCCGGCCTTCTTTGGCCTGCGGGCCACGGCTTGTCCTTGAATTCCATCCAGGCAGGTTCATCTTCCGGGATTCCCCATCGGCCGTGCGGTGGTGTCCACGCACAGTAACAGAAAAACGGCCTATTCTTATTCTCACGGATAAAGTTTATGGATTCATCAAAAATCAGGTATTGTGAGAATTGCTTTCCTTTGTAGAAGTCGCCGGTGTTGCCTTCAAGAGGTACTTTCTCGCCGCTTCGTACAAGGTAGTTGGGGAAAAACGAGTGGGCGTGGACCTGGTGATAATAGCCAAAGAAAATATCGAAGCCGTGCCTCTCGGGAACGCCGGTAGTCCCCCTGTCGCCGCAGCCCCACTTGCCGAATCCGCCGGTGGCGTAGCCGGCCTGTTTGAGCACTTCAGCAACGGTAACATCCTCGGCACGCAATGGCACGCCGCCCGGATTGGTCCGCACGGTCGTGTGTCCCATATGCTGGCCGGTCATCAAAACGCTACGGGTCGGCGCGCACACCGGAGCACCAGCTAACGCTTGAGTAAAGCGCATACCTTCCGTTGCCATTCGGTCAATGTTCGGGGTCTTGAGATATTTATTGCCCATACAGGACAACTCGAAGTAGCCAAGCTCATCTAACATTATATAAACGATATTCGGCTTTTTGCCTTTCGAGAGGCGCTGCGACGTTTGAGCACACGCCGGCAAAACTAATGCCGCTGCACCACAGCCTGCCACTTTCAAAAAATCACGACGTTTCATAAAATTTCCCTTACAAAAAACGGCAGCCAGAAATAAACATTCTTGACAGACAATTAAAGCTCTGTCGAAGTTCGATTGATAGATGTCATTGCGAGCGAAGCGAAGCAATCTCTATTGTTCGAAAGTAAGAGATTGCCACGGCCCTTCGGGCCTCGCAATGACAACTGTTCAAATTATATGTGACAGGCGATTAGTCTTCACTTTTTTCTATTGCTGCCGGTGCTCCGAAAAACTTCTTTAGACGTTCTGCATCGAACTTAAGCTCCCGCTCATAGGTGTAAACACCGTTTACTTCCTGCTCGATGTCGGTAAGCTGCGTGTAGCAATAGCCGGCAATGTTGGGGTGGTCGGTAAGAATAAGGGTAAGCTTGCCAATCAGCTCTTCAACCTCCTCAGCGCTTTTGCCGTATCCCCACCTGTTCCTGTTGTTGCCGGCGGGTTCCCTGGTAGCGTGCTCTTTGGTCCAGAAAGTTCCACCGTATTCATCCACCGAGTATGGCTGTCCCTCATAAGGCACGGAAATCTCAGGGAAGCGAATAGAGACGTCCTGTCCATCGGGTGCGACCGAAGCGTAGCGCTGGCGGAATGTATCAGGATTCTGGTCGTAGTCGTGCACGGTAAAGATGTCTGTCTCAACGTGGACATATCCACTGGCATCGTTGATTGGGCGTGTCGGGTCCAGTGCACGGGTCAGGTCCACCGTTTCTTTCACGGCCCGGCGATGAATCTCAAAACGGGACCTGGCGGCACCTGCTGTTTCATTGAAAGGTGTCCACGCTACAATTGAAGGATGGTTCAGGTCGCGCATGACCACTTCCCGCCATTCGCGCTGATGGTTGTGAACCCCCTGTGGATTGGCGAACGAATGGGAACCGCCCCAGTCACAGAACTCACCCCAGGTCAAATATCCGAGACGGTCGGCCCAGTAATGGAATCGCTCCTCGAAGACCTTCTGATGAAGACGCGCACCATTAAAGCCTACAGCCAATGAAAGTTCAATATCGCCCTTGAGGTCCTTGTCGCTGGGTGCTGTCCAGATGCCGTCGGGATAAAATCCCTGGTCGAGAACATGCCGTAAAAAGATGGGCTTGTTATTTAGATAAAACTTGTTTCCTTCTATGTGAAATTTGCGAAGACCAGCATAGCTGTTCACTGTATCCACGATGCGCCTGCGCTGGAGAAGCTCGAACCGGAGTTTATAAAGGTATGGGTCGTCCGGCCCCCATGTCCGTGGTTTTTTTATTTTAAGCATCTGAGCAATGCCGTTGGCTGACTGTGAGCGAACCGAGGTGAGCTTTTTGCCCGCAGCGGAAAATAGAGTAGCTCGAAACTCCATCCCCCGGCGGTAGTTATTAATAACAGGGGTCAGGACGAAGCGGCGATTATCGAGGTCAGGCACGATGCGAACAGATTCAATAAAACTTTGTGGCCGGGCCTCCAGCCAAACAGTCTGCCAGATACCTGTGGTTCGCGTATAGACAACTCCGTGCGATTCGAGTCTCCTGCTTTGTTTGCCTGCCGGCTGTACGTCGGAGCGCACATCATCGAGAGCGCAGACGAAAAGGTCGTTCTCGCCCTTGCGCAGCGCATTAGTAATCTCAAAGCAAAATGACGAGCTGCCCCCGTAGTGACGACCAACGCCGGTTCCATTGACCCAGGCACGGCAGTCATAATCGACCGCACCAAAGTGTAGAAATACCCGTTTGCCGGCCCATTGCTTCGGAACGGTAAATTTCCGGTGGTAACAAACTTCGTTCATAAAGTTTGTATATTCGATGCCGGATAGTTTGCTCTCCGGGCAAAAAGGAACGATGATTTTTTTATCTAATCGTGCACCGTCCTTCGGCCAGTCCTTCTCTGCGCCGGAGAAGCCAAGGTCAAAACCAAAGTTCCATTCGCCGTTCAGGTTCAGCCAGGTATCCCGGTGAAATTGGGGCTTGGGATGTTCCGGACGGGGAATCTGCTTCTGTGCTTGTCCTGCGCTATTCGCAGCAGTAGCTGTAAGGAACACTAACAGCAACAACACAAAGCGGGATTTTTCAATCAAATTCTTAAACAACTCAATACTTTTCATAATATCTCCTTTTATCAGCCATTCACAAATCTTATCTGGAATAAAGAGACTCTGGTGAGATTATAACGTGCTGGAATTGATATGCAATTGCTTTTCAATGTCCTTTCTTGGTGCCGCTCGTGTAAAAGGGCTGGCGGTGTCTTAAGCTGTTAGCCCTTTAGGCAAATGTAATGGTGTGTGGTTATCTTAGGCGTTTTGTTTATTTCTGAGCCGGCCAATTGCACCAGGGCCTCGATTTTCTCTGCGCTCAAGGCCTATTTGTATATGCGAACATCATCAATCAGGCCGGACCAGAAGGACCCCGGTTCCATACTCATGCCAGCACCAATGTACAAGCCGTTTTCTGAGGCCTCCAAATTAGTCTGCGCGTCCTCAGCTACGGCGAGGCCATCAACGTAAAGCGTTCTGTGCGAGCCAACCCACACGAGACCTCTGCGGTGACAGTTAGTTGCATCATGCTTGCTTTTTGGCTAAGAGTTTTCGCAGAAAACAATAGTTCAACCAGAAAGATTTGCTATAATAATCTCTGACGTTGGAAATCAAACTTCCTATCAGTACTTTAGAACAAACATTCATGAAGAAAAAAACGACTCATCCTGATAATCAACATAAGCATTCATCTTATAAGCCTTCTGGAAATGATAAAACTTCTCAGGAGAAAAGATTAACCGAGAAAAAGGGATTTATTAGTACCAGGCGAATGTGGTTGTTTCGGTTGTTTTTGGTTTTTGTTCTGCCTTTAATAATATTGTTGGTGCTGGAGCTGGGACTTAGAGTCGTAGGGGTGGGGTATCCAACGTCGATTGCTTTGCCATGCACGGTTAAAGATAAAGATTATTACTATAACAATACGAAGTTTGGGTGGACTTTTTTCCCGAAAAGGATATCCCGGCAGACGGAACCCTTTATGTTTCCATTAGAAAAAGAGAAGAACAATTATCGCATATTTATTCTTGGGGGGTCGGCGGCGCAGGGGACACCGGATGGCGCGTATAGTTTCGGCAGGATGCTGGATGTGATGCTGCAGAAGACTTATCCGGAGGTCGGTTTTGAAGTGATTACGGTAGCGATGCCAGCGATTAATTCACATGTGGTTTATCAAATAGCACAGGACTGTCTGGAGTATGATCCTA
>JAIVYN010000306.1:0-4207 GCA_048635425.1 Candidatus Aegiribacteria sp.
ACCAAAAATTAAAGATCATGAATACAAAATTTAAACTAGGTGCTTTACTATTTGTATTTGCACTATTAATCTCAACAGGAGTAAATGCACAATGGGTAAAAGCCAGTGGTAATGTCATTTCTGAAACAAGAAATGTTGATGCATTCGAATCCATAAAATCCGGCGGTTCTGCTGATGTAATAATAACACAGTCTAGTACTACAAAAGTTGTTGTAGAGTCGGACGCAAACCTTGTACCACATATTACTACTGAAGTTATAGATGGTGTACTTCTTATTGAAGTAAAAAAAAGTTACAGAAATATTGATATTGTAAAAGTACATATCAACATTGCTGATTTGGAAACAATAAAATCTGCGGGTTCAGGTGATATTATACTTAAAAACAAATTTAAATCAAATGAGTTAGTTATTAAGACAAGCGGATCTGGTGACTTTAGGGGACCCTTAGATGTTAAAAATTTAAAATACGATGTTTCGGGTTCTGGTGATGGAGATTTTAGTGGAGTAAATGGAGAATTACAAATTTCAATTTCCGGCTCAGGTGATGTTAAAGCAAAGGATCTAAGACTAACAGATTGCATTATTAAAGTTAATGGATCTGGTGATATGAAATTATATGGAAGTGCTGAGAATATAACAATAACGGTATCGGGTAGTGGCGATATAGATGCAAGTGCTGTTAATGCTGTTAATGTTACTGCTAAAGTTGCTGGCTCTGGTAATATAAAAGTATCAGCAGTAGAAAGTATTTATGCCAGTTGTGTAGGTTCCGGCGATATTTATTACACAGGCAATCCTCAAAAGGTAAATGTTTGAAGAATATGTTGTTAGGTCAATGTGCTCAGTAAGCTCTTTCCCTTTCATACTTTTACTGAACAACAATTTACCTGACATGTCGTACAATTGTGTGCTACAATTAATTTCATTCTCAGAGATAAAGCTGATTGTAATAAAATCCCTTGTTGGATTGGGGTATACATCAAAATGAAAGTCAATATCTTCTGATTCATCGATAAGAGTAACTTTTAATTCGCTTTCAACAAAAACCTTACGATTAACAATTTTCAAGCGATCTTCTGAAAATAACTTTATTGCCTTTGGATATATAATATGTTCATGTTCTAATATTCTATTGGATAAGGCTTCAATAGTATCGGTATCCTTTACCGGGACAGCGGCTTGCAAGATTATTGATCCTACATCAATCCCTTCATCTACAAAATGTACCGTACATCCGCTGACTTTGCAACCCTTTGCTAAAACTGCTTCGTGAACATGGTGCCCCCACATTCCCTGACCACCAAAACCCGGCAGAAGTGCAGGGTGTATATTCATCACACAATTGCTGTACTTTTCAGGTATCTTCCAAAGGCAAAGCCATCCCGCCTGAATAACAAGGTCAACTTTTGCAGCGACCAGTTCCTTTTCGATTCGGTTACTGAAAGCATCAATATCATGGAAATCCTTTTTGCGGATTATTTTCACATCCAGCCCTGCCTTTTTCGCTCTTTGAACTCCGGCGACAGTAGAACGTGAACTTATAACGACAGCGACCTCGGCATTTAGCCGACCCTGTTTGATATATTCGAGGATGTTTATCAACGTTGTGCCGCCGCCGCTGATTAGCACGCCGAGCCGAATTGGCTTTTGGTTTTGCACAGCGAGTTCCGGTTCGTTTTCAATGTCACTGCCGAGATTTAAGGCCTGGTTTACGAGTTCGTCGGCTTGTTCGTTTTTCTCCCTGGGGATGTGCCGGACCCGCCAGTTTTTGAACTCGCCGAGCAGACTAATGGCCTGGCGGAAAAAGGGCCTGATTAGCTCGCTCTTTACCTTGTATTGGCCGTTAATCTGTCTGACAAGCAGCTCACTGTCACTGAAAACTGTTAGCTGTTCGGCGCCGATTTGTTTTGCAGCTTCGAGGGCTTTTACGAGACTGGTGTATTCGGCTACGTTATTGGTAGCCTGTCCTAAAAAAAAGGCTTTTGCCTGTAGTTGAGTCCCGGCAGAGTCGGCCAGAGTGAAACCGGCAGCGGCCGGGCCCGGGTTGCCTCTGCTGCCGCCGTCTATATAGGCGATTATTTCGTTCCTCGTATCTCGCATATCGTATCTCGCATATCGTATCTCGATATTCAAGCATCAAGTACTGTAAGTTAGATAATGTCTTCGCTTCCAAGGACAAGTATCCTGGTGCAATTTGGACAGCGGATTATATCATCCTTGGTCATAAGCAGATTAACACACTCGGCGGTGATGCCCATAAAGCAGCCCCCACAGCTATAGGCCCCTTTTTTGCCGTCCTGCTGTTCAATCATTGCAACAGCCTGGCCATCATAAGTTTCGGTGACGCGTTTGAATATCTCCAGCGGTTTGTCGGGTATGGTCTTTGCAACCTGGTCCCATTCAGCCTGGATTTTGTCTATCTCGGCCTGGTATTTGCTCGCCAGCGTCTCGACTTCGGTTCGGAGCTGCTCGAGATGTTGTATTTGCTCATTTATCTGGCTTTGTATTTCTTCGCATTCGGCTTCATCAGTCTCAATATTTTTTAGCAATTCCAGAGATTGTGATTCTATCTTGGAATTGTCGGCTTTGGTTGTGTTGAGCTGAGTGAGGACTGCGGAGTATTCTTTATTTGTTTTTGCGATGTTGAGGGAAGCTCTTAACCTTGTTATCTGTTCGTCCCTGGACTTGAGCTCCAATTCGAGGCGGTCGAACTGGACCTTACTCAACTGGACCTCCTCCTTTTTGGCTTCGAGAGCATTTTGGAGGGTTCTGATTTGATTTTCCTGAATAATTACGTTTCTTCTGCACCTTGTAAGTTTTGCTTTTTCAACCCGCAGACGATTTTCAACACTTTGAAGTTTTATCAGCCCATTCAATACTGGTCCCATTTAAGCTCCTTTGCCCGGCTCTTAAATTTTCAAACCCTTTATTATCTACATTCACATTTTATCTGCAACAAAATTTTTTCTGTTTTTTCTTTTGTTTTGGCTGGCCGTATAATAGATATTAGGATTAACTGGTTTGTTGTCCCCAATTATTTGGGTAGGAGAAAACCCCCCGGTAAAACCGGGGGCTAAATATTATAACCCCCCAGGGCAGGCCTGGGGGCTAAACGAAGTCCTGCTTATGAAAGATCTGCTGAAAAAACTCATTCAGGCTGAAAGCACACCGCAGAAGGGCGAATTAGCCGCGGCGGAAGTAATCTCGGCCGAGCTTAGCAGTTCAGGGATAGATTCCCAAATAGATACATGGGACCAAACCAGAGCGAATATTATCGCACAGGTAAAGTTCGGCGGGCACAAGGACGCATTGCTTTTTGCCTGTCATCTCGATGTTGTCGGGCCGGGCGAAGCGAAGTGGCAAAAACCCCCTTTTGGGGCGGCCCAAAGCGATGGCAAAATTTACGGTAGGGGCTCGGCGGATATGAAGGGCGGCATCGCTGCGGCCGTTACCGCTATCAGACAGATTGTCGATGCCGGCACGAAGCTACAGGGCGATATTGTATTTGTAGGCACTGGGGGTGAAGAGACCGATAGCTGCGGTGCGAAGAGATTTATTAGCGAGAGCAGCCGGCTGCCTGACCTTATCGGCGTGGTTATTCCTGAGCCGACGGACTTTGCGATTGTTACGGCGCATCGCGGAATGCTGTGGCTCGAAGTTTCAACCAAAGGCAAGGCCGCTCACGGCTCGACGCCGCAATTGGGCGTAAACGCGATAACTTCAATGCGGTCTGTTCTGGATGAGCTGGAATATTACGACATCCCCGCCGAAGCCCACAAGCTGTTGGGCGAGTGTTCTATGAGCATCAATACTATTACCGGCGGGGAAGCACTTAACGTTGTGCCGGATAAGTGCAGCATTGGGATAGATATTCGCACTTTGCCGGAGCAAAATCATCAGGATATTATTACCGATTTGGAAAAAATCTTTACGAAGTTGAAATCCGAAAATCCCCGATTTGAAGCGGAGGTCAGTGTGGTGCGCCAGGTGCAGCCTTTAGAGACCGATTGTGGCTGTGATTTTGTTAAAGACTTTTGTTCGGCTGTTGAAATCAATGAAACCACGGCTGTGGGCTTTACAACGGACGGCCCCCATTTTGCTTCGTTAGGCGCACCGGTGGTAATCTTTGGGCCGGGCAAGCCGCAGCTCTGCCATAAACCGGACGAATATATCGAAATCCGCGACGTGGAAAAAGCGGTTGAGTA
>JAIVYN010000307.1:0-4193 GCA_048635425.1 Candidatus Aegiribacteria sp.
TGCTGGAATCAAGCTTTATGCAGGTCTGGGTTGAGGGGGAACTCTCCGGCTTTTCCAGACCATCCTCCGGGCACTGGTATTTCTCGCTCAAAGATCAGAAATGCCAGATCCGGTGTGCCATGTTCCGTGGCGCCAACCAGCGGATCCGCACCCTGCCCCGGGAAGGAGACCAGATCCGGATTCGCGGCAAGGTGACCCCAGATAAGCAAATACGCATCCTCACTACCGTCTTTAGTCTCATCACATACTAACTCGATATACGCGCTGCTTATCTCCGAGCCAGGTGCAATGCTGATATCCCGGAAGTTCATACCTATGAATTGCCTGCCGCCATTGTCAGCATGATCATCGAGCATTTCCAGATCTGAACTGGTGTTGTAGCTACCTTGAAAGCCCTCATTTACGGCCTCCTCGCCGTCATCACTGCCTGCAGAGATTCTCCGTTCTATCACTTCGATGCCAAATAACACATTTGAACTGACCATGCTCAGCACCAAAAAAAAAGAAACCAAATAAATCGTTTTCTTAGACATTATAGTCCTCCTTTGAAAAAGTTAAAAATAACTATTTACGCTTTGGCCACACACCAAAGCGATCGACAATGATTTTCACTGTCGCCACAAATAATCTATATCTGCTTAGGGATATTTTGTTATGAATTGATACTACCTCCTTCCTTCAAAAATCCAATATAAGGTGCTAATAAAATGTAAAGCTCTTCAGCACGAAGCACAAAGTTCTAATTACAACTCTGCACCTTATACATTATAATTTTCCCAAAAAGTTAATTCAATAAAAAAACAGGAATTTGGCCCACTTAGACCAAATTCCATTCATTTAACCAATATTATTTACACCAAATCAGGCATTTTCCCGTCAAGGGAAATCACTTGATGATACACTGGTAAGCACACATCTCACGGTCCTTATGGCACACCATATATTTGTTATGAGAGCACTAGATCGCCAGAAGCTTTTCAATCGGGCCCACCAGCCAAACAGCACGCACCAGACCGTGAACAGATGCCCTCAAAATGGCCCCATTTTCGCGCGTTGCAAAATATCAGAATTCTTCGAAAATTCACCTCTTTCAAGAGCTGAAAAATATAATACTCCCCAAAAACTGGGCGCATAATTAAGGTGGATTTGTCGCCTGAGACGATAACAGTTTCAGGAGACAAATTTATGAAAAACAAAAGACGTAATCACAGTGCTCAGTTTAAGGCACAAGTCGCGCTTGCAGCGGCCAAGGGCGACAAGACGATAGCTGAACTGGCCAGTAAGTTTGAGGTTCATCCTAATCAGGTGACTCAATGGAAGAAGCGGCTGCTTGAGTCTGTTCCGGATATATTCTCTCGCTCTCGGCAGCGAGAACGGCAGAAGCAGGGTGAGCTGACAGAACATTTGTATCAGCAGATAGGCCAGTTAAAAGTAGAGCTTGACTGGCTCAAAAAAAAATCTGGATTTGACGCTTGAGCAAAAGCGTAAGGCAATTGAGCCGGGACACGGGCAGATAGCGATTTATAGGCAATGTGAATTGCTGGGGTTAAGTCGAAGCAGTTTGTATTATAAACCTTGTCGGGATACGCGATACAATGAGCAGTTAATGAGATTATTAGATGAACAATATATCGAGACGCCGTTTTATGGCATTGACAAGATGACCGAATGGCTACGTCGCCAAGGCCACTATGTCAATCATAAGAGAGTTCGACGGCTGATGCGACAAATGGGCTTAGAAGCCGTTTATCCAGGTCGAAAGCGTGGTTTGAGCATACCAGACAAGGAGCATAAGATATACCCATACCTGCTTAAAGGTGTGCAGATTGAACGAGCCGATCAGGTTTGGTCGGCGGATATAACATATATCCGGATGTATCGCGGCTGGCTTTATCTGGTAGCGGTAATGGACTGGTTTAGCCGTTATGTTCTTAGTTGGGAAGTGTCGATAACATTGGAGGCTGATTTTTGTGTTTTGTCCTTGGAGCAGGCATTGAGCTTTGGCAAACCGGAGATATTCAACACGGACCAGGGCAGCCAGTTTACCTCGATAGATTTTACAAAGATATTGCTGAATTCAGGTGTTCAAATCAGTATGGATGGCAAAGGCCGAGTATTTGATAATATTTTTTCAGAGCGTTTATGGCGAACAGTGAAAGTAGAGGAGGTTTATCTGCGGGACTATCAAACGGTGGCCGAGGCAACATACCGCCTGGGTCGATATTTTGAGTTTTATAATAACCAGCGATTGCACCAGGCTTTGGGCTACCGCACCCCAGCCGAGGTGTACGGCGTAGCAGTTGGCACTCCGGTCGCCCTACGGGCTCCCTCCGTGCCAACTGCTTTAACATACGGCGATGAATCCACCTTAAAAACCTGTAATTTTTGTCTCGACTTTGGGTAGGGGTATATAACACCTCTTAACACTAAAATTATCCCTACACCTCAGGAACAACTGCCTTCTTGCAATTAGCGACCAATTCTTTATACTATTCTTCGATACAGATGGAGTTTTTTGTGATTTTCGAGGGCGATTCGCAAAGAGAATAACGATATGGACTATTTCAACTATAAAAACGGCAGGCTGTTCGCAGAAAATGTAAGTGTTGAGAAAATCGCTGACGAGGTTGGTACGCCGGTTTATATCTACAGCAAGGCCACTTTCAAGGAGCACCTGCAAAAGATTCAGCAGGCATACAGCCGGCTCGACACTACTCTTTGCTATTCCGTCAAGGCCTGCGGTAATATAAATATCCTCAAATTTATGGCCGAGGCAGGCAGTGGATTTGACATTGTCAGCGGTGGGGAATTGTACCGCGTTTTGCAGGCCGGCGGCGAACCATCAAAAATCGTCTATGCCGGCGTCGGTAAAACCGATACCGAAATCATCGAAGCACTCAACGCCGACATCAGCTATTTCAATATCGAATCAGAAGCAGAACTGGAAAACCTGATTCGATTAGCAAAACAAAAAGGCAAACGACCCAAAGCTGCTCTGCGCGTCAATCCGGATGTTGCCTATAAAACCCATGCCTTCCTGACCACAGGCAAAAAAGAAACAAAATTCGGCGTCGATATCGAGCGGGCATTGAAAGTCTTTGCTGATTATGGCGACAATGCGACGGTGAATCTCTGTGCGATTCATGTCCACTTAGGCACCGGCGGCAAAAAGATTGACCCGTACGTTGAAGCTGTTAAAAAAGTCTTACCGCTTATTGACCAGCTCCGCAGCAAAGGCCACACTATTGAAGCTCTTGATTTAGGAGGTGGCTACGGCGCCGACTATGAGTCCGACACGGTGCCTTCAGCAGCAGAGTACGCAGCAGGCATCGTCCCGCTGCTGAAAGACAAGAACATCAAACTCATCTTAGAGCCAGGCAAAAGCATCTGCGCCAACGCAGGGATAATGCTAACTCGCGTGCTTTATATCAAACACGGCGGCAGGAAGAAATTCGTTATTGTAGATGCAGGGATGAACGATTTGATTCGTCCATCGCTGTATGACGCGTTCCATTTCATTTGGCCTGCGAAGGTGGATGAAAAGTTTGTTCCCCCGCAGCGTGGGAAGGATTTGCGGCTGGACGGTACCGAAGTTGTTGATGTAGTCGGGCCAATCTGCGAAGGTGCAGATTTCTTTGCGAAGGACAGGGCCTTGCCACCGGTGGAACGAGGTGATTTAATCTCTGTCTTTACGGCCGGGGCTTACGGCTTTAGTATGAGCAGCAATTACAATGCCCGAGGCCGAGCCGCTGAAGTGCTCGTTGATGACGACAAATTCTCAGTCATCAGAAAGCGCGAGACCTACGAAGATTTAACAGCGCTGGAAAAGTGACAGAAAAGCGCGTCTTTTTCACGCTTTTCTGTCATCCTGAGCGAAGCGCAGCGGAATCGAAGGATCTATTCTTTATCCGTCATTGCGAGTCCACCGTGGCGGACGAAGCAATCTAATCATGATTTACTGACGACTAACAAAACGGATTTTAACTCAGGTCACAATATTTATATCAAAAATGGGCTGAGGTTTTTTTGGCTTGCATGAAAAGAGTGGCTCTCCTTTCCTTACGCAAGCTTTTTTCCTCAGCCTTTTTTTTACAGAAAGCCCTCGCTGGGCGATGGCCGAAATTCTCCTTGCTCGGTTTGGGTGTAGCGGTATTAAGAAGACGAGATAGAGACCCTTCGGCCCTTCGGCTGTC
>JAIVYN010000308.1:0-4149 GCA_048635425.1 Candidatus Aegiribacteria sp.
ATGGTGGGCGGCCCCATCGGATTATTAAAAGACGGCGATATAATAGAGATCGACATCCCAAATAACAAAATAAGCGTAAAGCTTTCCGATGAAGAATTGGCCGAACGTAAAAAGGCCTGGAAACCGCCCAAGCCGCGAATAACAAAAGGCTGCCTTGCAAAATACGCCTCAATGGCCACCAGCGCCGACACCGGCGCCGTCCTGAAATGGTAATTGTAAGTTAACATTTATACCAGGTGCGACTTTAGTTATATTAGTTGATAAAATTTTTGGACATTGGTACAGAAATATGGTAAAAATTTAGAAATAAGTATTAAGATTTCAAACTTGGGTTGGTTGTACTATAGGCGTCGGAAAAATCTGATGGTGAAGTTATGTTAACCCGCTTAAAAGTTTCCGGTTTTAAAAACCTTGTTGATGTGGATGTTAGATTTGGTCCTTTTACTTGCATAGCTGGTCCTAACGGTGTTGGAAAGTCCAATTTGTTCGACGCTATTCGATTTCTCAGCGCTCTTGTCGACCGTCCACTAATGGAGGCAACCCTAACGGTACGTGGTGATGAGAATGGTGGGCGGATGGCTGATGTTCGCAGCATTTTCCAGAGATATGGGGACCGGTACGCATCGGAAATGTCCTTCGAAGCAGAAATGATTGTACCATCGAAAGGCGAGGACGACCTTGGACAAAAAGCGGAGGCTACTAATACTTTCCTTCGTTATACCTTGAACCTTGCATATAGGAAAAACCAGAATCTTGGTTCCTTGGGTTCCCTCGAGGTCCTCAAGGAAGAACTTGATTATATAAAGGTTCGAGACGCGAAGAAGAATCTGCTATTTCCGCATATACCCGCATGGCGTAGTTCGGCGGTGCACGGCAAACGCAAAGGAACGTATTTCATATCTACAGAAGGTGAGGGTGAAGCGCGCGTCGTCCAGTTGCACCAAGATGGTGGGAGCCGGGGTAGGCCTTTGTGGCAAGTTAAGAAATTGAACAGAACCGTGCTTTCCACAACAAATACATCAGAAAGTCCAACAGCGCTTCTAGCCCGGCGAGAAATGCTATCCTGGCGGCTTCTACAGCTTGAACCCTCGGCCTTGCGAAAGCCTGACGAGTTTTCTGCTCCGACAAAGCTTGGTTCAAACGGCTCTCATCTTGCAGCAACTCTGTACAGATTGGCGTATCAAAACAGCCATGCCAAAGCGATGGAAGAGACTATTCCAACAACCTGTGCAAGGGTGGCTAATCGTCTTGCGGACTTAATTGATGATGTTCGCAGAGTTTCTATTGACCGCGACGAAAAACGAGAACTGCTCACACTTAATGTAATGGGTGGGGACAAAACCCCTCATGCCGCCCGCGCATTGTCCGATGGAACTTTGCGCTTCCTGGCACTTGCCGTTCTTGAACAGGATCCTGAAGTCCAGGGGGTCATGTGTCTTGAAGAGCCGGAAAACGGTATTCATCCTGCGCGAATCCCGTCCATGATAAAGCTTCTGCGTGACATTGCAACCGATGTCAATGAGCCAGTCAACGAATACAATCCGCTGAGTCAAGTGATAGTAAATACCCATTCGCCTGCAGTCGTTCAACAAGTTCCTGATGACGCCCTGTTGGTAGCGGAAGCCCGGGAGTTCATTTCCGAAGGGCGGCGGTTCAAAGGCGTTCGTTTCAGTTGTTTACCTGACACTTGGAGGGTAAAAAAGTCACAAGAGAAAGTTGATATTTGCAAAATGGGAGATTTGCTGGCTTATCTTAATCCTGTTCTTCCACAGGAGCATGACCTTGATGAGGACGATATTAGGTTAGAGAAACGGAGGAAATCTGGAATATCCCGACAAAGACGAGTTATTGACCGTGAAGACGTGTCTCCATATTTTCCTGGTTTTGGGCCTGTTAAGTAGATTCAGATGGAGGAATTAAGATATACTTTACTTTCAGATGGTCCTTCAGACAAGGCCCTTATGCCGATACTTACTTGGCTATTGCGACAACATGTGCCCAACTTGCCAATACAACCCAGTTGGTCCGACCTTCGTTGGTTACGTACGCCACCAAGGGAATTGCACGAGAAAATTCGGGAAAGTATAAAGCTATATCCTTGCGATTTGCTCTTCGTCCATCGTGATGCTGAAACTGCATCTTTAGAAGAACGCTTGGGTGAGATTAATCAAGCTGTTTCTAATGCGATTGTCGATAGACAGATGCCTGCCGTCGTTTGTGTAGTGCCGGTTCGGATGATGGAAGCATGGTTACTATTTGATATTAACGCCATAAGGCAAGCTGCGGGAAACCCTAATGGGACTGTACCTTTGAATTTGCCAACACTATCGGGTATTGAAAGTCTTCCGAATCCTAAGAGAGTCCTTCATAACATATTGCGTACAGCTACTGAACTGGGTACCTATCGTAAAAGACGCTTTGATACGAATATTGCTGTTCAACGAATTCCGGAATGCATCGAAGATTTCTCACCTCTGCGGAGCTTGTCTGCTTTTATCGCTCTGGAAGAAAAGCTCAGAATAACCATCGAATCTCAATGCTGGGATGATTGAGCTTGATAGCATGAGAAATGTCCACCGAATCTGAAATCTGTGAAATCTGTGGTTAAGAAAACTCCGTGGTATATTGCTGGTCTGCATTTTGAATGTGTACAGTGCGGGCGGTGCTGCTCCGGGCCGGGCGAAGGTTATATCTGGGTTACTAAGCCGGAGATTGAGTTCATCGCAGATTTTCTGAAAATATCCGTGGAGCAATTACGGCGTAAGTTCTTAAAACGCGTGGGCCTGCGGACAACGATTATCGAACACCCCGGCACCAAAGATTGCATATTCCTGAACCACGGATTGCGCGGATTACACGGAAGCCAGAAAAAATGTATTATTTACCCTGTTCGCCCGAGCCAGTGCAGGACCTGGCCCTTTTGGCCTGAGAATTTAACCAATCCTAATGCCTGGAACAAAGCGGCCCAAAAATGTCCCGGCATCAACCAAGGCAGACTCTATACATGCGACGAAATAGAAAAAATCAAAAGGAGCAAAAAATGGTGGCAGGATGCGGAACAAACAAACGGCTCCTCGAAAAAGTAGCTGAAATATATATCTGGCTTGACACCCAAATCCGCGATAATAATGAGCTGACCGGCCGATGCAAAGCCTGTGGTAAATGTTGTGATTTCGACAAGTTTGACCACCATTTGTTTATTACTCCGCCGGAGTTGATGTATCTAACCGCTAAGCGGCAAGCTGAAAATCTGGGCGCCGAAAACATCAAGTCAATGCCGACAAATCGTGGTTCGACCCTGCTCACCACAAGCTGCCCTTACAACATCGACGGCAAGTGCACGGTATATGAATATCGTTTCGCGAGTTGTAGAATCTTTTATTGCAGTGCCGATGTGGATTTCCAAAGCAAATTGAGCGAATCAGTCCTTGAGAAACTTAAATCACTCTGCATAGAATTCCAAATCCCCTATCGTTATACCGACCTGGCCGCCGCATTAAATAGTCTTGCAGACGCCTAATATTTATCAATCGGCAGCGGGATATTGTCCTGCGGGTCCCGCAGATTGATGTATTTTGCTCCGCCTGACAGTGTGCCGTATTCTTTATAATAGCCGTAAAGTTTCGCCAATTTCTGCTCATCGGTAGATTCCAGATACCGCTGCCATTTGCCCACCTCAGCTCCCCATATAATCTGGGTATTGTCCTTGGCGTACATAACAATATGCGGGTGCTGAGTATTTTCTCTGCCGTTGAAATTACTCACATCGACCCTATCGATTTCATAGAGCAGCGGCTTGTCAGGTGTAACAAGTTTGTCCATTTGTTCGAGTCGCTTTATTATTTCTATGGCCGCCTCGAGGCCATCGCGCTGCCAGACTTCACCTAATGGCGGGGTTCTTGTTATCAGCGGCAGTCCCGTTATCTTGACTATGGGCAGATGCGGCATCTGAACAAAATCGAGCACCACCTGCTCGGCGTCCACGTAAAATCTGCTCAGGCCTGACTTGACCAGCCCCAAGGGTCTTCGCCACCGTCCTTCGATGCGGAACCCATCATGTGTTCTCTGCACTGTTACCTCATCCAGCCATACAACCTCTCTGGCGATATTCTGCTGCAGCGGGCCGGCGGCATTTTCATCAAGCCTTAA
>JAIVYN010000309.1:0-4178 GCA_048635425.1 Candidatus Aegiribacteria sp.
CGGGGGATTCGGGTATTATTTTAGGCAACGCCAAATTGGCCAGGATTATGGGGATAATCGGTTAATATAAAGGAAATATACTATGTATAAAATCTTTATGCTAATCGCTGTATCGGCTCTGACAATCGGATGGATAGCATACGCCCTATGGATGCGTAAAGTCTGTGAGGAAGAGAGACAACAGCCAAAACAAGAATCAAAACGCCTTAAGAAGACCAAGAGCGAAATCACCGACTGGGCACAAAAAATGGCACAATTCAAAAAACCCGAGCGTAAACCACCAGAACAGAGAGACCAAACGTAATTGATATTTGTAAAACAGATGAAACTATTAAATTTACAGAGGACACAGGTTTTTCCGTTACGAACACCCCCAAACAAGTTTGAGGGTGCCACCCTTTGGAAATCGGGAATCAAGTTTGAGGGTGCCACCATCGTCAAACCAGGACAAGTAACCAGGGAAAAAATAGAGCGACTGTAAGGACAAAAAATGGCTGAATTTATGTCAGAAGATTTCTTGTTGCAAAGCGAAACCGCCAAGATTCTCTATCACGAGCATGCAAAGAAGATGCCTATCTATGACTATCACTGTCACCTGCCGGCCGACCAAATCGCCGCCGACCATCGCTTCGAGAACCTTACGCAGGCCTGGCTCTACGGCGACCATTACAAATGGCGGGCAATGAGGGCCAACGGGATAGCAGAGAAATATATCACCGGCGATGCAAATGATTATGAAAAGTTCGAGAAATGGGCACAAACCGTTCCATACTGCATCCGAAATCCGCTCTATCACTGGACGCACCTGGAATTGAAAAAGCCCTTCGGCGTAAAAGACAAACTATTAGGCCCCGAGACCGCTAAGGAAATTTACGAGACCTGCAGCGAGATGTTAAGAACGCCTCAGTTCAGCGTCCGCAATATAATGCGCAAAGCCAACGTCAAGTTAGTCTGCACCACTGAAGGGCCGCTCGATTCGTTAGAGCATCATAAAAAGATTCGAGCCGACGGCTTTGAAATCAAAGTTCACACCGCCTTTCGGCCGGACAAGGCAATGGCTGTTGAGGACATTACAGACCTGAACGTATTTATCGACAAGCTCGAAACAATCTGCGATATGGAAATAGCCAGCTTCCACTTGTATATCGAAGCAATCCGCAAACGCCACGACTATTTCCACGAAAACGGCTGTCGGCTCTGCGACCATGGATTAGAAACCGCTTACGCCGAGGATTATACCGAAAATGAAATCGAAAAGATATTTGACAGGATAAGGTCAGGCAAAGATTTGGATTTGTCGCAGCGCCTCAAATTCAAATCGGCGATGATGTTCGAATTCGCCCTGATAGACTATGAATCGGGCTGGGTCCAGCAGCTCCACTTAGGGGCGCTTAGAAACAATAGTACGCGGATGTTCAAAGCCATAGGCCCGGATATCGGATGCGATTCGATAGGTGATTTGCAGATAAGCCAGCCGCTTTCAAAATTCCTCGACCGGCTGGACGCGAACAACACACTGCCCAAAACGATTCTCTACAACCTCAATCCGAGAGACAACGCCTTGTGTGCTACTATGGCCGGCAACTTTCAGGACGGCTCAGTGCCCGGCAAAATGCAATACGGCTCGGCGTGGTGGTTCCTCGACCAAAAGAATGGTATGGAAGAGCAAATTAACGTGCTCTCGAATATGGGTCTGCTGAGCCGGTTCGTCGGGATGCTGACGGATTCGCGAAGCTTCCTGTCATATCCAAGGCACGAATATTTCCGCAGAATACTTTGCAATATGCTCGGTAATGATGTCGAAGCAGGCCTGCTGCCGAACGATTTGGACTTGCTGGGAAAAATGGTCGAGGACATCAGCTTCAACAATGCCAAAAAATATTTCCCAATGGAACTGGATTATTGACTATTGACTATTGATTATTGATTATTGTATATTGAATATTCCGTTTCAATAGTAAATAGACAATAGAAAATAGTCAATTGAAATGGGTCGGTGCCCGAGAGGCTAAAGGGGACGGGCTGTAAACCCGTTGGCGTAAGCCTACGCTGGTTCGAATCCAGCCCGGCCCATTACTCTTTTTTGGGAGTGTCAACTTCTGACGACATACGCTATATGTAATCCCCGCTCCAGACGTCCTTATGCTTCTAAGAAAATATCTCAAAACTGTCACCCTGAGTGAAGCGAAGGGTCTGGCTGACAGAAATAAGAGATTCTTCGCTCCGCTCAGAATGACAAATTGTGTTTTGAGATAGCTTCTAACAGGAGAAGATTATTTCTTTGGCCCATTTTGCAAGAAAAAGCAACAAAACAGCGCCTTTGTGTGTTATATTTATTAAGCAATTTTATTAGTAGAGTAAAACTTGGAGGTTTTTGAATTCAGAATTCAGATGTCAGTTCTGTCCTCTGTTCTCTGTCTTCTGTTCTCGATTCTACAAGAAAGGAGCTAAGATGAAGGAAAATGAGATAATTTCAGACTTCGGCGAGCTCAGTCGAGTCGCGTGCAAGCAATTTTCGGTCTTGTTTTTAAGCTTACTGCTTACAGTAAGCAATGCAGGTTGTGCTGATACATTTTCGGCACCGTTGAAAAATACGGATGGTGATGGAAAGGCTATTTACAAGGCCATTGAGATATTTCCTCTTGTCAGGCAGCATGTACACGGCTCGACGATAGTTGAGCTGCCAAATGGCGATCTTCTGGCAGCCTGGTTTCAAGGTTCCGGCGAACGCCAGGCAGATGACGTAGCGATTATGGGAGCGCGGCTTCGAGCCGGTGAGCAAAAGTGGAGCAAGCCGTTCGTGATGGCAGATGTCCCCGGATTTCCAGATACCAATCCGATTCTGTTCATCGATCCCCAGGACCGGCTGTGGCTGATGTGGTACACGGTCATAGCAAACCAGTGGGAGACTTCCCTGCCCAAGTATCGGATCAGCGAAAACTATATGAAACAGGACGGGCCGCCAAAATGGTCCTGGCAGGATGTTCTACATGTCAAACCCGGTGACTCGGCCGAGCGAGGCATACAACCCGGCGACCGCTTTGTCAAATCTATTGAAAGACAAATTGAAGAATACGGAAAATATCTCTCTGAAAGTACTGAGCTATCAGATGAAGCAACTCGCAAAATGTTAGACAGATGGAAAGCGTGGGGGGCAGATATGCTTGCCAAGGCGCGGGGCGAGAATATGATGCGGAGAGGTCGGCTCCGCGATGCCACAGGCCGATACACAGAACAGCAGCTCGGTTATGCATACTTTAGGCGCGTGGGTTGGCAGACCAAGAACAAAGCTGTTATCGTTGATGAGAACCGAATGATAATTCCGTTTTACTCGGATGGATTCAGCTTTTCATTAATGGCCATAACGGACGACGGCGGTAATAGCTGGCAGTTTAGTGAGCCGCTGGTGGGAGCAGGAAACATACAGCCCAGCATCGCAAAAAAAGCGGATGGGACACTGCTCGCCTATATGCGCGACAATGGCCCACCCCCGAAGCGTCTTCACATGAGCACTTCCAAAGACAAGGGCCTTACGTGGAGTCCGGTGAGGGATTCCGAATTGCCTAATCCGGGAGCGGGAGCGGATATAGTCACTTTGCGAAATAGTCACTGGGTCCTGGCGTATAACGATACGGAAAACGGCAGGCACAGCCTGGCGGTTTCGATTTCAACCAATGAAGGGAAGACCTGGGAGCATACCCGGCACCTTGAACTGGACGCACGAGGCAGAAATATTGCGACCAGCAGTGCATATCCGTCTATTATCCAGGGTCGTGACGGCACTTTGCATGTGGTTTACAGTTACCATCATAATGACAAAAAAGGCGCCCCGCATAAAACGATCAAATATGTACAGTTCAATGAAGCGTGGGTCGAGCAACAATAAACTATTAGGGTGCCGTTATTACAAATATGAGTTGACTTAAAAGCGGGAGTTAATCAATGAGACGGCGAGAGTTCATACAGAACACAGCGGCTGGACTGGCAACGTTGGCTGCGACTCGTCTGGCCGGCGCAAAAGGCCCCAAGTATCGGGTTGCAGTAATTGGCAGGACCGGCCGGGGTAACTACGGTCACGGGCTGGACGTGGTGTGGAACGACATAGAGCAGGCGGAGGTGGTGGCTGTAGCAGACCAGGATTCTAAAGGCCGTGCCGCAGCCGCAAAACGGCTCAAAGC
>JAIVYN010000310.1:0-4176 GCA_048635425.1 Candidatus Aegiribacteria sp.
TAGTCCTCCTTATAAAATCAACGGACTCTAATAATCTTACTTATATCAGATTAGCCCCCTTTCCGTCAAGAGAAATATCTGACGCTTGTAAAATCGTAGCAAATAGCTTATCTTAGGACTGGTAAAGAAATTAGGTTTCGTTTTTGGCTGAGCGAGGACAAGGCTGGCAAGGAAGCAAAACGCAGGACTACTGGTTGGTAGTCCGAGTTTTGCTGACACCGCCAGCCGAAGCCGCAGCCAGCCAAAAATGGAAGATAATTTATTTACAAGTCCTAAGTGCTCAACTTTCACAACCCTGAAAGTATGACTATGAAAATTGTAACAGTCAGACGTATAAGCCAGGCCTTCTTTTTCTCGATGTTCGTTTGGTTCTGCGTAGTCAGCACCGTCGGCGACAAATTCTGGCAGTTACGAGGTTGGCCGGTCAATTGGTTTTTACAGCTCGACCCATTAGTAGCAATCGCCACAGCGTTAACTACCCACACGCTTTACTGGCCTCTTTTGTGGGCGCTGGCTACGATTGTACTGACAATAATATTCGGGCGGTTCTTCTGCGGCTGGGTCTGTCCTTTCGGCGCCCTGCACCAGTTCGTTGGCTACCTCGGCAACCGTAGAAAAACAACAGCACAAAAAATCCGGCTCAACAAATACCGAAAGGCCCAGTGTTTAAAATACTTCATTCTCATAATCTTTTTGTTTATGGCTGCCTTCCCGTCACTCGCCGCCACTTTACAGACTGGTTTGCTCGACCCTATACCGCTGGTAACTCGTTCTTTTAACCTGCTATTGCTGCCCATTATTGATAGTTCTGTTAACTTCGTTTCCGTAACGGCCCGCTTTTATGAAGGGGCCTGGCTGATACTCGTGATATTCCTAACAGCAATTTTACTCAATCTGGTTATCCCCCGATTTTACTGCAGATTCATCTGTCCTCTCGGTGCATTGCTTGCCATCATCAGCAGGTTTGCAATCTGGCGAATCGGCAAGAAGCAAAGCGAATGTTCCAATTGCAAACTGTGCGATAAGGCCTGCGAAGGCGCCTGCGAGCCGAGCGGCAAAATAAGAATAAGCGAATGTGTCCTTTGCTTTAACTGCCGGGATGATTGTAAGGACGAGCTGCTCGCTTACCAGACCAGACCGTCACTGGCAGGCGAAATCACAGACCCGGACGTATCTCGCAGGGGCTTCGTGCTTTCGTTGGCCAGTGGTATCTTTGCAGTACCGGCAGTTCGGCTGAGCAATAAATTAGGCAGCAACTGGCACCACAAACTTATCCGGCCGCCGGGTGCACTGCCGGAAGAGGAATTCTTGAAAAGATGTATCAAGTGCGGACAATGTATGCGGGCCTGCCCTACAAATGTTATCCAGCCCGGTGGTATCCAGCCGGGTCTTGAAAACCTCTGGACTCCCGTATTGAACAACCGGATTGGCTCAAGCGGCTGCCAGTTGAACTGCGTAGCTTGTGGCCAGATGTGTCCAACCTCGGCTATTAGGCCGATTACGCTCGCCGAGAAACACGGACTCGGTGATTTTGCCGAGGCCGGACCAATCAAAATAGGAACCGCCTTTTTTGACCGCAACAGATGTCTTCCCTGGGCGATGGATAAACCCTGTATAGTGTGTGAAGAAAATTGTCCCGTCAGTCCCAAGGCAATTTATACCCAGGAATGTTTCAATACAGTACGAGACGGTATTTTGACAGTTAAAAAATTTACTGATAATATCATAGAGGTTGAGCAAGCCATTGTGCCGGACAAATTCGCCGGCGGCGACTATTATTGTGCCGTTGAAGATGGCAAACGCAGGAAAATCACAGCAAATACGGAAAATTCTCTGGAAATTTCTCCTGATGGACAATTCGCAAAAATGCCTCTTCCAGGCGGTAAAATCGAGGTCCAGGTCCGCCTGCAACAGCCTTTCGTTGATATAGAAAAGTGTATTGGCTGCGGAGTGTGCGAACACGAATGCCCGGTTAGCGGTAAGAAAGCTATAAGGGTCTCTGCAGAAGGTGAAACAAGAAGCGCTGATAGAACGTTATTGCTAAAACGCTAATCTTTTTTGGAGGTTAATGCGATGAACGAGAAACAAAACACAATCGACAGAAGGAATTTCTTAAAGACAGTAGGCGCAGCCGGCCTAAGTTCTGTGTTGGTTTCCAAAGGAGCAACGGCCGGCTCAAACCAGTCAAATGCTGAAGAAGAAACTCAAAAGCCTAAATATCCGCAGGTCCCGAGACGAAAATTAGGCAAAACAGGTGTTAAGATTCCGTGCTTGTCTCTCGGGACAAACCGTCTTGATAACCAAGTCGTTTTAAAAAATACTCTTCAATGGGGTGTCAGCTATTGGGATACAGGTAACTTCTATGTAGGGGGAAACAGTGAGATTAGTATAGGCAAATTTCTCTCGAAGAACCCGGATAACCGAAAGAAATTGTTCATTTCCTCCAAGGCAATGAGGGCAAAAACCCTGGCAGATGTGGAAAAAAGTCTTGCGACCTCTCTGAAAAGAATGAATATCAAATACATTGATTTGTACTATGGTAGACACATGTTGTCCGACCCCGCACAGTTAACGGACGAACTAAGGCAGTGGGCCAAGAGTGCAAAGGAGCGAAAACTGATACGGCATTTTGGAATCACTACCCATCAGAATATGGCTCAGGTCCTTGCCGCTGCGGCCAAACTCGACTGGATTGATGCCATATTGACACTTTACAATTTTCGATTGAGGCACGATGCTAAAATGCAGGCTGCTATTGAGGCCTGCCATAAAGCAGGCATCGGTCTTATTGCTATGAAGACCCAGGGGCTCCAGATAAAAACCAAAGAGGATAAAAAACTGGCCGAGCACTTTCTGCAGCGGGGTTTTACCGAGGGACAGGCGAAGATAAAAGCCGTATTGGAAGATAAAAGGTTCAGCTCAGCTTGCGTGGGGATGAATAAAATCGGTATTTTAAAAGAAAATATCGCAGCAGTGCTCGACAAAACCAAACTCTCGCAAGCGGATATGGCGGTTTTCAAGGAATATGCCCAAGCGACCTGCAGTGGTTATTGTGCCGGCTGTGCATACATTTGTGACTCAGCTTTACCGGATGCGCCTTACGTCAGTAATATTATGCGGTACTTAATGTACTATAACAGTTATGGCGAGCAGGCCGAAGCCAGAAGTCTTTTCGCTCAGATCCCCACCAGCGTACGAAACAAACTGCTCGATATGGATTACACCCTCGCCGAAGCCCGCTGCCCCCAGCGTTTACCGATACGTGAGCTAATCGCCGAAGCCGTCAATATATTGACCTGATTGGCGTCGCCTTAGCCCGGATTCCCCGGAAAATACATGACAAACAGACTGGAATGTGATAATCTAAACCTTACGGATGCCGTCCTGAATTAGCCGAAGCCCTGCCTGCCCTCCGTAGCTTTAGCGAAGGGGGGAGCGCAGCCGAAGGGGCAATCGAAGGATTGACGCATCTGTCTGGAGATCCCTATGCGAGATATGAAAGAACCTCAATCAAAGGGAAAAATAAGTAAGGTGGACTCAGATTTCCAAGATGTATTGAAAACGCTTTTTATGGAGGCCGAGAAGAACGGCGGTTTGGAGTACATATTAACGCTGCTTCGTGTGACGGGAATCACTCGCTGTAAAGATCCTCTCATTGAACTAGAATCAATTCTCAAAGAGGAGGATTTTCCGTCTCAGGCTAAAGACTTAGCAGAGCAACCGAGTTTGTTTGACAGCATAGAAGAGTTGTTGGGGATACTTGGCAATCTTCTTAATTGTAGCGTCGGTCAAGCATACGAACATTGCCTTTTCTTCTCACTTTACAAAGGTTCTTTTCCAAATATCATCAAGCCGTCCGTTGAACAGATGTTGAAAGAAGTTCAACATCGTGCGACACAAAGGAATAATCCAGGAATAGTAGATTTGCTCGACCAGAGTTCATTGGCTACTCTCTTTGACAAAGAAGCTTCCAAATCTACAGAACATTATGTGAGGCCGAAGCGTTTTCTACAAACCTTAATCGGCGTATACAAGAGTGAGCGGCTCAGGTTTAAGGACAGACCCCGTTTCTATAAGTTGCCACGATTTGAAGTGCTCGAATTGATGGTTAATGATGCTGAAGGCCTTTACGGATTCCGTCTATACTTTTCGAATGGATCTTCAGCTCATTTCATG
>JAIVYN010000311.1:0-4140 GCA_048635425.1 Candidatus Aegiribacteria sp.
TGGAAGGGTGACGTCTGGAGCTTTAGTATTCCGCCCAAGACCGCATACTATCCCGAGCCGGCTGATGGTGCCGAGCAGGTGGCCCCGGATGTGCAGCTTAGCTGGACGGGAGGTTTCGGTTCAAAATTACACACCGTATATTTCGGCGATAATTTTGATGAAGTCAACAATGCCGCTGGGGGACTCACACAGGGAACTACAACCTATACTCCTCCCGGCACACTTAAAATGGCTAAGACTTACTACTGGCGGGTCGATGAGTTCGATGTCATCGAGACGCATAAAGGCGACGTCTGGAGCTTTACTACTCAGGGCGCCGTCGGGAGTCCGGACCCGTCTAACGGCGCTGTGGATATAAAGCATACACCGACTCTTACCTGGACACCGGGAGTCTATGCTGCTTCGCATCAGGTCTATTTCGGCACAGATAAAGAGATCGTACGCAATGCCGATACCGGTTCGCCTGAGTATAAAGGTGCCGGGGACCTTGGTGCTGAGAGCTATGAATCCGGAAAACTCCTGTGGGTTACAACTTACTATTGGCGTATTGACGAGGCCAATAACGCCAATCCCGACAGTCCCTGGACAGGCAATGTATGGAGCTTTACGACTGCTAACTTCCTTGTAGTGGACGATTTTGAATCTTACAATGACCTTGACCCCGCCGACCCCGAGAGCAACAGGATATTTAATGTGTGGCTGGACGGATACGACGACCCGACAAACGGCTCTCTCGTTGGTTATGAGAGTCCTCCGTTTGCCGAGCAAACTATCGTTCACGGAGGCAACCAATCGATGCCGGTATTCTACGACAATAGCGTTGGTTACTCTGAGGCGACGTTGACATTGACTTACCCGCGTGACTGGACTGAGAATGGTGTTAGCACTTTATCGATTTGGTTCCGTGGCATTTCTGATAACGCTGCTGAGACTTTATATGTTGCTCTCAACGGCAATGCGATAGTCAATCACGATAATCCTAATGCAGCACAGATAGATAGGTGGACTGAATGGACTATCGACCTGCAAGCCTTTGCAGACCAGGGCGTGAACCTTGCTAATGTCAATACGATTGGCTTTGGCTTAGGCAATAAGAACAATCCGCAGGCCGGCGGTTCAGGTACGATGTACTTTGACGATATTCGTTTATATCCACCGGCGCCGTAAGTCGAGATTTAGCTGGCCCCCATTGCTTCTGCCGCAAGACATCTGCCGACAGGCATCTGCCGACAGGCATCCTGCGGACTGCGGACTGCATCCTGCGGACTGTGGACTTCGGGTTGCGAAGCAAGATACGGGGTCGCGGTTGAACCCGTTAGATAACGTCGTATTTTTTATATCTAACGGGATTGATATAGCAGATTTGTATAAATCCGGGGCTTATATCGAATGATTTGATATAAGCCCCGGTTGTTTAAGGGCAATAGCGGACAAACTCCATATATGCTGCTAAAAGTTTAACCAGCTCAGGGTTTTCTGTAGGACGGCAGTGAGAGGGGTTTTAAGAAATAAAGAAATAAGAGAAGGATTGGAGGAGTAACCTAAATATTTTAGTGCTTTTTCAGTAGTCCTTAAACCTTCTCATCCATTTGGGCCAATCAGAAGGCTGTACGAGGCCGGCTTTGGTCCAGGGATTACGAGCATCAAAACTGCGGTGCCAATTTAGTGTCCAAAGTTCCTTCAGACCCACCTTGTGCGTAGAGAAGTCCATAAAGAATATGTTTACCTCGCCGCTGTGCCGATTCGTGCAGACACGTCTCATGCCGCCCCCGAATGCCCAGAGGAACTCTCCATCCTGTTCCGGGGGTGGGTCTGACGGCTCGGAACGGACCAGCATAAACCCGCAGTCCATTAACACAGGGATCATACTCGAATTCTTTTGGCCGGTCCGCCGCCATTTGTTCTTCGCATCATGCGCACCCACCACCAGGTCGCTGTCATTGACCCACCAGTTAAGCCCGTAACTGCCGATCTTGTACGTTGGTTCCCTGAGATACGAAAAGTCACTGGGATTGGTTTTGCTAACGTCCCAAGCCACCCAGGGCATTGTGCCCCCCTCTTCGACCGTGAGTTTGGCCTTCGGACAAAGGCGAATAACCGGCTCGTTGTAATATGGAATCAGCGTATATATCCACGAGAATCGTCCCGTTGCCCAATCTTCGTCGATGCCCGGCATGAATCTACCGTCATAGTCGGACGTGTACATCATAAAGCAGACCGACCATTGGTGCAGATGGCTCTTGCAGACCACCTCCTTAACCTGCTCTTTGGCCCGATGAAGGGCCGGCATTAATATCGCCATCAGTAATGCAATAATTGCAATCACTACCAAAAGCTCTATTAAGGTAAAGCCGTTTCGCTTGCGCATGCTATTGCGCCTTTCCTGTGGATTCGTTTTCAGTAGTCCTTAAAGTTCCTCATCCATTGTGGCCAATCCTTTGCTTGTACGCCGCCAGCTTTTGTCCAGGGCCCATTTGTGTTGAACTCGTGATGCCATTTCAACGTCCACAACTCTTTAAGTCCTACCTCCCGGACTGACCAATCCATAAAAAGGTGATTTACTTGCCCGTCATGTCGGTCGAGACAGAAACGCTGCATTCTAATGCCAGGCCCTGGTACGTATGGAGCATCCGGAAATTCGGGAGGTAAGTCCTTGTAATCCGGACTGCTTGCCCTCCATCTGCAATCCCCAAACACCGTAATACTATCTGCACCTCTGATGTTTGGGCTCCGCCAGAAATTTTCAGTCGGGTATTTTTCCCAGTCGTTTGGAGGGTCAAGAACCCAGTTATTTAATCCGTAACTGCCAACTATTAATCCTGCTGTGGAATGGTCATAGATCCAGGCTGCAAACGGATGCTGCCCAGCCTCGGTCGTTGGTTTCGTTGCCGTTGGGCAAAGCCGTATCTTTTTCTCGTTGTAGTACGACAGAGTCGCCCCTACCCAGTTCTCCTTAAAACCACCGCTTTCCCAGCCTGACATGAAATACCCGTTGCGGTCGTCTGTGTACATTACAAAAACGGCGCCCCATTGTTTCAGGTTAGACTGACAGGTGACTGCCTTTGCCTGTTTCCTCACCCGTTGCAGTGCCGGCATTAATATCGCCATCAGTAATGCAATAATTGCAATCACTACCAAAAGCTCTATTAGTGTAAACCCCGTTAGAAATCTTCTGCTCTCCTGATTGGGAGTTCTTATTTCTAACGGGGTAAAGCCGTTTCGTTTACGCATTACTTTTGCCCTTCTCTTTCAAAGAGAGATAACGAGTTTCACAGGTATGCTTTTCTACCATAATTATAACACACTCAGCCGCAGTAATGCAAGCTATTGGCTGATTGTTAAGCTGGGGGATGTCAGATGTCCCTCAAGACAAGCTCGTCGTTTAATGGCTTGTGAGGCGTTTTAAATTGAAAGACGATGGGCGCTTTATGAGATTTTGTGGGCCGGCTAAATGATCAGAATAAAGAGGAAGTTTGTACAGATTGCAAGGCGGCAAACTGGTCATCGGCAAATTCAAATAATGGCTGAATACCGGTTCGTTCAAGGATTTGTAGGATCATTGAAGAAACAGCGTACAAAATGACTTTGTGACCGAGGCTTTTCAGCAATCCCTCCAATATAATGAGGCTGCTTATGCTCTCAGATGTCAGTAGTGTGACGCTGGAAAAATCAATAATTACGTCACAGGCATGTCCATCGCCTACGATTTTATTAACAGTTACAAGCTCATCACTTATTAACTGTGGCTCTTTAGGTAAACTAACGAGAAGAACATTTTCTGAAAGCTTTTCAATCCCCATTTTAGCTTACTCCTTTTTTGGATGACAACCCTTTAGTCGGCTTAAAACGAATTATCGGAATGGCTTGTTCGTGAAAACCAGCCCTTTAATAAACTATAGCATAAGAACTGGAAAAATCCAAATGAGAACGACCTGACAAACGGAGGATTCCTGGGCCAAAACGGCCAGCCTCAGGCTGCCTCGGGATTTTCTTTAGGACGGATTTGAGAGGGATTTTAGAGTTCTACAATGGCCAAACTCAAGCCAAAGGGCTGCAAGCCCCGATAAGGTCGGGGCTCACAGCACTATCAATCTCTGTTCTGCAAATATGTTTACAGCATCCTTCGCCTACGTAGCCAGC